>JAPLMQ010000090.1 GCA_026386955.1 Planctomycetota bacterium
CCTGGCCCTCAACCTCCTGCGTTCCCACGGCGACAGGCACTCCAAGAGGAAGAGCATCCGCGGCCGACGCAAGATCGCCGCCTGGGACCACGACTTCCTCCTCAAACTCATCGCCGGGTAGCCATATGCGTTTGCCCTGGCTTCGAGGTCGGCGGGGGCGTCGGGGGTCAAGGTCGCATCAACCTTGATCATCCCGTCGAACTCCGACGCGAGCCGCGTCTGCATCTGCCACGCCCCGGCCCGCGCCGCGCCCTGCGTCACGACCTGGTCGGCCCGGGCCGAGACGACCGTAGGCTCGGTCGCCGCGGGTTTCCACGCCAAGTCGGCCCCGCCCGTGCGGATCCGCGCCTCGATCGGCTTGGTGAGCATGTTCGCCCCGGCGGAGACCATCCGGCTCGGCCAACCGTCGGGCCCGATCGTGATCTCCCGCCCGATCAGGCGGACGACGCATTGCCCGTCGCCCTTGCCCGGGACGTTGTCGACCGTCATCTCCGACCAGCCCGGAAGCACCTTGCCCTCGTGGATCCCCGCGGTGCAGCCGAGCCAGCGCGGGGGCTGGCGGTCCTGCTCGACGGTCTCGGTGTGCAGGACCTTGTCGCCTTCGCCGAGGTAGTCGATCTTCGTGCGGTGGAGGCCGTACCCGACGGGCAGGTTCTCGACGTCGGCGCAGATCTTCCCGTCGGCGTCGAAGGGGAACACTCGTTCGGGCATCACGGCCGCGCTGTCGGGGCCGGCGATGGAGACCTTTGCGCCGCGGACCTGCGAGCGGTCGCCCATCAGCAGCCCCAGGCGCAGGCCGACGCGTTGGAGCGGGGCGTTCATCGCGATCTCCTGCTGCGCGTAGGGGAGCGGGATGAGTTCCCCGCGCGGGGTGCCGCGATGGTAGGCGTTGACGACCTCGGGCGGCGTCAGGGCCCGGCGGTAGAGGCGTAGCTCGTCGATGAGCGTCGAACGGCGGTCGGGCTCCTCCTCGCCGTTGGTCCCGCCGACCACCATCGTCGCCAACCCGGTCGGCGCCTCCTTGGCGGAGGGGACGTGACGGGTCACGTGCAAGGTGTCGCGCGGGGCGGGCTGGCCGTTGAGGTAGACCCGCTCGTCGCCGCCGTCCCAAGTGATGAGCAGGTGATGCCACGTGCCGGGGGCGAGGAAGTAGGGGAGCGGGCCGGAGCTGTTGAGCGAGCGGAGCCGCGGCGCGGTGACCCAGAGCGTGGCGGCGGACTTGTCGGCCGCCGTCGGCCCGCCGGCGCGGAGCAGCGGGACCTCGAAGAGCTGCATCGCCAGGTTTTCCTGCTGCTCGGCGTTGTCCCAGTCCTGCGGGCTGAACCAGAACTCGAGCGAGCCGCGGCGGACGTCGAGCAGCGGGGCGGCGTCGGCGGCGTTGGGCGGGCGCGTGAAGATCGCGGGCGGTGCCGACCGTCCCGCGACCAATGAGTTTCCGCGGATGCCCGGGCCGAACAGCGTCTTGGGGTCGATCGGCTTGGGCGCGGGGGGCGGCGGCTTGCCCGGCTGGGCGACGGGCTTGGCGGGCTCGGGGAACTTCCCGGTGATCGTGCCCGCGTTCGCGCCGGTTACTTCAAGCCCGCGGTCGAAGGAGGCGTAGAGCGAGACGTCGGCGGGGTCGCGCATGAACGGCGGGCCGTCGGCGATCGGGCGGTCCTCCGGCACGCACATTGATTCCAGCCGGTAGGCGTAGAACCGCCGGTTGCCCGCGGAGAGGCGCACCTCGTCGATCCACCCGACGAAGCCGGCTGAGCTCGCGCGGTCGTTGCCCACGTAGACGTCCGCGCTGGAGCCGGCGGCCGCGGTGCCGATCGCCTCGTCCTCGAAGAGGGCCACACTCTGGGCGTTGAGTAGGACCTGCATCTGCCACGTCGCCTCGCGTGGCGTGTAGACGTTCTTTCCCGAAACCGTGCGCGGCGGATAGACGAGGATCGCCACGTGCGTCCATGCGTTCGCCGGCAAGCCATTCGCCGCCTCGCCCAGCGGTTTTCCGTTGCAGAATGCGAGGATCGCCGCGGGGCCCGTCCGGCGGAGTTCCAGCGCGGCCGGCGCTTTGGCGCCCATCGCGGGCATCGAGAGGAGAATGCTTTCCTGGTCGTCGGCGGGCTTGAACCAGGCCTCGAGCGTGAAGCCGCCGCGGCCGCGCAGGGCCTGGTCGTCCGCCGTCGCGAGGGCCGACTTCCCGCCCAGCATGTGGAGCGATCCGCCGTGCACGCCCTCGGCCGCCCACTCGGTGGGACCGATCCGCCGCGCGGGGCGGTTCTGCAGGCTGGAGTCCGGCACGGCGTTGAGCCCTGTGGCCCGCGGCTTGGCGCGGCCCTCGTCGAGGCCGTCGCCCATCGCGCTCGGTGCCGCCGGCGGCGTGGCTTGCAGCCCCTTCTCGATCGCGTCGAGCTCCTGGTCGCCGGCGAGATGGGCATCCTGGTCGAGGTGAAGCAGCGTCAATGTGGTGGGATCGGGCTCGTAGCGGACCCAGATCCGCTCCATCAGGCGGTAGGGCGGGTTGGCGGCGAATGTGGCCGTCGCGAAGCAGGCCGCCAGCGCGGCGAGCGTCGTGAGTGTGATGACGGTTCGTGCGATCGCCGTGGGGCGCGGCGTCAAGGAAATCCCGCGCTGTGCGCCCCGCGTCGGCATGGCGAGCCCCAACGAACATCCGTGCGGCCGCCTCGAACCGTCGAGCCCGGCCGGTCAACGGACGACGACATCATACGACCGCGCAGGGCGGGGGCGAGGGCGTCGAGCGGAGGGTTGGTGGGCGGCCGCGGCGATCGGCCGTGCGTCAGGGCGCGCAGGTCTTGAGCGGCTGCTCGCCGCACTGCTTGTGGAGCTGGTGCAGGATGACGAGCCCCTCCTCGCTGGTGGGGGAGATCCACCGCGGCTCGATGTCGGGCACGGCGATCACGCGGCCGAAAGCGGCCATGAGGGCGGTGTGTCCCGGGGGCGCCGCGGGGGCCTCGCCCTCGGCGGGGGGCGGGACGAGCGATGCGGGGTCGATGGTCTCGATGTAGCCGGTGAAGCGGGCGGCGGGCTCGGCGCAGTTGCCGCAGGCGAAGACGTAGGCGCGCACGCCGCCGAGGGTGCCGTTGGGGCCGAGCTTGCCCGAGGGGGCGGGCATGGGCATGGGCGAGTTGCTGGGGGCGGCGTATAGCCCGCCCGTGCCGAGGTCGAAGTAGTAGACGTTGTGGGCCTTGCCGGCGCGGGCGACGGGCTCGGGCTGGGCGAAGACCGAGCCGACGGCGCGGAGGCCGCCCGTGGCGATCAGCGCGACGAGTCCCAGCGCCGCGATGCCTTGGGCGTTGCCCTTGGCGAAGGCCAGCAGCGCGGCCGGGCGGACCGCGTCGGCGAGCTTCCCGAAGTCGGGGAGCCGGCTGGCCCGCAAGTGGTGCCCGCGGGCCATGGAGCGCCCGTAGTGCCGCTGCCGGAGCAGGAAGACCTTGTCGCCGAACCAATTCAGGAGTTGCTCGAACACGGTTGCGTCTCTCCTCGAAGCGCCGCCGGCGCCGGGCCCGCGTGGGGGCACGACGCCGGACATTTCGGTGTGCGCGGCGATGTCATTTGTAGGAAAGGTCGTCGGCGCCCCACATGCCGCCCTGGTCGGCCAGCCATTCCGAGACGCTCACGACGCGGGTGGAGAGGTCGGCGAAGACCATGTCGCCTCCCTTGGCCCCGTGGCGCGGGTCGAAGCCGTTGTAGCGGAAGAGCGAGAAGTTCGAGTCGGCCACGCCGTCGCCGTCGAAGTCGTCGGTGAGCGGGTAGAGCCCGGGGTGGAAGACCGCGCTGGAGGGCTCGTCGACGGGGTTGAGCACGTCGGCGGCGAGGAAGACGCTGCTGGGGAGGTTGCCCATGCGGGCCCCGCCGCTGAGATTGACGTCGGGGGTGGCGGGAGGTGTGACGGGGGCCCTGGCGAAGACGCCCGGGAAGTTCACGCCGTAGCTGAGCCGGTTCGTGCCCGTGCCGACGGTGGGGGGGACGTAGGCGGGGCAGCCCAGGCGGGTCTTGCCCACCACGTCCTCGCCGTCGACCAGGCCCATGTAGCCCGCGAGGACGTTGGCCCAGCGGTTGTCGTATGGTGCGGCGTTGACGGCGTAGTTGGGGATGCGGTCGGCGTTGGCGGCGGCGTAGTTGGCGCAGCCCAGCCCGATCTGGCGGACGAAGGCCTGGCACTGCGACATCATCGCCGTCTCGCGGTACTTCGCGAAGGCGGGGAAGGCGATGGCGATCACCGCGGAGATGATGGCGAGCACGACCAGCAATTCCATCAGCGAGAAACCCCGTGTCGATCGATTCATGGCGGCCCATCCTTATGCGGAGAAAAGACAAATGAGTTCGGGAGCCGGCGCAAAGTCCGTCTCCACAGCCTCATTCATCGGGAAGGGGGCGGGCGCTCTGGAGCGCGCGGAAGCCGCGCCGCGCCAAGTCGCGCGAAGCTGTGGGGCATGTGCCGGATGGGCCGGTTTTGCGGGTTGGGGAGTCGGCCCCGCGGCGGGGGGCGAGAAGGCCGCGCGGTGCATGGCAGGGCCACGAGCGGTTCGGGCCGCGCGGGTCGTGACGGTTGTAGCGGTTGCGGAGACGGGGGGATCTGCCTGCGGGTTGCGGGAGGCCTACAGCGTCTTGCGCGTCATCGCCCGGCGGAGCTCGCGCTCGCTCTCGCGGGTCTTGATCGTCTCGCGCTTGTCGTGGGCCTTCTTGCCGGTGCAGATGCCCAACTCGACCTTCACCTTCCCGCGCACGAAGTACATCGCCAGAGGGATCAGCGTCGTGCCTTTTTCGTGCGTCGTCTCGAGCAGCCGGACGATCTGCCGGCGGTGGGCCAGGAGCTTGCGGATCTGGGCCGGCTCATGGCTGTTGGGCCCGCTGGCGTTGGTGTAGACGGCGATGTCGACGTCGTGCAGGTAGAGCGACATGCTGTTGGGCTCGACCCGCGCGTAGCCCTCGCCCAGCGAGACCTGCCCGTGGCGGATGCTCTTGACCTCGCTCCCGCGCAGGACGATCCCGCACTCGATCTTGTCGAGCACGTGATAGTCGTGCAGCGCCTTGCGGTTGTGGATGTGCGGGCTGAGGTTTTCGGAGGGCTTGGCCATGGGGTGCGTCTGGGGTCGGACGCAAGAGTGTACGCTCGACGCAGGGGCCATGCTCTTGGTGACTCACGAATGGCGTACCGCTCCTTGATCAGAGCCGGGGACTGTGTCCCCGATCTTCGGGCGAAAGCGGTACTCCGCTCGCACGACTCGTCAGGTGCTTGAGAGGTGCGGAAAGTCGATTCGGCTCCAATGTGGATTGTGGAGCGCCTGCAAGTGGGGCACGTCGTGCGTGGCGGAGTACCGCCTTTCGCCCGATTCACGGACACACAGTGTCCGGCTCTGATCAGACTTCGTCTGATGAGAAATGAGGGGACATTCGCCGTTCGCGAGTCCGATCATCGCGCCGGCTTCAGCGTGAACGTCGCGCGGGGGTCGATTGCGGGCCCCGTGTGCGGCTCGAGGAACGAGCCTTCCCACACCAAGCCGCCCATCACGCGCCCGGCCTTGTCGGCGTGGACATGGACCAGTGAGGAGTCCGACGGCACGCCCGCCTGGAAAAGGGCCTTCTCCAGCCGGCGGGTCCAGCAGAAGGTGTCGCTGCTCCCGTCTGGCCAGCGCAGGACGAACTTGCCCAACTGGTTCTTCGCGGGGTCGACCGATTCCTCGACCACCGGCTCGGGCGCGCCGGGCGACGTCAGCGGGAGGAGCACCGTCGCGACGTCGGCGTTCCACGGGTCGAAGTTCTCCACGCGCTGGTGCAGCCAAGGCGCGGCGGCGGGCTTGTCCGATTCGTCGGCCACCCAGCCGACGCAGGGCGATTCGCTTCCGTGGTGCAGCTTCGCGGCCATGCCCTTGGGCTTGAGCGCGGTGAAGAGGTGCATAGTCGCGTCGCCGTGCGTGCTGACCACGTGGCCGTCGGAGACCATCCGCGCCTCGCCGGGGCCGAAGAGCCAATTGCACTCTACCGCCGGCTTCTGCCCCTCCTCCTGCGTGTGGTAGAGGTTGTCGAGCACGACGAGGAACCGGCCATGCACCCAGATGAGCGTGCGGTGATGCTCGGCGTACATCCCCTTGCGGTGGCCGCCGATCGGCGACATCTCCCAGTAGCCGCCGTCGTAGAGCGAGTCGACGATGTCGTAGCCCGGCGCGGCGCGGTGGCGGAACGATGGCTCGGATGAGGCTTGGTCCCACCCGTTGAGGTTCATCGTGGGATGGGCCTGCGTCGAGACGGCCCAAGCGCGGTGGGCGTTGGCGGCGTAGCCCATGCGCCCGGGGTCGTTGATGAGGTTCTGCCCGCGGAACTGGAGCTGGACCGAGTTGCGGCCCGGGTGCCAGTGGTAGCCCAGCCGGCGGGTGGCGTCGAAGGTGACGTAGGTGGCCAGCGGGCCCCATCCGTCGCGGAGCAGGGCCTGCTTGCAGTCGGGGAAGACCTGCGCCAGCGGGGGCGGGGCGTCGTCGAGGCCCAGTTCGAGTCGGACCTTGGTGCGGCGGGCGAGCACTTCGTCGATCGTGCCGATGCGCCCGATGCAGTCGCCGATGCGGGTCTGGCGTCCGATGGGCTCGATGAGGGCGACGTTGTAGTCCATCGAGCGGGCGACGATCCGCGGAT
>JAPLMQ010000056.1 GCA_026386955.1 Planctomycetota bacterium
CTTGGCTGCCGATCCTCTCGCTCCTTTACTTCGGCGGCGTCGTGCTGACGCTCTCGCTTTATTTCCTCAAACAACGATCCGTCTCCGCCTGATCAGGCCACGCTCCGCACGCCCGATCCCCGCTCCGAAAGGCTGACCTTCAAGGATGGCCTACTGCTCACGCCCGCCAAGGCTGGGCAGGGGATCAACTGAACGCCGAGGTGCTGAAGGCCCATCGCGCCAAACCGCTGACGATTTGATGGTGCCCTGTCCGACCGCCACCCCATCGAACGCATCGGCGCACCGACCCGGACGATAAGCTTGGTCAGGGCGCTTGAACCCTATGTCAAGCGGAGCGGGCGGCAAGCAGTGAACCGCACCGGTTCATCACCCAGCCGACTTGATCGACGGCACCACTTCGAACCCGAAGATCGCAAAATGCTCGTCGAGCGTGAGCGCCCGTCGAATCCCGCGGTTCTTCATCAGGACAAAGCTGACGCAGTCCACCATCCCGATGCGTTGGTCCGCATACTTTCGCATGAGTTGAATCGCCGCCATGTCCTCATCGGCCGTCGGTCGGAGAATCTCCAGGTCGTGGCTGCGGTAGTAGCGGTCCAGGACATCGGCGGCAAATCCGCAACCGGCGCGGCGGCCGATCAGGCTGCCGGTCTACGCCATGACCAGATTCGAGGTGGACATCCCGCCCCGCTTGGCGATCACCGACCATGCCGCGGCGACGGCTGCGTGCCCGGCCTCCTTCTGCACATGCAACGCAACCAAGGCCGACGTGTCGAGGAAGATCACGCGTCGACCTTCCGCTTCCTGGTCTTGCGCGCCGCGGGCTCGTCATAGAGATACTTGTCGTGGTTGCGTCCCAGGTCCCTCTCGGCCGGGCCTTTGTAGACCAGCGGCTTCGCGATCAGGCTTTCCTTCGACACGGCGCGGCCCTTCCCGGCCGTCTCGACGATCGCGGCACGGACGAACTCGCTGAAGTTCATGTTCCGCCGTCGCGCCGCCGACAACGCCATCGACTTGATCGCTTCGGGTAAAATGATTGTCGTTCGCGTCATGGGGCGGCTCCGGTATTCATCCAAAAGCATATCTCCACCGCCCACGATCAGCCACCATCAGGACTCATTTTATGCAATTCCACTCCCCGCGCATCGAGCACTACAACTGGCACGAAGTGAAGGCCATGGCCGAGGCCAACATGGTCGTGCTCATCCCCGCCTCCACCGTCGAGCAGCACGGCCCGCACCTCCCGTGCGACGTCGACAACGTCATCAACCAGCACATCTGCGACCAAGCGGCCATCCGCAGGCCCGACCTCTGCACCGTCGCGCCGCTGATCCCCTTCGGGTTCAACGAGCACAACATGGGCTTCCCCGGCTGCCTGCACATCCAGGAGCACACGCTCATCGAGCTCTACGCCGACGTGGCGATCAGCTTCACCCGCATGGGCTTCCGCAAGATCATCTTCGTCAACAGCCACGGCTCGAACCCGCCCTTCCTGCAGATCGCCGCCCGCAAGGTGGTCAACACCACGCCCGCCCACGCCGCGGTGATCAACTGGTGGGCCCTCATCCCCGACGTGCTCCAGAAGCACCGCGAGACGGAGGTCGGCGGGGCCGCCCACGCCTGCGAGGTCGAGACCTCGCTCTACCTGCACATCTGCCCCGAGCGCGTCCACATGGAGAAGGCGGTGGCCGACGTCGCCCCGCGCTGGTCGGACCAGGTCTGGGTCGACCTGGAGACCTGCGGCCCGGTGACGCTGATCGACGACTGGTCGCGCGTGAACAGCACCGGCGTCGAGGGCGACCCGATGAAGTCGACCGCGGCGAAGGGCAAGATCTGGGCCGACGCCACCATCGACCGGCTGACCCGCTTCATGGACGACTACCGGAAATACCCGATCAAGCCGCGGCGGAATTTCAACCACATCCCGAAGGATTCGGGTGGGCCGAAGGCGTGAGTGGCGGGATGATTCCACAACCCTCGCGGAAACCCTCGACCCAAGCCCACTGATCCCGACGGTACCCCCGGAATGCCGTCGGATTCGGTGGGGTTTTGGAGAAACCCTCCGGACCTTCCCACACTCGGAGCCTCGTCATCGGCAATCCCCTCTCCAATTGGACGATCCGCACCGGCCCGGAGGGCGTCACGTTTCCCGTCGCCGAACTCGATGGGGGCGCCGCCGGACCGACCTGGCTCTTCACCGCCGGCGTGCATGGCGACGAATACGAAGGGCCGGAGGCCATCCGCCGCGCCGTCGCCGCGCTCGCGGGCACACGCTTCCCGGGGCGGGTGATCGCCATCCCCGTCGCGAACCCGATGGCCTATGCCGCGGGCGTCCGCTGCACACCCGCCGACGGGGGCAACCTCAACCGCAGTTTCCCCGGCGATCCGCGCGGTTCGCTGACATTGCGATGGGCCGACTTCCTCTGGACCACCTTCATGTCGCGGGCCGACCGGTTGATCGACCTGCATTCGGGGGGAACCACCTGGAAGTTCGAGCCCGTCGGAGGCTTTTACCGCGACGAGGACCTGCCGCTCGTGGCCGCGCTGGGCCTGACGCTCTGGCGCGCCCCGGCCGCGAAGGGCGTGCTGAGCTACGAGTTCCGCGAGCGCCGCGGCCGCGCGATCGGGGCCGAGCTTGGCTTCGGAGGCGGGCGCGACGAGGCGATGGCGGAGAAGATCGGCTACGCCCTGACGATGCTGGCCCGCGGCCAGGGCACCGCGTTCGACCGCCAAGCCGCGGGGCCTGTCTACGTGCATCACGACGTGCTGACCGACGCGAACGGGGAGTGGACCGCGCGCTGCGGCCTCGGGCAGGGCGTCCAAGTCGATCAGGTGTTGGGGGAGGTCCACGATTGGTCGGGCCAGCTCGTGGGCCGGGTGGTCAGCCCGTTCGCGGGCCGGGTGCTGTCGGTGCGGAATCTCGTCTCGGTCCGCCAGGGCGACCTCGTCGCGGTGATCGGCCGGCCGACGTGAGATTCCGTCGGCATCGGCTTCTGCACCGGCTTGGCACGCTCAATCCGCGTAGTCCCAGACCGTGATCGTGACGTACCGCTTGCCCCAGGCGTTGGCCTGCTCGTGGGTGGGGAAGAGGACGTCGATCCGCCGGCCCTTGATGGCCCCGCCGCGGTCGAGGACGGGGACCGGCTTGCCCTGGTTGTAGCCCGGGACGGCGATGAGCGAGCCGAAGGGCAGCAGCCGGGTGTCGGCCGCGACGAGCTGCATGCCGTTGGTCCAGACGCTCATGCCCGAGGCAGTGATGCCGCGGGCGTTGGGGCCGCAGGAGCGCTTGTCGGGGCTGTAGGCGGTGACCAGCATGCGGACGGAGCCGACCTTGCGGATCGGGCGATCGTCGAAGCGGACTTGGGCGGCGTGGCTGCGCGAGGGGGCGGCGGCGGGCCGGGCGGGGGTTCCAGGGCCCGGGGCGGGCAGCGGAGGGGCCACGGGGGCCTCGGCCTCCTCGGGGGCAACGGGATCGAGCGTCAGGGGCGTGGGCGGGCGGGTTGAGGAGGCCTCGGCGTCGCCGCCGAAGGGGTCGTCCATCGCCATGAGGGCGACGGGGCGGGTCCGCTCCTGCAGGGCCCGGTAACCCGAGTGAACCAGCACCCCCGCTCCCACGAGGGACAAGGTGCCCAAGCTGCCGCAAACAGCGAGGACCACGGCGAAACGAAACCGCACGGATTCTCTTGTCGCAGCGTAGCTTAGAGTCATCGCGTATGGGTCTCCGGTTCGGTGAGGGCGGTCGATCCGGGCTCGCGACGATTCCCCTCCGTGGGAACCGTGCCGAACACTAGGCTCGGCTTATGAGACCAGACTATACCTTTGCCGCGAGGCGTCCGCCAATGGATTCTCCAACGACTTTTTAAGCGTAGGCGCAGGGCAGGCCGATAAATATGCGTTTTTGACCTGATCTTTGGCCGCGACCCTCCCGCGGGACGCATCAAGGGCTCCCTGAGGGGCCCCCGTTTGCCATGGCCGAAGGATCGGAAAGGCTGCTACGGCCGGTCTGTGACGGCGATGATGCCATCCAAAAGCCGCAGTCTGGCGATTCCACAAGGTGGAAATGGCTTCAGAATCGCTGCTGCACGTTTTGGAGTCGGGCGCATGGCCTCGCCACCGGGCTTGGCTAGACTTATCCGCGTCTCGTGGTCGCCTTGGCAGATGGTCCCGCCGCGTGGAGGAGGTCGCCCATTTCCCCGCCCCCCGACTCCTCGGCCCACCACCGATCACGGAAGATGCGGGCTCGCATCCGCCACGCGGCCTTCACGCGGGCCCCCGTCTGGCTCTCCCGGGGCCGGCTCGCCCACGCCCCCACCCAGCGCCCCTTGCACGCCATCCGGCGGTCGATCTACCTTCCCGAACTCCCCGGGGCCCTCGACGGCCTGCGGATCACCCACCTTTCCGACCTCCACATTGGCCACCTGACCACGCCCGCCTACCTGCCGCACGTG
>JAPLMQ010000221.1 GCA_026386955.1 Planctomycetota bacterium
GAAGTCCTCGCCCGCCGCGGGGTCGGGCACCCAAAGGACGCGCGTGAGCGTCGCGGTGTTCTGGGTGCGGTCGAGCTTGAACTCCATCGGGCCGCAGTAGGCGAGGCTCGGGTCCTGGTCGTGCAGGTAGCAGCCCGTGCCGGAGTAATTGGTGTTGCCGATGTAGTCGCGGACAAGTTTTCCGTCGCGCCCCCAGACCGAGGCGCGCCGCGGCGTGTTGCCGCCCTCGACCGCCCAGATCTGCCCCTTGGCGTCGCAGGCGACGGCGACCACGTCGCGCATGCCCTGCGGGTCGAATGTTCCGCGGAGCGAGCGGCCGCCCTTCTTGCCGGCGGTGTAGGCCAGCTTGCCCTCGCGGCTGTAGGCCTTCACCTGCGCGTCCGGCCCGCGGTCGGCGATGAGCGTGTTGCCCTCGGCGTCGACGGCGATCGCGCCGGCGGTGCCCAGCCCCGGCGTCGGCAGCGGCTTGAGCTTGGGAAGATGGTCAGCGGCGATCGTCCGGCCCGGCGCCAACTGACTGAAGTCGTATTCCACTTCGTTGAGCGCTCCGTCGGCCACCACCCGCAGCGACGCGCGTGGGCCGAACGCCAGGGCGCTCACCTTCTTCGCGTTGAAGGCCATGAGAAGCTCGGAGGTGGCCGCGTCGAGCAGCACGATCTTGCCCGCGTTCAGGGCTACCGCAAGCTTGCCGTCCTGGACCGCCATGGCCGTCACGGCCACGTTGTTCAAAAGGTTTCCCGTGTCTCCGGCCGGGGCATCATCCGAATCGGACTCCGCAGCCGCGTCGGCAGCGTCGGCCAAGACTGGAACGAACAGCGTGTCGATCCGCAGGTCGAACGCCAGCGGCTTTCCGTCCTTCACGAACGGCTGATAGGCCCCGTCCTTCGCCGCGTAGCGGTTCAGGCAGTAGGCGTTGCCCATGTACGAATTGCGCCCCACGGCGTAGACGTACTTCCCGTCCGCGGCGACCTTCTCCACCCCGCGCTTCTCGCCCCAGGTCTTCCGTCCGTCCGCGTCGAGCGCGATCAGCCCGCTCCCGCCCTCCACCACCGGCGACCCGATGAACGTCTGGCCGCCGCCCACCGCGACGGCCGCGGGCCCGCTGTGGTCGGCCCCCCACGCGCCGTCGCCCTTGGCGGTGGGCCAAGGCGGCGTGCCCGGGTTGTAGAAGCACATCTCGTACTCCGCGCCGAGCCCCTTGTGCGTGAGCCCGCGCATACGGTATTTCCCGGGCGAGACCGGCTTGCCCTTGTCGTCGAGCCCGTCCCACATCACCGTCACCTGGCGCGTCTCGCCGGCCGGTTTCCCGCCCGCGGCCGCGTAGTCGTTTGGATCGCCGTCGCCGATGAGGTTGCGCACGCGCTTGCCCGACTCGTCCTCGATGACGAGCGTGAAGCGGGCCGAGGCCTTGGGGATCGTCGCGACGACGGGGATCGTGCCGGCCAAGCGGTCGCTGTCGCCGACATATTCGCGCACGGGCACGTGCCCCGCGGGGAACAGCTCGGCCGAGCCCCAAGCCTTGAAGTTGGTGAAGTAGAACTCGCGCGAGGTCATGCCCGGCTGCATGTTGTCGGCGTAGCGATGGATCGGCCAACTCCGCCCGCTCGGGTCGCCCCAGAGGAACTCGAACCCGAGCTGGACCTTGTCGCCCACTTTGTAGGTCGGCGGCTTCTCGCACAGCAACACCCAGGGAATCTTGATCTCCTGCGTGCAACCCTGCCCGTCGGCGTCCTTCTTGTAGGCCATCTCGATGCCGCGGCCCAGGTTCGTCTCATGCGGCTTCCCGACCCAAAACGCGCCGTCGCCGCCGAAGGGCTCCGTGAGGCTCTTGCCATAGGCGATCTGGACGACGGGCATGGCCTTGGGCGTGTGGAACCAAGTGGTGACATGGGTGATCTTGTCGGTGCGGACGCGGACCTGCCAGGAGTCGGACTTCCAGCCCTCGTACGGGTCGATCTCGGGATCGACGGTGTTGAACATCGGCGTGGGGTCCTTCCACTTCGCGGCCAGGTAGAGGTTCTCCTTGTCCCACATCGCCGCCGCCTCGACGGAGAAGCGGCTGCGCATCGCGCTGTCGGCGAAGACCCATATGCGGCTGGACCAGTCCCACTCGGAGAGGTCGCCGTCGATCTTCACGACGGGCGGAGCGAGGAGCACGGAGATGCCCTCGTTCTGGCTTTGGTGCCCGAGCATGTTCTGGCTCTGGGCGAGCACAAGCGTGGGGCGGATGGAGAAGGAGAGGACCAGGAACGCTACGACCAAGGGGAGATGGGTGAATCGCATAGAGTCCATCCTAGCGTGGCCAGTTGGAAATCAATCCTCGAGTGTGGTCGTCCACTTCGCCCGTCTCATCGCTTTGCCGCCGCGATCTTGTAGCCCACGCTGGCCTCCTTGAACGCGCTGACCTCCCCTGCTTTCACCGCGGGCATCAGGTCGATCATCAGATTCCGGCAGGCGCCGTAGACGAAGGCGACGGTGTCCTTCCACTCCGCCGGCGAGAGCTTGATCCGCACCGGCTGGTCGAAGTCGATCTGCACCGCGCCGTCGAAACGCGTCAGCTTCACCGCGGCCACCTTCTCCTGCCACTCCGCGGTGGCCGGCGCCCACTTGCCGTCGACCTGGAACTCGATGGTCGTCGACGGCCCCGTGCCGTCGCGCAAGTAGACGGGGATCGTCTCGTACAACTCGGCGACCTTGTCGCCGCCCGAGGCCTTGACCTTGGTCTCGATATGCAGCTTGTCCTGCTTGATGTCGAACGTGCGCGTGTAGTCGATCTTCCCCGCCAGCGGTTCGTCGTACATGTCCTGGATCGGCTTGGCGGGGGTCGAGTCGGGGTCGGGGACGACGCGCATCCCCATCAGCAGGCCGTGGACCTTGGCCTTGCCGCTCTTGTCTCCGGCGCTGACCTCCGTCTCGGGCGCGACGATGCGGGCGGAGGTGAAGACCTTGCCCTCGGCGGTGACGCCGCTGACGGCGTGGATCGGCCAGGTCCGCCACTCCTCGAGCTTGTCGTGCGGCGTCTGGTGGATGATGCCGCCGCGGCGGGCGAGGATCACCGAGCCGGTGGAGGGCGTCCAGAAGGCGGAGAGCTGGCCGCCGCCGAAGCCCAGCGGCGACGGGAGCTGCACGAGTTTTTCGTCGGGGCTCTGGTGGCCGACCGGGCCGGTGTGGAGGACGACGCCGTAGTCGGGCAGGCGAGCGACGACGAAGGCCTTGGCGAAGTCGCGCACGAAGGTCTCGCCCCGCGCGAAGGGATACTTGAGCATCGGCGAGTTCTTCTTCTGCAGCTCGGCGAGATGGGCGTAGGCCCCCTTGCGGTAGAACTCGTAGGCGAAGTTCACCGTGAGGGGGAACTCCCAATTGGCGAAGATGCTGATCTTCCAAGGCTGCGGAGGAAGCTCCGCGCTGGGCCAGAAGACGTAGGAGGCGTAGGTCGCGCCGTAGCTCTTGAGCGGGTTCTCCGCGATCTGCCGGTTGTATTCCCCCGCGCGCTTGTTGGCCGCGCCGGCGAGCTCCTCGGCGGTGGGGATCTTCACCGAGCAGGCCGCCTCGTCGGTGAGCATCAGCGCGGCCGCATCGCGCACGCCCATCTCCCATTGGTCCTTGTGGGCGGGGCTGGAGAGCCGGCTGTTGAAGGCCGAGGGGCCGGTGACCGTGCCGTCGGGCTCGGGGAGGATCAGGTGCGACCGCAGGCGATAGACGCGCTCCATCGCCTCCTTCGCGAAGGGCCAATCGCTCGCCAGCGCGGCCGCAGCGGCGAACATGTTCACCTGACCCGCGAAGCCCGTCTCCGGCCCATTGCGGTCGATCCAATACCCCGCGGGGTGGAAATGCTTCGGGTCGGTGAACATCACGCGGGCGAAGGCCTCGACCTCCTTGCTGAACGCCGCGTCGTCGCAGACCTTGCCCGCGTACCAAAGCCCGATGGGAATGATCATGTCGAAGTTCGACTCCTCGCCCCGCGGCCCCCACGACATGATCTGCCGAGCCAGCTTCTTCACGCCCTCCTGATAGGCCTGGCGGACCTCGGGCGGGAGCAGGTCCTTGAAGCCGGGGTAGGGCGCGCCGGTGACGATCAACTGGTACGCGCGCCAATCGGCCCGCCGGGCGCCGGGGTTCTTCTCCATGAAATCGTCGAGCAGCATCAGGTTGACGCTGGCGTTGACGAAGCAGCGCATCTTCAGGGCGCGGTTGTCGCGGTAGACGTTGCCCGGGAAATCCCACTGCACGAAGGTCATGAGGCTCTCGGGATAGCCCAGCGGGAGTTCGATGGTCTTCTCGCGCTCGATGGAGGAGAGCAGGTAGAGCGCCGACGGGTTGTTGATCACCGGCCGGCCGCGCTTCGAGCCGACGAGCGGCACGCCGCCGGGCATCTGCGTGAGGAGGAAGTCGCGGTATTGGCGTTCGGGGTCTGCGCTTGCCCCCGGAGTGGCCGACTCGCTGAGCGTCGCCGTCACGCCGTGGGCGAAGTCCTTCTCAGTCAGGGTGGCGAGGTAGGCGCGGAGTTGCCGCTGGTACTGGTGCTCCTGCGGGAGCATCATGTGGCCCGGCATCGAAGTGGGCATGGGCAGCTCGGCGGGTGCTGCGAGGGCCACGCCGGCCCATGTAGCGATGAGGATCACAAAGCATCGGATCGCGTGTGTCGCTGCGTATTTCGCCGCGTATTTCGTGGGGAAGACCACATTCATGGCAGTGCTCCTGGACGGAAAATCGGAACGGAACGTCTCTGCGAGCGTCGGCTGGGATTGGCGGGACTGCGTCGGAAAAACGGGCGGAATTCACGGGCGGGAGTGGCGCGGGCCCCGCAGGGATCGAGTCGGCGGCAAGCCACGCGATTGCAATTATACGATCGTAGTGTAATATCACGATGATGAAACGCAACGCGCCCGCCGCCTCGCGCCTGCGTCACCGGCCGCAGGCGCTCAAGGCCTACAAACGCATCCTCCAATACATCCGCGCCAACGGGCTCGAACAAGGCGACCGCCTGCCCATCCAGCCTGCGCTGCGCAAGGCGCTCGGCCTCTGCGGCAGCACCCACGGCGCCGCGATGGAGGCCTTGCTCGACGACGGCGTCCTCGTCGCCCGCCAAAAAGTCGGCACGCTCGTCGCCGACATGGGCGCCATCGAGCGCGTCCCGTGGACGATCGGCATCGTGGCGATCCCCATCGAGTGGCAGGCCGCCTCGACCTTCACCTCCGACCTCTTCGCGCGGCTGCAGGCGGCCCTCAGCCGGGCGGGCTGCGGCTGCGTCAGCTACCACAACCAAGGCCCCTGGCCCTCGCCCCACGAGGAGTACGGCGCGCTCGAGAGCGACCTCGCCCACGGCGAGCTCGACGGCCTGCTCGCGATGACCGACCTCAGCGCCGCCGACTGGCGCAAGGCCCTCGACCGCGGCGTGCCCCCCTGCCACACGCACTGGAACGAGCAGACGCCCTGCGGCGCGCTGGTCGACCAGTCGTGGGCCGGCGACGCCGTGCGCCTCCTCGCCGGCCGAGGCTGCAAGCGCCTCGCGGCCGGCTCGAACAGCGAACGCGGCTCGAAGAACAACCGCTTCTGGAGAGCCTTCGACAAAGGCGTGCGCGAGGCAGGCCTCTCGCCCGACGCCTGCGCCACGCTCGACCTCGACTCCAAGTCCGGCTTCAACATCGAGCGGGCAGCGCTGGAGCAGGCCCAGCGGCTGATCCGCCTCCCAGCACGCAAGCGCCCCGACGGCCTGATCATCACCGACGACGGCTTCGCCGCCCGCCTGGCGATGATCCTGCGCGAGGCCGGCGACTACCGCCCGCTGATGGCGGTGCAGACCAACCGGCAGCACCCGCAGATGTTCCTGCTCCCGATCTTCGCCTACGAAGTCGACATCCAGGAGCTGGCCCAGCAGGCCGCGGGCTTGCTGCTGGAGCGCGTCCGCAACCCCGCGACGCCCGAGCGGATCGTGTGGCACGTGCCGCAGCGGGCGCAGGCGGAGGCGCGGTCGTCGCTGATGTCGTTGGTCGGCGAGCCGGGGGCGACGGACGCAGGCTGAAGGAGCCGATCGGGGTCGGCTGGACGCGCGGCGCTCAATCGCGATTCTTGGGTTCATCTCACCTTCTCCGGGAGGCGTCTGCACACCGGGGAGACGCCCCCCGAAAAAAAGAGTGCTCCTCCTGTAAGACCCGCACAAGTGTCCGGCCAAATCCGGACAAACCGGGTTGGGGCCGCGCGCAACCCCTTGTTTTTCGCCGCGGCGAAATATTTCCAAAAAAATTTTGTGGCGTTTTTGGCCTGAAAACGAGGGTGGCCTGCCCGAAATTGCTCTTTATTGCATCCGCCGACGTCCCGCAGACATCCACCGCGGGGCCCAGAGTCGCCCCCTTTCGTGCTCTTATGGCCGCCTCTGCCCCACTCCCTTCGGAGACCGGCTACGGAGCGCGGTTCAAGCCGCGTTTTGTGACCGGCGCGCGCTTCGAGCCACCCACCACGGGTCTCACCGCCGCATCGCTGCGCGAACTCCGGCGCGTCGCATGCTCTTGACGGCGTCATCGCCGCCCGCACGCCGCGCGGGCGGAGTACCGCCTCGCCCGTTCTTTGGCGACACAGTCGCCGGCTCTGATCAGAAAATGCGTTTCAACAGAGCACCCTTCCGGGGGCCGCAGGCTTTCCAACATCCTTCGACGGCCTCGGCTCGCCCGCGAAGGCAATCGCTGGCGCCGCCCGCATGCGCGATAAAATGGACGAACTTGCAGGTCACGGCCGAGCCCGCCGCGGCCGGTGATCGGGGAAAGGCACAGCGCCACATCCACGTCGACGATCACGCCACAACCACGTCAACAATCACGTCAAAAGGTTCGCCCATGAAGCTGCCGAACTTTCTTCCGCTGACGCTGCTGCTCATCGCCACCGCCCTCGCCCAAGTCACGCCGCCTCCCGCGGTCCGCATGCGGGCTGGCTTGCCCAGCGCCGCTCCCGAGCCGCCGGCCCAGCCCGCCGAGGAGCCCGGCCGCGCCGCCGACGTCGCCGGCGCGTGGAAGGGCCTCTACTTCGTCGAGTCCACCGGCATGCTGATGGACATGGACCTCAAGGCCGCGGAGGACGGCCGGGCGCTGACGGGCGAGATCCGCTTCACCACCGTCGTCGGCCAATGGCAGCGCCGCGGCGCGTATGTCGGCGAGGGAAGCTGGCGCGTGCAGGAGCAATACTTCCCTGGCTCGCGCACGATCGCGCTGGTTCCCCAAGGATGGATCAAGCAGCCGACGGTGCAGACGCCCATTCCCCAGCAGATGGGCGGGGTCTTCTCCGCGCAGCGCAACGAGCTGGCCGGGCAGATCGTGAACGGCTCGCCACGCGCCGACGCGACGCCCTCCTTCCTCTTCGTGCGCGCCGACGGCCAGGCCGGCGCCGCGGCCGCAGCCAAGATCACCAAGCTGGCCGAGAGCGCCGCCGCCCTCGAGCCCATGCTCCGGCCCGTCCCCGGCACCGTCGCGCCCGACGACAACGCCCTCCTGGCCTGGGCGGCGCGGTACGAGCAGGAATATCCCGGCAGCGGCGGCAAGCACCCCATCGAGAAGGTCTGCAACCAAGCCATGCCCCTGCTGAACGACGCGACCTTCAAGCCCCTCTTCGGCGACGCGTATGACAGCATCGATCCCAGGTCGATTCTCAAGGCGTGTGACCGCTTCGCCGGCCGGGCCGAAGCCGTCGACCCCGTGGAGCGGATGAAGGCGGCCCAGGAGCTGCAGGCGAAGATCAAGGCGATGCTCGAGGCGGCGAAGACGCCCGAGGAAAGGGCGGCGGTGCAGGCCCGCCTCGGCCCGATGATGCAGGCCGCGGTGCAGGCCAGCCTCGGCGCGAAGCCCGACCCGAGGCTGCGTCAATCGGCGCCCGTCATGCAATACGTGCTCGCCCCGGCGGCCCTGAAGATCGTGGGCGTCGCCGCGATGCGGGCCATCGACGCTTGGCAGGTTGAGACGCTGGCCCGCTTCGCCGCCGAGCCGGCGAAGGCGACCACCTTCGCCGACCTCGCCGCGGCCCAGCAGGCGGTGACCGTGCGCGCCGCCTACGCCTGGCCGAGCGACCGCAAAAAGACCGACGACGCCTTCGAGCAGCTCCGCACCAAGCTGGCAGGCCCGGCCTTGGCCGCCAGCTCCGACCGCGCCATCGCCACGGCCGCCGGCCTGCCGGGCGCGAAGTCGCTCATGGCCTGGGCGGGGCAGAACAAGAGCGCGCTGGAGCACGCCAGCCCCGCCGATCGCGCGGCCGCGATCGCCAAGGTCGACGCGGCCGTGGACAAACTGCTTCAGGAGCAGCTCGCCGCGCCGCTGGCCCAGCTCGACAAGCTCGGCACGGGCGTGGCCGCCGCCTACGCCGGCGCCGCGTGGCACCAGGACATCCAATCCCGCTTCGGCTTCGCCTTGGATCGGCCGGCGATCCAGGCGGCGATTGCCAAGCTCAAGGCCCGCCGCGCCCAGGACCTCGCCTCCGCGGAGTCGGAACTGGTCAAGGCGATCGCCGCCTGCGCCAAGGGCGTGCAGGTCGACGAGATCGTCCAGTTCGACTTCTCCGTCCCCGGCGACAAGGAGAGCAAGACCTATCAGGTCGTCATGGCCGCCGCCGCCGCCCGCAAGAAGCAGGTCGCCGAGGCCGACCTCCTGGCCCTCTTCTCGGAGGACGAGCGCAGGATCATGGACCGCCCCGGCCACCTCGACCTCTCCAAGGCCAAGGAGGGCCCGCCCAGCGCCGAGGAGATCCGCCTCGCCCTGGTGCGCGGCTACGCCGCCAACGAAGGCGGCAGGATCATCGACCCCAACACCGCCCGCCACGTCGCCCGGGCCCAGTCGGTCCTCTTCATCCCCTACCCGCTGACCGTGAACATCACCAACGAGAAGCGCCTCGACTGGGCCCAGCTCCCCAAGAGCAAGGACTACAAGTGCACGTTCCAGGTGCTGCTCAAGCTGCAGATCGCCAAGGACAACGTGATCGCCAACTACGACGCGAACACCCGCAAGGGCAGCGACCAGATGGCCGAGCTGGCCAACAAGCTGAGCAAGCTGTCGGAGACCGACGACCGCGTCATGGTCTTCCGGCTCTATGAGGATGGCTGGGGCGTGCCGGACCTCCGCGAGGGCGCGGCGATCGAGGACGCGATGATGAAGGCGCTGACGGGGCATTGAGCCACGGCTCGGTATGAAGCCGTGTGCTCGCCACGCACGCCGCTCGTGGAAAACCTGAGCCGATCCGCCGCCCGGTCCTTAGTCCAACGGCAACCGCCGCAGCACCCCCGGCTTCTTCTCGTACGGGTCGCGGTACTGATACAGCGGGCCATCCTTCTTGTACCGGTCGGCGCAGCGCTTGAACCCCTTGGGGTCGAGCGTCACGCCCAGGCCCGGGCCCTCCGGCACGCGCAGCACGTCGTTCTTGGGCTTGTAGTGGCCTTCGTTCGTGATGTCGTCGCACTGCCAGCGGAAGATCGATTGGCTGGGCTCGCTGATCCACTGGTGGGCGGCGACGAAGTGCAGGTAGGCGGCGTTGCCGATGCCCGTCTCGCCGCTGTAGCACCAGAAGCCCATGTCGAAGGCCTTGCAGGCGGCGACGAAGTTGCGCGTCCGCGCGATCCCGCCCAGCAGCGTCAGGTTCAGCACGAAGGTGTCGGGCACGCCGCCCAGGTCCACCGCCCTGCGCAGGTCGGGCGTGTGCGTCGAGAACGGAATCGAGCTGTGCTTGCGCAGCTTGGCCATCTCCTCGAAGGTCGCGACGGGGTCCTCGTAGTTGCGGATGTTGTAGGGCTCGATCTCGCGGAGGATGCGTGTCGCCGTCGGGATCGACCAGCCCATGTTGGCGTCGAGGCGGAGCATCGCGTCGTCGCCGATGGCCTTGCGGATGAGCTTCACGGCCTCGATCTCGAGGTTCGGGTCGCCCATGCAGAGCTTGCCCTCGAAGCAGCGTGAGCCGTGCTTCTCGCGCATCTGCCGGCAGTAGTTGGCGATCGCCTTGGGCGTCATCTCCCCGCCCGCCTTGCCGACCTTCGGGCGGAAGCAGAAGTACTCGGTGAACTTGATCTCCTTGCGGGCCGGGCCGCCCAGGAGCATGTAGAGCGGCTGGTTCCAGGCCTTGCCGCGCAGGTCCCAGAGGGCCATCTCGATCCCGCCCCAGGCCTTGAGGATCGAGGAGTCGTCGGTGTTGTTGACCACGCGCGTCTCCTGCACGCACTTGCGTTCGCAGGACTCCATGTCGAAGGCGTCCATGCCCACGAGCTTGGGGGCGAGCGAATCGTTGATCTTGCCGGCGCAGTCGGGCGAGGGCGACTCGCCGAGGCCGACGAGCCCCTGGTCGGTCTCGATCTCGATGACGACCTTGGTCGTGCCGGGGTAGAGGCCGACGGACCAGAAGAAGGGCGCGTCGAGCGGGATGTTGACGGGGGTGGCGCGGATGGCGGTGATCTTCATGAGCGGCTCCGGAGGAAAGGCGCGAGGGCGTGGAATGCGGCGGATCGGCGCACGTGGGTGGACGGGGAATCATTCTGATCTCGCCGCGGGGAAGTGGCAAAGGCCGTCGGCTCGGCCCGCGCGAGCTTGCGTCGGTGGAAATCGGGACAAGGGCCGCAGTGCGAGCGTAGCCCAAAGGCCGATGCCCCACCCCTTCACTCCGACCAGCGGGCAGCATAAGCTGCTGAACCATCCCCAATCCCTCGAGCACGCCCATGACCACCACCCTCGACCTCGGCCCCCGCCGCGAACTCTTCGTCGACGGCGCGCTCGTCGACCGGCTCACCTCCGCCGCCCGCGTCCTCCACGCCCCCGAGCGGCGCGAGGTCGTCTGGCAGACGCAGACGCCTTGGGAAAGCTCGACCTCGGGCTACTTCAACCTCTTCCGCGACGGCGGGCGGATCTGCATGTACTACCGAGGCAACAGCCACGCCGACGACGACGCATCCGCCACCACCAACCTCCTCGAGAGCGTCGACGGCGTGAACTTCACGCGCCCCAACCTGGGGCTCATCGACTTCGAGGGCTCGCGGAGCAACAACATCGTTTTCCGTGGGATGCAGGCCCACAACTTCTTCGCCTTCCGCGACGACAACCCCGCCGCCCCCGCCGACCAGCGCTACAAGGCCGTCGGCGGCGGGTGGA
The DNA here is from genome assembly GCA_026386955.1 of Planctomycetota bacterium. Classification (GTDB taxonomy): domain Bacteria; phylum Planctomycetota; class Phycisphaerae; order Phycisphaerales; family Phycisphaeraceae; genus JAPLMQ01. Next base: position 11,103 of record JAPLMQ010000221.1, read on the forward strand.
TGAAGCTCTTCGGCCTGGCCTCGCCCGACGGCCTCCGCTGGCGGCTGATCCAACAGGAGATGCTCGACTGCAAGGGCGTCTTCGACTCGCTCAACGTCGTCCACTGGGACCCCGAGCGCCGGCGCTACCGGATGTTCGCCCGTTGGTGGGACGAGGGGATGAAGGTCCGTGCGATCCACAGCTCCGAGTCGGAGGACTTCATCCACTGGACGGAGCCGCAGCCGTTCCGCTACGCGCCGGGCGTCCCGCTCGAGCACTTCTACACCAACGCCGTCGTCCCCTGCCCCGGGGCGGAGCAGATCCTGCTCTCCTTCCCGATGCGCCTCGTGCCCGAGCGCACGCTGAGCACCGAGGGGATGTCGTATCCCGGCGAAGGCATCTGCGACGCGCCGCTGATGTCGAGCAGGGATGGCCGACGAATCGGCTGCGGCGGTTGACGCTGCGGCCGTGGGGCTTCGCATCGGTGCGTGCCGGGGTGCGCGAAGGCGAGTTGCTCACGCGCCCGCTGCGCGTGGGGAAGGGCGAGCTGCGGCTGAACTTCGCCACGTCGGCGATCGGGTCGGTGCAAGTCGAGGTGCAGGACGAGGCCGGGCGGGCGATGCCGGGGTTTGAGCTGGCCCAATCGCCCAAGCGTTTCGGCGATGAGCTCGACGCGCCGTGGAAATGGACGGCGGCCGACTTCCGCTCGCTCGCGGGGCGGACGGTGCGGCTGCGCGTGGTGCTCAGTGACGCCGACATCTTTGCGATCCGCGTGGCGGAGACGGGGTAAGTTCCGCGAAACCGGCGATCGGCGGGCCGATAGAATTTGCCCCGATGAAATCTTGGGCGCGATGCCTCGCTGCCCCTCTCCCTCCGGGAGAGGGGCAGAGGAGCCGCCGCAGCGCCGAAGGATTGCGTCAGCGCGGTTTGATTTATAATTGAAGATGGCTGGGTCAACGTCGCGGAGTTCTGACGATGGATTTCTTCTTTGGATACCTCCTCGGCAGCACTGGAGCCGACACCGCCTTGGTGCGTCTCCTTGAGCGGATCATCTCCCCCGCCGCCGCCTTGGTCATCATCGGCGGCATTCTGGGGATTTCCACCGCGGCCGTTTTCTGGTTCCGGTCCGACCCGCGCCCGACGAACGGCCCGCTGCTCTTCCTGGCTTGGACAGGCGGAGGCCTGTTGTTGGGAGTCGTAGCGGCGGTGATCCGTCGAGCGTACCTAGGCGGCCGGAGCAGAAAGCGCGGGCTGGACTTCCGATGAAATCCTCCGTCGAAGAGATCCGTCGGCGGTTCGACGCCGACGTCGAGCGGTTCTCCAACCTGCAGACCGGGCAGAGCTCGACCATCGACGCGCCGCTGTCGCTCAAGTTGGTGGTGGAGTGCGCCGCGGCGATCAGCCCGGGTGCGAAGAGCGTGCTCGACGTCGGCTGCGGCGCGGGCAACTACACGCTGGCTTTGCTGCAGCGCTTGCCGGGCCTGCGCTCGACGTTGCTCGACCTCAGCCAGCCGATGCTGGAGCGGGCGCGGCAGCGCGTCGCCGCCGCGGGGGCCACGCAGGTCGAGACGATCCAGGGCGATGTGCGCGAGGTCGACCTGGGGGAGGGGCGGCACGACGTCATCCTCGCGGCCGCGGTGCTGCATCACCTGCGCACCGAGGCGGAGTGGCGGGTGGTCGCGCGGAAGCTCTTCGCTTCGCTGAATCCCGGCGGGGCCCTCTTCGTCTCCGACCTGGTCGACAGCGCAATCCCCGGCGTGAAGGCGGTGATGTGGAACCGCTACGGGCAATACCTCGCCTCGCTCAAGGACGCCGCCTACCGCGACCACGTCTTCGCCTACGTCGAGCGCGAGGACTCGCCTTGGCCAGTGACGTTCCAGTTCGACACGCTGCGCGCCGCGGGCTTCGCGGCGGTCGACGTGCTGCACAAGAACGCCTGCTTCGCGACGTATGTGGCGGTGAAGGCGGCTTCGTGACGCTTGCGGAAGAAATGCGAATGCCCGCCTAAAGGCGGAACTCCGAACCTTAGGCCGCGCCGGCAAGGTAATCCGCCAGCGCCTGCGCGACGACGTGGAACCCCGCGAGGTTGCAGTGGCGGTCGCCGAACCAGGCGGGCAGGTGGCCGAGCTGGGCATCGAGGCGGTTGTCGAGCACGACCACCGTGGAGTCGAGGATCAAGTCATCCGAGATCAGCGGGCGGGCGGCCGCGGGGATGTCGGCCAGCGCGATCCGGCGGTAGTTGAGCGTGTCGGGCCCGCCGCGGCGGAGGGCCTCGGCGTATTTCGCATGCGTGTCGCAGACCGGCAGCCCCTCCTCCTTCGCGACGCGACGGATGACGGCGTTGACCTCAGCGGTCGACTCCGGGTCGCGGTACGGGATGATCGTCTCCAGCGCGATCCGCGCCCGAGGCTGGTCCCTGCGGACCCTCGCGATCAACTCGTGGTACGTCCGCGGGAAGTCGCTTGCCCAATCGCGCAGGTAGGAGCGGTCGTTGATCCCGAAGCGGATGAAGACATGGTCGAGTAGGCCGGATTCGAGTTGGCCGACGTCGGCGTCGTAGCGGTTCGCCAGCATCCGCTCGATGGTGTCGTTGTCCTGCCCCTTGTTGATGACGCGTGTGGGCGGGAATCCCGGCACGGCCGAGAGGAGCTTGCGGAGGAGCTCCTCGAGATGGTCAGCCTTGGGCGCGACGAGGCGCGGGACGCTGCCCAGCACCGTGCTGTCGCCCAGGAGGAGGATTCGCAGGAAATTCGATTCGGACAACATGAATCCTCTGAAGACAGGGAGTCAGGTTCTGGGTGCCACATGCCATCGTACTCGTGGCATGTGTCTTCCCACTGACGGGCGAGACTCCACAGAAACGGGCCATCAATCCCAAGAACAAAGCGGATTCGATCGATCGGCATCCACCGCCAATTCGTCGCGAGTCCGGACGCCTGCGGTTGACCGGCACATGCCACGAGTACGATGGCATGTGGCACCCAGACTTCGTCTTCAAAGTGTTTTCGTGGGCGGACCGCATGCTCCGGTGCGGCGGTGAACTGTCGCACCCCCGTCACGGGGGAGACGTTGGGCATGTGGGCGTCGTGGGGGTAGAAGACGGCGAAGAGGCCGGGGCGCATCTGCAGCAGCGTGCCCTTGCCGGCGAGCAGGAGGTAGTCATCCTTCTCGTCGTAGGTCTTGGTGACCTCCAGGTCGGGCAGCGGAGCGACGCCGATGCGCTCGGTGCCGGAGACCATGTACTGGATGTCGATGTGCTTGCGGTGGGCCTCCCACTTCGACTCGGCGAGGCTCTTGGTGTCGTAGAGATTGACCAGGGCGAAGACGTTGTCGCCGTCGATGGGCTGGCGCCCGGCGGAGAGCGAGGCGAGGTTGGTCGTGCGCAGGTACTCGAAGGCGGCGGCGAAGCGCGGGTGGACCGACGAGTAGAGGTGGCCGTTGGCGAGGGTGTCGAGGATCATGGGTTGCGGTTCCGGGGAAGTCCGTCTGGACGCGGGGTGATGGCGCGTGGAAAAGCGTGACGCGAAGGCGCGACAGTGTCGGCTGCGGCGGAAAAGATGTCCAGTGCGACGGCGCTTCGCGAACGTGCAACACAAACGAGCCCATCGATCGCGGCGGTACGCCGTCGCGTTCGGTGGGGTTCGCTTCGGCCGCCGGCTCAGTGCCCTTCCACGACCTCGAAGGTCTCGGAGAACTCGGGGATCGACTGGATGCCCTCGTCGGCGAGGACGATCCGGCGAGGCGCGCGGGCCACGCGGGCGGGCTGGGTCGCGGGCGGGTCGGCGGTGATGACGCGCGTGTCGCGCGGGGCGTCGACGGCCGCGGCGATCGCGGGCGGCGGCGGGGCCGGCTGGGCCGTTGCGGGTTGGGCGGCGGGCACGGGCGCGGGAACGACCGAAGCAGACGAGGAGGCGGATGCGGCGGCGCTCGCCGAAGCGGCACCTGACGCAGCGGAGCCGGCGGGCGTCTCGGCCCAGTCATGCAGGTTGCCCGGGGGCGGCGGCGCGGGGGCGGCCGAAGCCTCGATGGGCGGAAGGGCCGCGACGCCGGCGGAGGAAACCGCCGGAGCCTGGCTCTGCGTCAGGCTCGGGGGCATCAGCGGCGAGGTCGGACGGTTGTTCAACGCGGGCCCGGCCGCGGAGGCGACGGCGCCTTGGCTGGCGGTCGCGGCCGGGGCGGCGGCGGTGTCGGCAGCGCCGCGGCGGGTCGCCTGCTGGAACGCCTGGCGGGCTCCGTTCTTCACGACGTTGACTGCGGAGTTCTGGATCTGGCTCTGCCGTGCGACCTCGGTCATGGCGACGTTCGCCACCACCGCGGCGGCGCACCCCGCGCTCAGCACCGCCACGCACACGCACACGGCCGTGAGGACCTTGGGGCGCCAGTCGTTGGTGGTGGTCGCGTCGTGGGTCGCGTTGTCTTCGTTGTTCTGCGTCGTCATCGCTGAAAACTCCTGGGGCTGTCTTGTTTCCTATCGGCGTGAATCGGGCGGGCCGGGGAAAGAAAGGTGGGTCCGGAGACATGGGCCCGAGAACCTGCGGAACGCGGGGTGGCCAGTGCAGTTCTGGGTTAGCCGGAAGCGCGAGCGACGGGACGGGGGTGCCGCGAAGTCATGCGGCGCTGGAAAATGCGATCCGCCTGCATCCGAACATTCGGCGTTGTGACCTCGCAATATCGCGCGACAGCCGCATACTCCGGCGCAGCCGTGAATTGTTCGACCCCCGTCCCGTCGCTTGCGCTTCCGGCTAACAAGACGGCCGTCGCACGGCCCGCGCCCGATTTCCGTTGCATTTCCAAGGCGGCTCCGACCGATAAGTATCAGGCCATGATCTCCCTCGCCCACTCCCCTTCGGGCCTGAGCTTCGCCCCCGCCAGCGCGGACCAGCCGGCCCGTGTCTGCGTGCTGGCGGAGATCGGCGTGAACCACGATGGCGACGTCGAGCGCGCCATCACCCTCGCCCGCGACGCCGCCCGCGCCGGGGCCGACGCCATCAAACTGCAGCTCTTCGACCCGCGCCACCTGCTCTCGAACCAGGCCCGGCTCGCGATCTACCAAGAGGGCAAGGCCACCGACGCCTTCGACCTGCTCGCGGGCCTGGTGCTCCGCCCCGCCGACATGCTGCGCGTCCGCGCCGAGGCCCGCCTGCTGGGGCTCGGCTTCGTCGTCACGCCCTTCAGCCTGGAGGACATTCCCGCGCTGGCGGAGCTGGAGGTCGACGCGGTGAAGATCGCCTCGCCCGACGCGGTGAACCGCCCGCTGCTCGAGGCCGCCGCGGCGCTGGGCAAACCGATGCTGGTCTCGACCGGCACCGCGGAGGCGGATGAGCTGGGCTTCGTCGCGAAATTGCTTCGCCGCCGTCCGCAAGGCGGCTGCCTGCTGCAGTGCGTCTCGAGCTATCCGACTCCGCTCGACCAGGCGGCCCTGGGCGGGATCGTCGCGCTGACGGAGCGCTTCGGCCTGCCGGTGGGCTATTCCGACCACACGACCGACGCGGTCACCGGCGCGCTGGCGACGGCGGCCGGCGCCTGCCTGGTCGAGAAGCACATCACCTACGACCGGGCGGCCAAGGGGCCGGACCATTCCGCGAGCTTCGATCCTGTGATGTTCGCCGAGTACGTCGCGGGCATCCGCCGGGCGGCGTCGATGCTGGGCGTGCGGGCCAAGGCCGTGCAGCCGGTGGAGGCCGACGTGAAGTCGGTCTCGCGGCAGAGCCTCTGCGCCGCGCGGGACCTCAAGGCGGGGCAGCGCCTCCGCCGCGTCGACCTGACGGTGAAGCGCCCCGGCACGGGGATCCCCGCGGCCGACCTGCGGCTGGTGGTGGGCAAGACCGTGACGCGCGACATCGCGACGAACAACCTGCTGATGCTGGGCGACGTGGCGTAAGGCGGATCGCAATTGATTCCCGCGCCAACGCCATGGTGGTGCGAGCGGCCCTCTTCCCATCAGGCGCAGCCTGATCAGAGACGGACAGGCTCTGTTGCGATGCTCCGTCACTGCGAGGATGTCGACTGTCTTGCATTTGGCATTGAGCCCCGAAGGGGCGCGAGGTGATAGCCCGGGGTGAAACCCCGGGTTGGATCGTCGAATTGGATTCAAGCCCTGTAAGGGCGCAACCTGGCCCGGGGTCATCCGGTTTCGCCCTTACAGGGCTCCCTCCTCAAAGGCGTCGTTTTCCCGGGGCGTTGCCCCGGGCTATCACCTTGCGCC
>JAPLMQ010000100.1 GCA_026386955.1 Planctomycetota bacterium
GTTCACCTCGCGCCTCATCGTCGGCACCGGCAAGTACGCGAGCTTCGAGCAGATGGCGCGGGCGCTCGAGCTCTCCGGCACCGAGTGCGTGACCGTCGCCGTGCGGCGCGTCAACCTCGACGCGCGCGCGGGGCCCTCCTTGCTCGACCACGTCGACCGGAAGCGCTACACGATCCTGCCGAACACCGCCGGCTGCTTCGACGCGGCGACGGCGATCCGGACGGCGGAGCTCGCGCGCGAGTTGCTGGGAACCAAGCTCGTCAAGCTCGAGGTGCTCGGCGACAAGAAGACGCTGCTCCCCGACCCGGTCGGCACGCTCGAGGCCTGCCGCGAACGGGTGAAGGACGGCTTCTGCGTCCTCTGCTACTCGAGCGACGACCCGATCATGGCCGTGCGCCTGCGCGACGCCGGGGCGACGAGCGTGATGCCCGCGGGCTCGCCCATCGGCTCGGGCCAGGGCGTGCTCAACCCCAACAACATCCGCCTGATCCTCGAGCTGCTCAAGGACCCCAAGAGCGGGGGCGACGCGAAGTACCCGGTGATCGTCGACGCCGGCGTGGGCACCGCCAGCGACGTGACGGTGGCGATGGAATTGGGGGCCGACGGGGTGCTGCTGAACACCGGCATCGCCCACGCCAAGGACCCCGTCCGCATGGCCCACGCCATGAACTTCGGCACCCGGGCCGGTCGGCTGGCCTACCTCTCGGGGCGGATCGAGAAGCGGCTTTACGCCTCGGCCTCGAGCCCCTGGACGGGCGTGATCAGCTACATCCCGGGGGAATGAGGCGGGATTGGGGCGGCGGGGCGGCGAATTGGCCTCCCGCCATTGGCTTCGGCCGGGAGTATGCTAAACTTCCTTGGCGTACCCGCGCGGGGAGATTGACCCGCCGGCGGGACGCGAGCGTTCGGCCGGACACGCCGGCGTCGAGTCAGTACGGCGGGCATCGATGAAAAAGAACTCCGTGATGTCGAAGTCTTCCGACTCGGTCCGCCATCCGATGGAATCGCCCGCGGGCGCCGCCGCCAGCGGCGCCGGCGGGTCGGCGATGGCGCTCAACGCCTCGGCCGACCTGGGGGGCACCCCGCTCGAGGAGTTCGGCGAGGAGGTCACCCGCTCGCCCAAGCCCGCCGGTGCGAAGCGGACGCTCTTCGAGCGCGTCGAGGCCTACATCTCCCGCCTCTCGACCCGCAACCGCTTCTGGCACATCGTCTGCTCCTTCATCTGGCTGCCCTACGCCTTCAAGTCCGGCATCACGATGAAGCGCATGGGGCCCAACAGCTTCATGGCGGTGCTGCCGTTCCGCCGGGTGAACCGCAACTGGTACAACGCGATGGCGGGCGGCGCCCTGCTGGGCAACGCCGAGATCGCCGGGGGCATGTACGTCTTCGGGATCTGCGGGGCCGACTACACCGTGGTCTGCAAGGAGATGCAGTACAAGTTCCTGCGCCCCTGCTTCGGCCCGGCCCTCTACCGCATCACCGCCCGCGAGGACATGCAGAACCTCATCGCCACCTCCACCGAGTTCAACATCACCCTCGACATGCAGGTGCTGCAGCAGCCGGTGAAGCCCAAGGACAAGGCCAAGCGCTGCGGCCGCTGCGAGATCACCTTCCACGTCACGCCCAAGGCGAGCTTGAGGCCCAAGGCGGCGAGGAAGGGCTGAGGCCCATCGTCTCCGCTCACTCGTCACCTCTCCGGGCCGCCCGGCATGGGCATCTTCCGAAAACTGTTTGGGTTTTTGGCCGCATCTCCAACGATCGCGGACCCGGTTTTTGGTGAGTTGACCTATTCATCACGGTCAGGGTGTTGGTTCAGAGAACCGCCTGTGGATGGTGCCGGCTTTGGACTGGATGTTGAAGCTCTGGAGGCCGGCCCAACACAGGCCCAACGAGATTTCTACATCGAATTCCGGCCGCAGTTTGATCGGTACGTCGCCATCGCAAGGGAATACGTCCGAAGTCGGTTTCCGGAGCCGATCGATTCCGAGAACTTGTCGGTTTTTCACCTTTCGATCGGACGCGAGGAGGACCTGAGGCGAGGGCGCTTCGCCTTGGAGTTGTTCCACGGAGAAGAGGACCTTGTTCACACGGTGACGTTTGAAGGCGGCAAGGTGGTGGAATACGACGCGGGGTGATGGCGGTTCTTGGTTGCATCAGAGTCTTGCGTTCACCGCACATGGCATCCAGTACGACGCGATGTGGCACGTGCGCACACCCGCCCATGACGTTTGCCCGTCCGGTTACACTCCCGCCATGACCGACGTGCCCGCCGCGATTCCCCGATCCACATCATCCAAGTCGGCCCTCGAGACCTGGGGCTGGGCCGTCTTCGTCGCCACCTCGTGGACGTGGTGCATCGGCATGTTCCTGCCCGCGCTGATGGTGCGCGACTTCGGCCTTTGGGGCTGGGTCGTCTTCGCCACGCCCAATGTCGTCGGCGCCGCGGCTGTGGGCTTCTTCCGCTACAAGACGCCCGAGGGCGGCCTGCTGCTGGACCGCCACAAGCCCGCGATGATCGCCTTCTCCGCGGTCACCGTCCTCTTCCACCTCTTCTTCGCCGCGTGGATGATCCAGCGCCTCATCGGCCGCTGGGGGCTGGCCCTCGCGCTCGCCTCTGCAGCCCTCTGCTACGGATTCACCAACAGCCGCCGCGGGCAGATGCTCGCGCCGCTGGGCGCGCTGGCGGTCTCCATCGGCGCCGCGGTCGTCTGCGCGCTCACGCCCGGGGGCCTCAGCCTTCCCTCCGCCGCGCTCGCGCCGGGGCAGGGCGTCGACCTCCTCTGCCTCGTCCCGGGCTTCGTCGTCTCCTTCCTCCTCTGCCCGCACCTGGACCTCACGCTCCAGCGGGCCCGCGCCGTCGCCGGCCCCGGCCAGGCCCCGCGCGTCTTCGTCGTCGGCTTCGGCTCGCCGCCGCGGTCGCGGTCTTCATCCTCAGCCGCCCGCTCCCGCGCTGGTTCGGGCTCGACGCGGGCGAGATCGTCTACCGCTGCTTCCTGGGTTTCTACGGCTACGTCTTCCCCGCCTACATCCTCATCGCGATGATCCGCCGCCGCGGCGAGCGCCCCGGCCCGGGCTCGGCGACGCTCACGCTCTTCGTCCTCGCCGTCCTCGCCGCCACGCCCTTCTTCGCCGCGGGCTTCCTCGCCCGCCAGGCGGTCTGGGCGCTGCCGGGCATCGGGATCATCCTCGTCGCACCGTTGGCGCTGCCGAAGAAGACCTCGTCGACATGAACCCAGTCACGCGATGCCTGCGCTTTGATGTCTCCTTCCCGTAAAATCGAGTCGAGTCCGAACGGATTTGCAATTCGGAGCCCCGCCATGACCGCCACCGCCGCCCCGCTCGTCGGCCCCGCCGAAGTCGCCTCGTTCAACCGCGACGGCTTCCTGATCGTCCCGGGCCTTTACGCCCCCGAGGCCGTGCTGGAGTGGAAGCGGATCATGTCCGACCTGGTCGCGCAGGAGCCGCACAACCAGTCGGGCGTGCGCGTCTGGGGGGCCGACAATCTCCATCCTGTGCTCCGCGCCGGGATGGGCGACGACCGCATCGTCCCCGTGCTGACCAAGCTGATCTCGCCCGACATGGAGTTCCTCAGCGCCAAGGCAGTCTTCAAGAACAGCGCCACCAAGTTCGGCTCGCCCTGGCACCAGGACTGCTTCTACTGGGACGGCAACGCGAAGTTCTCCGTCTGGATCGCCCTCGACGACGCGACCATCCCCAACGGCTGCCTCCGCTTCGTCCCCGGCTCGCACGTCAAGGTCTTCCCGCGCATCGTCATCAACGAGGCCATCGGCTTCGGGAACCGCATCGATGAGAAGGACCTCGCCGGCTGGCCGATCCTCGACGTCGCGGTGAAGCGCGGCGACGCCGTGGTTTTCCACGACCGGGCCGTCCACTCCTCGCACCCCAACGTCACGGGAGCCGACCGCTGGTCGCTCATCTCGACCTACCGCGTGGCCTCGGAGAAGGACGCCTGCGGGCTCAACAACGACCTCTGGAAGTTTCCGTTCCTCGTCAGCGGACGGAGCGTGAACGGCGGCGCGCGGTGACGTACGACGCCGTGGTTTGATGGGTGGTGGTTTGCATCCACCGATCAGGCGAAGCTTGGTTGGAGGGCGAACGATCCGCTGCCTCGCTGTGATTCGCAAGGGCCGTTCGGTGCATATTGACGTCCCAATGGTGTGCCGATAGAGTCGCTCCGTGTCGGGCATGTTCCGACGCGGGGATCCGGGGGCCATTTCTTGTTCGAATGACTCGCCACACCTCTTGGAGATGATCCAAATGCTGTTCTCTTCCGGTCCTTCCATGGCATTGAAGGAGTTCTCGGTTTCCAGCACACCTGACACGAATGGGGTCTACGTCACCATCTCGGGGCGTCCCGAGGGGTTGATAGGTTCGATCCTGAGTTTGCTCAAACTGAGCTCGGACGCCTCCCTGATCGTCTCGGCGCATCAGGTCTCATTGGTGATGGCCAGCATCAGCGGCCAAACCCATTCAATGGTCCCCATGAACCGTGTCTCAAGCACGCATTGCGGATATAAGCGGAACACCGCATATCTGATCATTGCGGCGTTTTTCCTCCTTTCGGCGATCGGATCCATTGCTGGCACCCATGGCGCCGTGGTGTTTGTTATCGGGGCGATCGTCAGCGCGGTGTTTGCCTTGGCGTATTGGATGTCGAATCGCCTTGTGATCGTCGTCGAAACGGGTGGTGGAATGACGATCGGGATGCGCATCCAGCCCAGTGTCATCCGCAGTGTCAACTTCGATTTTGCCCAGGCCCAGCGGGTTGTTGACATCATCAATACCCTGGTGTTGACGGGGACGCCCTAGTTCTGAATGTCGAAGGAGTTGGCATTGGGAAGATGGACGCCTGCCGCCGCGATGGCGGCGAGGCGAGCTTGCTCTCCTCAAGGACAGACGACTTGAGTTGCCCATCCGTTCCGCGCGTAGGGTGGGTAGAGCCGTAATCGGCGAAACCCACCCGCGGTTGAATTTGAATTTCACGACATGCCGCGAGACCGAGTGGTCGCGGTAAACCGCGGCGGGTTTCGCAGGTACGCTCTACCCGCCCTACGACAAGCCGCCTTTGCGCTCACCGCTGCCGATACGCCCCGAAGTCGGCCTCGTAATAGGGCACGATCGCCCGCCCCGGCTTGCTCACCTCGTCGAGCTTCTTGCGGTCATCGTCGGTGATCGCCACGTTCAGCGCGCCCAGGTTGTCGTTCAACTGCTCGACGTTCTTGGGCCCGATGATCGGCGCGGTGATCCCCGGCTGGTGCATGCACCACGCCAGCGCCACCTGCAGCACCGTGCACTTCTTCGCCCCGGCGAGGGTTTCCAGGGCCGCGAGCACCGCGAATGAGGCGTCGCTGAACAGGAAAGGCGAGCGGCCGGTCCCGTCATTCTTCAAGCGTGCGTCGGCGGGCGTCGGCTGGTCCTTCTTGTACTTCCCGGTGAGGAAGCCGCTGGCGAGCGGCGCCCAGGGGATGATCCCCACGCCGAAGTTCTGCGCCATCGGCACCAGCTCGCGCTCGATCCGCCGGTCGAGCAGGTGGTAGGGCGGCTGCTCGCAGACGAAGCGGTTGAGCCCCAACTCGCGGGCGACGTGGATCGAGTCGGCGAGCTGCCACGCGGCGAAGGTGCTCGTGCCCAGGTAACGCACCTTGCCGGCGCGGACCAGGTCGTCGAGGGCCCGCAGCGTCTCGTCGATCGGCACGTCGGGGCTGGGGCGGTGGATCTGGTAGAGGTCGATCCAATCGGTCTGCAGCCGACGGAGCGAGGCCTCGCACTGCTCGATGATGTGCCGGCGGCTGTTGCCCAGGGCGTTGGGGTCGCTGTCGTCCATCTTCCCGTGGACCTTGGTCGCGAGCACGATCTTCGCGCGCTTCCCGTTGCGGGCCAGCGCCTTGCCCACGTGCTCCTCGCTCACGCCCCGGCTGTAGACGTTGGCGGTGTCGAGGAAGTTGATGCCGGCGTCGATCGCGCGGTCGACGACGTCCATCGACGAGGCTTCGTCCGACTTCCAGCCGAACATCATGCAGCCCAGGCAAAGCGGGGAGACCTTGACGCCGGTCCGGCCGAGCGAGCGGTAGTCCATGGGGTTCCTCTCCTGTTGTGGAAGCGGGGCGAAAATTATTTCGACGTCGGCTTCGACGGCTGCTTCGACGTCGACGCGGCGAGCCGTTTTTCCAGCTCGCGCAGGAGCGTTGCGAAGACGGTGTCGGCGTCGCTCCGCGCGTCGATCACCAGGTAGTGCTCCGGGTCGCCCTTGGCCTGGGCGAGGTAGCCCTCGCGCACCGTGCGGTGGAACGCGGCCCCCTTGCGCTCGATCCGGTCGGCGAAGAGGCTCTCGCCCGCGGGCGGGGCGTAGCGGGCCCCCTTGGGGCTGCCCGCGAGGCGCTGCGTGGTCGTCTTCTCGTCGACGTCGAAGATCACCACGAGGTTTGGCCAATGTTTCCCCACGGCGATCCGCCCGACGGCGAGGATCTCCTCCGTGGGCAATCCGCCCGCAGCCCCCTGGTAGGCGAGCGTGGAGCTGATGAACCGGTCGGCGAGGACGAGCTGCCCGCCCGCGATCGCCGGCCCGATGCGCTGCGAGATGAGCTGGGCCCGGCTGGCCATGAAGAGGAGCATCTCGCAGCGGACGTCGAGGTCCTCCTTGTTGTGCGGGTCGAGCAGGACGGTGCGGATCTGTTCGCCGACCTCGGTCCCGCCCGGCTCGCGCACCTCGCAGACGTCGAGGCCCGCCGCCTGCACGTGGGCGGAGAACCGGCGGAACTGCGTGGTCTTGCCCGAGCCGTCGGGCCCGTCGAAGACGACGAAGCGCCCGCGCAGGGCGTCGAGCCACGCGGAGGAGGAGCCGGCGGGAGAGGCGGGGGCGGTCATGGCGGAAAGGATAACGAAAACGCGCGGGGGCGCGGCCGCGATTCTTCCCGGGCTATAGTGGGATCGCTCGGTTGAATGACCGCGTCACCATCAAGCCATCCACGTTGGGGCCCCCCATGAACCAAGCCTTCATTCTCTCGGCGGCCTTGCTCCTCGCCTGCCTCTTCGCGGGCGCGGCTCTCGCGCAGGAGACCCAGCCCGCGTCGATCGCGGTCCCCAACGCAGGCTTCGAGGAGCCGGCCACCTCGTCGGCCTCGACCTTCGCGGGCTACGAGATCGCCCACGGCCCCAACGACCTGGGCCTCGCCAAAGGCTGGGGCCTCTACCAATGGGGCACGAGCGGGGCGAAGCACACGGTCACCATCGAGCGCGGCGCGGGCCGGACGGGCAACGCGCTGCGGGCCCAGAACCTCGAGCCGAGCGCCAGGGCCGGCGCCTTCTGGCACGTGCCCCTCGCGCCGGGGATCTACGAACTCTCGGTCTGGGCACGCGCTGCCCCGGGGCAGACCAGCGAAGCCCGGATCTACCTCGGGCAGCTCTACTCGCGCCAGTTCAAATTGACCGACCAATGGCGGCTCATCACGCTGCGGCTCAACACGGGCGAGGCGATTCCCAAGGCAGAGGTCAATGTGCAGAACAGCTCGGGCAAGGCCGACTCGGTCTGGTTCGACGACGTCGAACTCAAGCGCCTGGGCGAGGGCGGCTTCACGCTCGTCGACGACACCCGGGCCGAGCACCCGCGCACGCTGATGTTCAGCCCGATCAACGTCAACCACCTCAAGGAGACGGCTCCGCTCTGGGCCAAGCGCGGGTTCAAGGGGTTCCTGTTCGACGCCGTGATGGCGAAGCTGGGCACCGACATCTGGGCGGTCGACGGCAAGCCCGACACCCGCGGCGAGGGCGACCTGCTCTTCCGCGAGGTCAAGGCCTGCAACGACGCCTGCCGGGCCGTCGGCATCGACTCGAACTTCGTCAAGGTGGCCTTCTACGACGAGTTGCCCAGCCCGTTCGACGACGCCGCGTGGGCGAAGATCAACGCCAACCTCGCGGAGGGGGCCCGCTTCGCCAAGCTCAGCGGCTGCGCGGGGATCGCGATCGACACGGAATACGTCGCGGCGCAATACAACCCCGATTGGGCGGGCTACAAAAAACTGGGCAAGACCACCGCCGAGATCGGCGCCAAGATGCGCCAGCGCTGGCAGGAAGCGACCGCGGCCATGCTCGCCAAATATCCCAACATGGTCTTGCTCACGCTCCCCGAGAGCATGATGTTCTTCGGGGAGCTGGCGAAGTTCGTCTTCGAGGGAATGCTCGACGCCTGCGCCAAGGCCGACGCGCCGGGCGGGATGCATCTCCTGGCCGAGCAGACCTACCGCATCACGGGGCCGCTGGCGCTGGCGGAATGCCCGCTGCGGATCGAGGAGGTGATCCAAGACATCGTCACGCCCGCGTCATACGCCTATTGGAAAAATCGCTGCAGCGTCGCCTTGGGCGCCTGGCCGCTGGGCTACTACCGCTCGATCGTCGACGCGACGGGGAAGGAGGTCGGCTACAGCGGGCGCAAGGAGACGTTCGGCGACAAGATCGTGGGCTCCTACGCCGACAAGAGCGCGTGGTACACGCCCGAGGCGTTCGCCGGGCAGATGGCGGCCCTCAACACCTACTGCCCGAAGTACAACTGGATCTACGCCCACGGCGCGGTCTTCTGGCAGCTCACGCCGGCGGAGACCCAGCGCTACGCGGCCGGGGCCCACAAGTCGATCGGCAACACCGCGATCCCGACGGTCGACAACCTCGAGGCCTACTTCGAGGCCATCGCACATCGGCGCGTGGTCGTCGTGCCCAAGGCGCCGTGATCGCTTCGGAAATCACCGGACAATCCGCCGGAGATGCGCCGCTGTGTCGGGATGCGCGGGTCTTCACCCATCAGGCGCAGCCTGATCCGAACCGGGGGGACGGACACTGTGTGTCCGAAGACCGGGCGCAGGCGGTACTCCGCCCGCACGGCTCGTCGGCCGCCAGGAACCGCCTGTTCTCGCACGGGGCCTGCGCCACCATCCTTGCCGAGCGCCTCATCCGCTCTTCAAGGCGTCAACGACGCTGGCACGTCGCGCGGCGGAGTACCGCTTCGCTCCGTCTTCGGGGACATAGTCCCCGTCTCTGATCAGGCTGCGCTTGAGGGGAGAAACCCCTCGCGCACCACCACGGCCGTGGCGCGGGGGGCAAGTGGAATCCGGATAAGATGTCGCCCATGTCGCAATCGCCTTCCACGCAGCCTTATCTCGATCCCTACCGCCGCTCGCAGGCCGTCCACGGCTCGACCTTCGAGGTCACGCTCTGGGCCAGCCCGCGCACGCAGCGCCTCCGCTTCGAGGTCTTCCGCGATTTGGCCTTCTTCAACGGCAAGACCGTGCTCGACGCCGGCTGCAGCCGCGGCGACTTCGCGGCCTACCTCCTCGAGACGGAGGTCCCTTTCGGGCGCTTCATCGGCGTCGACGCGCTCTGCGACGTCGTCGCCTACGCCAACGGGCGCGGGCTCCCGCGCAGCGAGTTCCACTGCGGCGACTTCCTCTCGCAGCCCGCGCTGCTCCCGCAGTTCCAGGCCGACATCGTCACCATCTCCGGCTCGCTCAACACCATGACCGCCGCGCAGGCCTCCTCGGTGCTCGAGTCGGCCTGGGCCGCCGCGGGCGAGACGCTGCTCTTCAACTTCCTCTCCGACCGCTGCGGCCCCGCGGCCCCCGCGCAGGGCGACTACACCGTCCGCCTCGACACGATGGCGCTGCTCGACTGGGCGATGAGCCGGACGCCGCTGGTCGCCTTCCGCCAGGACTATTTCCCCGCGGGGCATGACGCGACCATCGCGATGCGCCGCGAGAAGCGCTGAGCCGGGTCGCGTCATGAAGAAGTCCCGTGCGCGATCACGACAGGCCTTGCGTGTCTACGTGCCGCTTTTCGTGATCAGCGTCGTCGCCCTGATGGTGATGGATCGATTTGTTCCGATCCCCGTTTGGCTGGTTGTTGTGATCTTGGGAATGCAGGTTTTCACGATCACGGGCGACTTGATTACTCTCGTGTGGGACCGGCGCTCGTCCGACGAGCGAGGCGATGGTGGATGAGTTGCCAATTGGAGTTGCGCCATGACCTACCGCGTGCCCGAATCCGACCTGCTCGAGTACTACCGCTCGGGCTACATCGTCTACCGCGCGATCCTGCCCGCGTCGCTGGTGAACGACCTGCGGCGGGAGTGCGACAAGGCGGTGCGGATCGCCCGCAAGCTCAAGGGGCCCCAGGCCCAGCGGCTGCAGCCCGTCGCGAAGTTCGCCGACGAGATCGACCAGCGCCCGTTCAAGGACTACGCCGAGTTGCCCGCCCTGCGCGACGCGCTGACGCAGACGCTCTCGGAGAAGCACTACTACGGCAAGGCCGACGTGATGGGCGTGCTGCTCGAGCCGGCGGAGGAGCCGTGGTGCACGGCGTGGCACCGCGACATGACGCTTGCGTCGTCGCGCGTCTCGCCCGCGGAATACCAGGACATCATGCTCGACTGGAACAGCGCCAACCAGATCAACGCGCCGTTGTATGACGACGAGTGCACCTGGTTCGTCCCGGGCAGCCACCTGCGGGCCCGCAACCTGCCCGGCGAGCTCGCCGCGGCCAGCCCGTCGGCGCATGTCGACCACGGCGCGGGCTCCGCCGAGCGCGACCCGGTGGTGAAGGAACGGATCTGCGACGCCTACACGCGCGGGATGCCCGGCGCGGTGCAGCTGCGCCTCAGCGCGGGCGACTTCGCGATGTACCGCCCGCTGGGGTGGCACATCGGGAATTATTTGCCCTACAAGAAGCGGGCGACGCTCCACGACGCGGTCTTCACGCCCGAGTACGAGGTGTGGTGGCGTCAATGGATCAGCGGCGGCTCGCCCAAGTGGGTGCGGTCGGTGAATTGAGGGGGGCGGGTTTGGTGCCACATGTCATCGTACTCGTGACATGTGTCTTGTATGGCCGTGAAGTCCCCGCGGAGTGAATGGGATCGAACTCGCTTTGCGATTGAGCCGTTTGCGCATCTTTGAGGGGAGATCGCTTTGGCCAGGTGAGTCCAAGGTGGACCAGCACATGTCACGAGTACGATGACATGTGGCACCAGACCAAAACCTCCGCGCGGCTCATCGTGTCGGCGCCAGCGTGTCGATCACGCTGGACAGCCGGAACTGGCGGGCGACGCGGTTGTGCGTGTCGGCGATGACGATGTTGGCCTCGTGCTCGTCGAGCTTCGACTCCTCGATGAGCGCGAAGGCGAGCACGATGATGCGGTGCCCCTTCTCGACCAGCTTCGAGGCCGGGCCGTTGATGCCGATGATGCCCGTCCCGGGCTCGCCGCGGATGACGTAGGTCTCGAAGCGGGCGGCGTTGTCGACGTCGAGGACGTGGACGGCCTCGTTGGGGCGGAGGTCGACGGCGCGCAGCAGGTCGGCGTCGATCGTGATCGAGCCGACGTACTCCGGATCGCACTGCGTGATCCGGGCGTGATGAATCTTGGCGCGAAGCATCGTCCGCTGCATGGTCGTTCTCGGGTGGGGCGGGGCGGGCCTGTCTGGCCTCGCTCGGACGGGGTATTCTAGCGGATCTTGCCCCCCGGGTCGACGCTCGCCTCCGCCATTTGCGGCCGTCGCGCGGGGGCATCGCATCGCCCCCGGTTCGATTTTCATCGGTTCAACAAGGTCGTCCCATGACTACGACGTCCCCCTCCGGGGCAGCGGTTCCCGCGATCGAGGTCGAGCAGGACCTCTACGAATACCAGCCCGCCAACAACGGCGCGGGGCCTCAGTGGTGCTTCGGCTCGCCGACGGTGGTGCGCATCGGCGACGACGTCTTCGCCTCGGGGCTTGAGACGATCCCCGACGCCAAGCCGTTGAACAACACCCGCTGGACGCTCCACCGCGTCCCGCGCGAGGGCAGGCCGCAGCGCGTCTACTCGGACGAGGGGCGCACGCGCGAGCCCTCGCCGATCGGGACGATTCCAGGCGGGGGGAAGCCCGGGGGGAAGATCTTCGTCACCGCCAACCCGACGATCGCCGCGATCGACGCCTACTCCGGCCCGGCGGTGCCCACGCTCTTTGAGTTCCGGGCCGACCACCCCGAGAAGCCGGTGGAGGTCACGCCCGTGCCCTGGGGCGAGCCGGTGCAGTTCACCGAGCACTCGTACCGCTCCTTCGCGGTCGACGCCGCGCGCGGGCAGGCCTTCTACCTCAACAACATCGGGTACGACCTCGCCCACTGGAGCTTCCGCGACGCCGACGGCGGCTGGCCCGCGCAGGGGCGCGTGCGCTGGCCCCGCGTCGGCGCCGCGTCGGACTCCCAGCCGCTGCGCGTCTGCTACCCGTCGGTGGTGCTGCACGACAAGGCGGTGCACATCTTCGGCGCGAGCGACATCCAGGAGCCCGACGCGGAGCTCAACAAGTTCAAGTTCGAGCTGACCAAGAACAAGTGGGACTACGTCTTTTGCAGGGTGTTCCACGCCTGGACGCCCGACATCACGCGCGAGCCGTTCCGCCCGTGGGTCGAAGTCGCCAGCCAGGAGGCGACGCGCGGGACGCTGCTGGCCTGCGACCTCTTCCGCGCCGCCGACGGGGTGATGCACCTGCTCTGGCACGAGCAGACGGTCGACACCCGGCTGAAGGCGAAGTTCTTCCCCGAGGCCAAGCCGTGGATGAGGCTGATGCACGCCCGGATGCGCGACGGGCGCGTCGAGGCGTCGGCTCCGATCATCGAGGGCGAAATGGGCGTCGCCGACGCGCTGCCCGAGTGGGGCCGGTTCCACGTGACGCCCTCGGGGCGGTTGATGGTGCTCGCGTGCGTGAGTGTCGGGCCGGTGGGCGGCGACAAGCGGCTGGTGAACCGGCTGATCCCGCTCGATGCCGCGGGCAAACCCGGGCGCGGCGTCGACCTGCCGTTCGAGCACCCCTTCAAGCGGCTGTTCTTCACGGCGACGCCGCGGGGCGGGTCGCCGCCGAGCCCTTGGCTCGACGTGGTGGGTGAGTGCGCGGGGCGGGCGAACGTCATCCGCTACGCGCGGGTGCGGGTGGAGTAGGCCGGCTCCACTATGTCTCAAGCCCACGGATCGCGACGGTACGCCGTCGTGTTCCGTGGGGTTTCCGGGGGGGGCTTGGATGTCGTTGAAGGCCGCGAACGCCCTTGTTTCAAGCGGTGCGGACATGGTGCTTTGGAAGCCCAACTCCACCGAACCCGACGGAGTACCGTCGGGATCAGTGGGCTTGCGCGAGTCTTTCATGGGGTTCTTGCGCGAATCAACAGGGCGCCTCAGGTTGACCGGCACACAGCAGCCTTCGGCTGCGGTGCGGCACGTCCACCAAACTCCTTCAAGCGCCGCAACAGGGCCTTCTCAACCCCGCCGCCTCACGCCGCTGGTGGCTCCGCTGCTCTCCGCGTCCGCGGTGATCCGGTCGAGCACCGGCACGAGCGATTCCGCGACGACCTGGTCCCAGCCCATCTTGGCGACGAGGGCTTGGCCCGACTCGAGCAGCTTCGCCCGCTGGGCGTCGGTCCAGGGGAGCCGGCGCATGATCTCGGTGGCGACCTCGGCGGAGACGATCTGCTCGATGTGGTCGCGCTCGTCCTGGCCCATGGCCTTGAGGTCGTCGATGGAGCGGTTGTGGTCGAGCTTGGTGAAGTCGGCGGTGATGACGTTGGGCGTGCCCTTGCCTCCGGTGGCGCTGTCGACGAAGGCCCGGCAGCCGCAGACCGCGGAGATCACGCAGATCCCGCCGCAGCCCAGCGGCTCGAGCGGGCTGATACCGAAGGGCTCGTAGGTCGCCATGCCGAACTCCACGTCGGTCGCCCGGCGGAGGTCGGCGAAGTCCATCTTTTCGGGCAGGCGGGCCCCGATGCGGGAGCGCGTCCACCCGAACTGGTTGACGAGCACGACCTGCATGTGCCGGTGCCCGAAGTTGAAGGCGTCGATGTCGCGCCAGAGCTGCTCCTCGGGGCCGACCAGGTCGGGGTACCCCGGGCGGTGCGAGCGAGGCCAGTTGTAGTTCCTCTCCATCGCCAGCACGTCCTGCGGGCGACGGGTCCCGCCCGCGGAGGTGAGGATGTAGAGCACGCCGTTCTTGCCCTGCTTGCCCAGCATCTCGTCGAGGTGGTGGCAGACGGTCAGGTCGCGCCAAAGCCCCTTGCTGATGACCGGGCGGGTGACGTGCGTGAGCAGGACGTCGGGCGTGTGCCCCAGGATGCTGGTCGAATAATCGAGCAGCATCTTGCGGCTGGCGAGCTTGGCCTTGAGGTCGACCTTCTTCGCGGGGATGCCGTTGAAGACCAGGTCGACGGTCTTTTGGTCGAACTTCTCGTTGAGGAACTTCAGCTCGTCGCGGGTGCAGTCGCCCACCGCGAGGATGCCGTCGCACAGGTGCGTCCGGCTGACCAGGGCGTGGCGGAAGAATTCCTGCAGCCCGCCGAAGACGTCCTCGACGTGCATGTGGCGGGCGCGGGCGAGGCGCATGACGTTGTAGAACATCGTGTCGTGGCCGGGGTGGTCCTCGACGATGCGCCTCGCGGTGGCGCACTCGTGGGCGTGGAAGACGGTGCGGAACTCGCGCTCGCCGTCGAGGATCGCCTGCATCACCGCGGGCATGCCCATGAACTCGTGGCTGAAGAGCACGCAGGGCAGGTCCTCCTCGTGCAGCAGGGCCCGCAGGGCGTAGTAGGCCGGCTCGGCGAGGCGGACGTACTCCTCGAAGTCCCACGACTTCTCGTACTTGCTCGAGTCGATCCCGAAGGTCTCCCAGAGGCGGAGCTTGAAGACGTTGAGCCGGTCGTGGTTGATCTGGAAGACGTCGATCAGGAGCACCTCGGCCTCGCCGTCGCGGTGGCCGCCCTGGGCGACGAACCGGCGCGTGCCGTAGACGATCTTGACGTTGAAGGCCCACTCGATGGGGCGGAACTTCCCGCCGAACCCGCCTTCGTCGACCCCGTCGATCGAGCTGTAGAGCACCTTGCCCTCCTCGCCCAGGCGGTGCTGCGGGTCGACCGCCATGTGCGAGGCCATGGGCCCGATGAGGATGGAGCGCTTGACGTGCTCCTTGTAGGTGGGGCTGGTGATGAGCCCCTCGAGCACGGCTCCGATCCCGCCGAGCTGTTCGACGGCCTCGTGGGTGACGTGGGCGAGGGTGTGGCGTTTGGTCATGGGTAGCTCGCGGGTGAAACGGACATTCCGGGCCTAAGTCAGCGCGGGGAGAAGGCGCACGGCGACAAACGCGCGCCGAGATTCATAATGTCGGCAAGCGGCGGGGGGTCGCACGAATCCGCGAGGGGAAGTTTTCCGGACTCTTGGCGATCGAGCTGGAACGCGAGGGGAGTGCGCAGAAAGCGCGCGGGTGGTCAACTTCAGTTGCCCACCTTTGTGCGGGACAGGCCTCGAATGAGGGCTTGGTCAGCCCGGAGGCAGGCTGCCGGGGTCGATCGTCGGCCCCTTGGGCGCGGCCTTGCCCTTGCCGCGCGACCGGCCCGAGCCGACCGCCAGCGACTTGCCGCTGCCCGCCGCCTGCCCGCGGGGCATGGCGATGACGCCCGTGCGGGCCAGCTCGACGACGCCGTAGGGCTGGATCAGGTCGATGAAGGCCTCGATCTTGTCCTCGGTGCCGGAGAGCTCGATCATCACCCGGTCGTGGCTGACGTCGACGATCTTGGCGCGGAAGAGGTCGGCGATCTCGATGATCTGCGAGCGCTTCCCGGCCGGGGAGCCGTCCTCGCCGACGGTGGA
Source organism: Planctomycetota bacterium (assembly GCA_026386955.1). Taxonomy (GTDB): domain Bacteria; phylum Planctomycetota; class Phycisphaerae; order Phycisphaerales; family Phycisphaeraceae; genus JAPLMQ01. The sequence continues at coordinate 15,662 of JAPLMQ010000100.1, forward strand.
GACCTGCACGAGCATCAGGTCGCGCTCGACGTACGGGACGTCCTGATAATCGACGACCTTGACGACCGGGACGAGGCGGGCGAGCTGCTTGCGGACCTGCTCGAGCAAGGCGTCGTCGCCGTTGACGACGATGGTCATCCGCGACAGCTCGGGGTTCTCGGTCCGCCCGACGACGAGGCTGTCGATGTTGAAGCCCCGCGCGGCGAACATGCCCGCGACTTGGGCCAGGACGCCCGGCTCGTTGGTCACCATCGCGGCGATGACATGCCGCATCGAAGGATTGGAGGTCTCGCTCATGGGGCGGGATTCTACGATATCGGGGCGGATGTGACGAACGCGCACCATGCGCACGAAGGGTTCGATGTCGTTGCAGCCCCCAAAGCCCAGGCACTGCGTGCCTGGGTTTTCCGCCCGATCAATCGAGGAGCGTCGCGCTACACCACGCTCGCCTCGCGCGGCGACCGGCGCATCGGCTTGCGGGCCTGGATGCAGGCCGCCGCCAGCGTGTGCCGCAGGCGCTCGAGGCTCATCGCCGCGAGGTATTCGTCGGTGAAGTCCATGGCGGGGCGGGGCAATGATCGCAACTGCTCGACGCATTCGGTGCGGTCGAGCGAGGCGATTTCACAGAGCAGTGCTTCGATCGGACGGTCGAGTTGCATGGCCGAGGCTCGCTTCCTCCGCCTCCGGCGGGTTCAGGCGAACAGATCGATCAGACGCGTTTCTCCGCGCGTCGGCCGCGGATCATAGGCCCGGGTCAAGGAACGTTGCAGAGAGGGCCCGGAAATTTTTGCCGTCGCAGGCGCGTCGTTGATGGGAGTGCCCCACGCGGAGCCCTCGGAGCCCCCGGAAATCCCCTTCGCACCTGCATATCGGCAGGCCGACGAGGCGGCATGAGCGTCGAGCGACCACGCCAGCCATGCGAGCGGGTCGCGCGTTGGCTGGATGCCTCCGACGGCGCAACCCGGCGCGGGCCCGGGGGCGCCGGCATGGGGCCGGTCTTTCAGACGCGAGGCGCCCTGGATGGTCGCCTCGCCGAAGGCCGCCCACGGGTTGACGCAGGAGGTGGCGTCGATGGGCTTGGGCTTGTTGAGCAGGTGGTAGCGGGCGGGGCCGAAGAGGTCCCGGCGAAGGAGGGAGACCATGAGGTTGTGGCCACGCTCGACGCGCATGCCCGGGGAAAGGCGAAGCCGGGGCCGGGAAGGGAGCGACCGCTCAAATCACGTGAAACCCCCGGCAAACACGGGGTTTGCGGCGAGTCGGCGTTGACGGGCATCGTGGGCCGTTGGTGCGGTGTGATGCGTGGGAGCAACACGGGGCGCCTGCGGGGGGCGACACGGGTTCTGCGGCAGGGGTCGCCCGCTACCATGTCCGCCATGCCCACGCCGATCGAAGCGCTCGACTACGACCTGCCCGCCGACCGCATCGCCACGGAGCCCGCCGAGCCGCGCGACGCCGCCCGGCTGATGGTCGTCCACCGCGCCACGGGTCGCATCGAGCACCGCCGCGTGCGCGACCTCCCGGAACTCGTCGGCCCCTCCGGTCCGCTCCGCCCCGGCGACCTGATGGTCTTCAACCAGACGCGAGTCCTCCCCGCCCGGATCGCCGGCCTCCGCCGCGGCACCGGCGGACGCGTCGGCGGCCTCTTCCTCCGCGCCGTCGACCCCCAGACCTGGGAAGTGATGCTCGAGGCCCGCGGGTCTCTCGGGCCCGGCGAGGCGATCGACCTCGAGCCCGGGTCGCATCTCGAATTGCTCGCCGCCCAGGGCCGGGGCAACTGGCTCGCCCGGCTCCACAGCCCGCACGCCACGCTCGCATTGCTCGACCGCATCGGCTCGACCCCGCTCCCGCCCTACATCGTCCAGGCCCGCAAGACCCGGGCGCAAGCCGGCACTGCGGGCGACTCCGTCAACACTCCCGCCACAGACGACCCGCGCCGCTACAACACCGTCTACGCCCGCGACCCCGGCTCCGTCGCCGCGCCCACCGCCGGGCTGCACTTCACCGACGACCTGCTCGCCCGGCTCGACGCCCGCGGCCTCGCCCGCGCCGCCGTCACCCTCCACGTCGGCCTGGGCACCTTCGCCCCCGTCCGCAGCGACACGCTCGAGGGGCACGTGATCCACGCCGAGTCGCTCGTCGCCCCCGCGGCCGCGATCGCCGCCCTGCGCGCCGCCCGCGCGCGGGGCGGCCGCATCCTCGCCGTCGGCACCACCACCGTCCGCGCCCTCGAGAGCCTGCCCGCCTCCGAGCCCGCGGGCCCCGACGTTCCGCCCTCGCACGATTTCGCCGGCGACACCGGCCTCTTCATCACCCCCGGATTCTCCTTCCGCTTCGCCGACCTGCTGATGACCAACTTCCACCTGCCGCGCTCGACCCTGCTCGCCCTCGTCGCCGCCATGCCCGGCGTGGGCTTCGACAACCTCAAGCGCTGGTACGCCGTGGCGGTCGCCGAGGGCTACCGCTTCTACTCCTACGGCGACGCGATGCTGCTGGCGTGAGCTTGTCCCTCTCGCCGTGGCGCGGGAGGATCGTCGGGCGTTTTCGCTCTCCGTCACGCGCCTCGTGAGTTCATCCCATGCCTGACCTTTGCACCCGCTTTCCGCAGAACCCGATTCTCCGCCCGCGCGACGTCAAGCCCAGCCGGGAGGACATGGTCGTCGAGTGCCTGCTCAACCCCGGGGCCTTCAAGTTCGGCGGCAAGACGGGGCTGCTCCTGCGCGTCGCGGAGCGCCCGCGCCAGGAGGCCGGTTGGGCCAGCACGCCGGTGCTTGACCCCGACTCGCCGGGCGGCATCCGCGTCGTGCGCATCCGCCTCGACGACCCCGATCTCGACTTCTCCGACCCGCGCGTCATGGTCTACCGCGGCAAGGCTTACCTCAGCACGCTCTCGCACCTCCGCCTCGCCTGGAGCGACGACGGCATCCACTTCGCCGCGGAGCCGGTGCCGACGCTGCTCGGGCACGGTCCGCTCGAAACCTTCGGCATCGAGGACTCGCGCGTCGCCTTCGTCGACGGGCAATATCGGCTGACCTTCACCGCCGTATCGGAGGCGGGCGTGGGCGTGGGCATGATCAGCACGCGCGACTGGAAGACGTTCGAGCGGCACGGATTGATCTTCCCGCCGCACAACAAGGACTGCGCGCTCTTCCCGCAGCGCATCGGCGGGCACTTCCACTCGCTCCACCGCCCCAGCGGCGCGGGGCTGGGCGGGAACTTCATCTGGACCGCCCGCTCGCCCGACCTGATCCACTGGGGCGACCACCGCTGCATCGCCATGACCCGCGCCGGCGCGTGGGACAGCCAGCGCGTCGGCGCCGGGGCCGAGCCGATCCTCACGGACCGCGGCTGGCTGGAGATCTACAACGGCGCGAATGACGACAAGCGATACTGTTTGGGCCTGCTGCTGCTCGACCGTGAGGATCCGACTCGCGTGCTGGCCCGCTCTCGCGAGCCAGTGCTCTGGCCGCGGGAGCCTTACGAACTCACGGGCTTTTTCGGGAACGTGGTATTCACCAACGGGCACGTGGCCGACGGCGACCGGGTGACGATCTACTACGGCGCGTCGGACGAGGTGATCTGCGCCGCGACGGCGTCGATCAAGGAGTTGCTCAAGACGCTCGATTGACGCCCGCCGCGTGGGCTCGCGACACGCCGCCGGGTCGGATATCGTGCCTTGTCCAAGACAGCCTCGGCCCGGGCGAACATCGCCTTGGCCCTTACGCCGAGCGGAGCATCGCATGACCAAGCTCTATCGCACGTCCGCGGGAATCGTCGCCCAGGAGGCCGGCCAACCGCGCGGCCGCCTTCTCTCCCGTCTCGCGTGGGACGACCTTTTCACTGCCGCCGACGCTGCGGGGCTCGTGCGCTCGGCGCTGGCCGGCGCGCCCGAGGCGGCAATCCCCGCCGACCGGGTTCTCCCGCCGCTGGTGAGCCAGGAGGTCTGGGCCGCGGGCGTGACCTATTTCCGCAGCCGCGACGCGCGGATGGAGGAGTCCTCGGCCGCGGGCGGGGGCGACTTCTACGCCAAGGTCTACAACGCCGACCGCCCCGAGCTGTTCTTCAAGGCAACCGCCTCGCGCACCGTCGGGCACGGCGACTCGGTCCGCATCCGCGCCGACGCGACCTGGAACGTTCCTGAGCCGGAGCTCACGCTGGCGATCAACGCGCAGGGGAAGATCTTCGGCTACACCATCGGCAACGACATGAGCTCGCGAGACATCGAAGGCGCGAACCCGCTCTACCTCCCGCAGGCGAAGGTCTATGATCGTTGCTGCGCCCTGGGGCCGGCCATCCTCCTGAGCGACAAACCGCTCGAGGCCTCGACGCCGATCGAACTGGAGGTCCGCCGGGGCGACGCCGTCGCCTTCGCCGGGAAGACCGAACTCGCCAACCTCAAGCGCA
>JAPLMQ010000023.1 GCA_026386955.1 Planctomycetota bacterium
CAGCCTCCGCCTCCCGCAACTTCGCGATTATCTGCTCGGGCTTGTGCTTCTTGCCTGACATCCTTGAGTCTCCTTGGCCGCCCTGCGGCGGCCGGTTAAGACTCTCATATCACCTGGACCAGTTTTCGGGGAGCAGGCCAGAGGCTTGCGCCGCTCTCGAATCTCGCGTTGATTCCGCGGGAATCTGTAAACTTTCCGCCTGACTCATTCGCTCGCCCCACGTCACAGTGGCGGCTCTCGCTCCTCGAAAGGCGGACCATGCTCCCTCCCGTCAACGATATCGACTTCGGCAACTCCTACCTGCGCTTCTCGACGCTCCGCGTGGAGCACACGCCGCGGATGCGGCTCGACGGAGTCTGCACCTTCCTCCCCGCTTCGGGCGCCCCGCGCTCCTACTTCCTGAGTTGCTCCTGCGTCTGCGAGCGGATGTACGTTCCCACCGGGCTGATCCACCAGCCGATCGGGCACTTCAACATCGTGATCAACCCCGGCGTGGAGTTCCTCATGTTCAAGCGGCACGCCTCTGCCGCCCGCGACGTGCGCTCCGCCCACCGCCTGGGCGAGGTGATGCCCACCCACGACGGCAAGGGCGCGACCATGGCCAGCATCGACGCCCATCCGAAGCGATTCGCCCGCGTGAGCCCGATCCGCACGCCCGGCGAGTTCCGCGAGGCGCTGCTGGGCGACCGCACGATCAACGGGCGCACGACCTTCCTCGACGCCGACGGGCAGACCCGCGTGGTGCTCGACTACCCCGCGGCGACGACCAACGTGGGCAATCGCGAGGATGTCTGGCAGGTCGACGCGGGGCCGCTGCTTTTCCCGGTTTTTCCCGCGGGGACGGGGCGGCTGGAGGTGGAGCGGTTTGACCTGGCTTATCTGGTCTACAACCGGTTCGACTACGCCGAGGCGGCGGTGGGGGGGAAGACGCCGCTCGACCCGAACGGCGCAGACGGACCGGCGACGCATCATTTCACCGCGGTCCGGCCGGTGACCTGCAGGAACGAGTTGTTCGCGGCCGATTAAGGCTTTGTGAGTGTCCCGATATGTCCCGGAATGACCCGAAATGTCCGGGGGGCATGTACGGAATGGCGGGCGCTCTCCGCGAAGAAAGCCGAGCCCAGGTCAGACGGGCGGGCTATGATGGTTGATGCTGCGGCAGGGAGGCCGCGGACGGTTGGGCGTGCCCGTGCGTATTCCGGGTCGCCGTTGACGGTTCGGGTTGGAGCCCGACGGGGTGAGACTGGTCGGAGCATATCGCGGCTGCGTGTAGACATGAGGCAGTGATGGTCGAGGTTCAATGCTCAAGTTGCGGGCAGCGTTATCGGCTGGCGGAAGGCTCGCCGACCGCGCGCGGCCGCTGCCCCCATTGCGGGGCGGTGCGCGAGGCGACGGCGTCGCCCAAGGAGGCGCCCGCGACGACGGCCACTGCCGGCGCAAGCGACGCGGCGGCGGGGGCGACCGTGCGCATGGCCGCGGTGCCTGCGGGTGAGACTTCGCCCGTGCGCGCCGGTTCCGCTGGCGCGACGGCGGGCTCCAGCGGGACCATCGCGACCAAGAACTCGGCCTCGGGCAGTTCGACCGGCCGGTCGGCCTCCTCGCGCCACGGCTCGAAATCCGGCTCCGGAAACGGAGGCAAGTCCAAGCGCACCGCAGGCGATCGCGCGGGCGGGAAGTCCGCGACCGGCGTGAAACTGGGCCCGCTCGCGCGGGCGTCGTTGGCGGCGACCAAGTCCTCGGCGAAATCGGTGGACCATCTGGTGGTCGAATCGCGATCAAGCTTCGCCGGCTCGCGTTGGCCGCTCTACGCTCTGGCCAGCTTTGCGCTCGTGGCGATCCTCTCGGGCGCGATGTTCTGGCTGGCGTTCGACCTGCGGGCGACGCGCCGCGAGGCGCGCGAGAAGCAGGCGGCCATCCGCGAGGCCGAGGAACAAGCGAGGCAAGATGCCGAGGCCGCGGCCGAGGCCCGTCGACAGGCCGAGAAACCGCCGAAGGCCGCGACGATGCCCGACTCCCGCCTGCTCCGACTCCCAAAGCCACGGCGGCCACGCCCACACCAGCGCCCACTCCAACGCCGACCCCCGCGGTTCCGCCCACCGCCGTCGCGCCGGCCGCGCCCACCGCTCCCGTCGTCAAGCCGCCGGCCGCGGTCGTTCCGTCCGCTCCGCATCCCACAACTCCGCCGCCCAAGCCCGTCCGTCCGCCGGTGGTTCGCCCGGGCGCCACCCGCCCCAAGGACAAGCCCCCCGTGGCCGAGACGCCCGCGACCAAGCCTGCGGAGACGGTGCGTGAGGAGGATCTCCCGATCGCCGTCTTCATGCAGGACGGCCGGGTGCTCCACGGCGACGACACCGCCGAGCAGAACGGCGGCTTCCTGGTGATCATCCGCAACAAGGCCCCCGTCGCCGCGGTCCGCGCCGACGAGGTCGAGCGGATCGAGAAGCTCGGGAAAGTCATCTTCCCGGCCCAGTGAGCCCGCCCGCCCGGGGCTTGTGCCATCTCACTCCACCACGATCTCGCCGCGTTTTCCACCGAGCGTGATCCGCACCCGCGTCACGGGTTTTCCGCGGAAACTCACGCCCGCGCGCCGTTCGGGGTTGAGCGCGAACAGGTCGCGCCCCGCGGGCGTGCGGACCTCCAGCGCCTCGACGCGGAACGGCTCCCCGCCGGCGATCTTCACCGGGTTGATCTCGACCGCCGGTGCGCGTCGCCCGCGGAAGGGGAAGAGGACAGCCGCGAACCCCAGCGAGCCGTCGTAGGGAAGCTTGCGCCAGGTGTTGATCCGCGCGTGATGCCAGCTCAGGTCGCCGTGGATCTCGCCCGCCGACTCCTCGCGCGTGAAGTCGTCGCCCACCTCGATGCGCCGGATCGTCTCCGGGCGGGCGAAGGCCAGCAGGCAGGAGGCGCCGCCCGTCTTCCCCTCGGTGCGCAGCCGCCCGGGGCCGAGCACGCGGAACGGCTGCGGCGAATGCCACCACCCGCTGGTCGAGCGGTTGAACCGCCCGGTCTTCTCGTC
>JAPLMQ010000127.1 GCA_026386955.1 Planctomycetota bacterium
ATGATGTCCATCGCACGCCGCCGATTCGCCGCACGCGCCGTCGCCTACGCGGCGGCGCTGCTCTTGGCCGCGTGCGCGACAACCCGCGCGGAGGAGACCGCGGCCGGCGACGCGCCGCAGAGCCGGCCCGCCGCCGCGCCCGCCCGCGTCATCCGCCTCGAGCCTGTCCCCGGCGACAACGCCCCCGCGATCCTCGATGCCCTCAAGAACCTCGCCGCGCAAGGCGGCGGCACGCTGCTCCTCGCCCCCGGGCGATACGTCTGCCTGGGCGGCGAGGCCCTGCCCGACGGACGCACGCACAAGCCCAGCATCGTCGGCGCGAAGCTCGACCACTTCACGCTCGACGGCCAAGGGGCCACGCTCGTCGGGCACGACATCGCCGGGCTCTTCCAGATCAACCAATCCAGCCACGTCGTGATCAAGCGCCTGGCCGTCGACTGGGACCCGCTGCCCCACACCTCGGGGCGCGTCGCGGCGGTGCTCCCCGCGGAGAACGCGTTCGACCTCGAGCCGATGATCCCGCGCAAGCCCGTCTCCGGGCGGATCGTCCAGGCGGCGCTCTCCTACGACCCCGAACATCACCGCCTCGCGGACAACGGCTGGGGCCTCTACCAGACGCAGGGCGAGTGCGACTCCCAGCCGGCGGTCGCGCTGCCCGATGGCAAGCTGCGCGTCTTCCTGAAGGCCGGCGCGAAGCTGCCCGAAGTCGGCTGGAGCGTGGTCGTGCGGCATCAGGTCTACGGCCACAACGCCTTTGTCTTCAACGGCTGCAGCGACGTGCTCTTGGAGGACGTCGCCATCCATGCCGCGCCGGGCATGGGCGTCTATGCCGGCGGCTGCACCGACGTGGCGCTTCGCCGCGTGCGCATCGTGCCCAGCGAGGGCGGGTGGATGTCGACCACCGCCGACGCGACGCACTTCAACACCTGCCGCGGGACCGTCACCATCGAGGACTGCGAGTTCGCCGGCATGGGCGACGACGCGGTGAACATCCACGCGATGTACGGCCTGGCCTCGGCCCGGCTCGACGACCGCACGCTCGCCGTCTGGCGGGCCCGCATGAACCCCTACAACGACAAGGCCCGCACCTTTTGGAACCCCGCGCCCGCCCCAGGCGACATCCTCGAGACCAGCAGCGCCGAAGAGCCGCTGATCTCCGCCGGGCGACTGGTGGTCGACAAGAGTCGCAACGACGCCGCGGAGAAGCGGACGATCGTGGAGTTTCGCGACGCGCTGCCGTCGGGGATCGGCGAGGGCACGGTGCTCACCAACGTGACGGCCGCGCCCAAGGTGCGCATCCGCCGCTGCTTCGTCCACGGCAACCGTGCCCGCGGGTTCCTGCTGCAGTCGCGCGACGTGCTGGTCGAGGCCTGCCGGTTCGAGGGCGTCTCCGGCGCGGGCGTCCACATCTGCACCGACGCCGACGCCTGGTGGGAGAGCTTGGGGGCACGCGACGTCGTGCTGCGCGACTGTGTTTTCCGCGGCTGCAACTTCGGCGAGGCCCGTCGCGCCGCGGCATTCGACATCTTCGCCGACATGGGCAAGGGCCAGCAGGGGCCCGCCGGCGTGCATCAGCGGCTCAAGATCTTGAACAACGTGTTCGAGGACAACGCCGGCGCGGCGATCAACATCGGCTCCGCCGACGGCGTGGAGCTCCGCGGCAACCGGATCGCGCAAGGCGCGGGTCCCGCGATTCTCATCGTCAACAGCCGCAACGTCACGATCGGCAAGACCGAGGGGCTGGACGGCAAGACGGACGTGGAGATCAAGGGCAGCTCCGAGCGGGGGACGATCAGGGTCGAGTGAGGGAGGAATGTGCCTACGGGCATGCGTTTCTGGGTGCCACATGCCATCGTACTCGTGGCATGTGCCGGTCAACCGAATGCTCGCATGGCGCAGGTGATTGTTGTATGCCATCTCGATAACGCTTCGAATCAAGGGGTTTGCGGCGTATCCGTCTGACGTTGAGTCCAAATCCTCTCAAGACACATGCCACGGGTACGATGGCATGTGGCACCCGAGAAATCCGATCCTCCCTCAAACTTCTGGCATTCCGGCAATTTCCGCAGGACATGAACTCATGCAGAGTCGATTGATCGTCGCGATGGTCGTTCAAGTGACCATGCTGTTGGCCGCGCTGAACGCCCACGGCCAGTCGCCCCCGGCCTCGGTTCCTGCGGCGACCCGTCCCGCGGCCGACGCCGACGGTTGGCAGGTCGTACTCGACCTCGACCTGACCCGCGCCGACGCGCTGGCCGGCTGGACCGTGAAAAAGGGCAAATGGGAGGCGTCGGAGGCGGGGCTGCGCAAGGTCGGGCTCGAGGCCGAGGGCATGCTCACGCTGCGCGAGCCCGTCGTGCGCGGGGCGATGAAGGTCGAGTACGAGGCGAAGTCCGACGAGCCGGCCGACCTGAGCCTGCTCATGGGCCAGGCCGACGACACGCTCGCGGGGGCGTGGTTCGCGGGCTTCGGCACGTTCCGCAACGCCTACAACAAGCTCATGATGCACAACCGGATCGAGCGGAAGTCCAAGGGGCCGCTGATCGAGAAGGGCAAGTGGCACCGCGTCGCACTGCTGCGCGAGGCGGGCGAGGTCCGCATGCTCATCGACGGCGAGGAGACGCTGCGCTGCCCGGACGCGCAGGACGGCCTGGCGGGGCCGTACCTCTCGTTCTACGTCTACAACGAGGGCGTGTTCCGCCGGCTGCGCGTCAGCCGGAAGGAGGAGCCGAGGCTGACGGCGTGGCGCGGGATGGAGTCGGTCGAGCAGGTATGCGCGGTCTATCCACGCGAGGTGGCGGTGATGCTCGCGGCCCTCGACCTCGGTCGCAAGGGCCTCGAGGCCGTGAAGGTGGCCGTGGGCAAGGACGATTCCGTCGCCGCGTGCAAGGCGTTGCTCGAGTACTACAGCCACGTCGAGCCCTGCCCGCAGTGGCGGCGGCACGCGGCCGCCGCGACCCAGCCGGCGCTGCGCCCGCCGACGGAAGAGGAGCGCCTCGCGCTCGACGACACCTTCTCGCTCTACGACCAGACCGCCCGCGTCCCGCGCAACGAGCGCGGCGGGCTGAGTTGGCAATACTGCGGGCCGACCTACGACGGACAGTGGGCCGGGGCCCTCAACCGCCACCCGATGATGTCCATCCTCTACTGGGGCTATGTGCAGACGGGGCAGGCCGCGTTCGGCGAAAAGCTCGACGAGGACCTGCGCGACTGGCTCACCGCCAGCCGGCCGTGCCCGGTGGAGTCGGTCGATGTCGGCGGGGGCTATATCTGGGGCCCGCTCGAGGCGGGCCTGCGCGTGAAGAACTGGCCGTTCATCTTCCACGGCCTGCGCGACGACCCCAGGCTGCGCCCCGCGACGCGGGTGCTGATGCTCATGGCCGTGCCCGAGCACGCGGAGTTCCTGCGCAAGAACCCCGGCGGCGGGAATTGGACGACCATGACCATGTCGGGCTTGGGCACGCTCGCCGCGAGCTGGCCGGAGTTCAAGCAATCGGCCGCGTGGATGGACTTCGCCAAGCGGACGCTCACCACCGAGCTGGGGCACCAGGTCTACGAGGACGGCGTGCAGAAGGAGCTGGCCAGCCATTACCACTGGGTGGCGCTGAGCAACTTCAACCAGTTGGCCGAGATCTGCCGCAACGCCAACGAGCCGCTCCCGCCCGTCTACGCGCAGGGGCTCGAGCGGATGTACAACTACCTCGCCTATTCGTTGATGCCCAACGGGTTCAACCCGCTCAACAACGATTCGGACCACATCGACCACCGCGCGACCATCCGCAAGGCGGCCGAGCAGTTCCACCGGCCCGACTGGACGTACATCGCCAGCGGCGGGGCGGAGGGGCAGCGCCCCCAAGGCGAGCCGTCGGCCATGTTCCCCTGGGCGGGGCAGTTGATCAGCCGCAATGGCTGGGATGCCGACGCGCAGTGGAGCTTCTTCGACGTCGGCCCGTGGGGCGCCGGCCACCAGCACGACGACATGCTCCACCTCTCGGTCCACGCCTTCGGGCGCGACCTGCTGGTCGACACCGGTCGGTTCTCCTACTCCGGCGCGGTCGGCGACAAATTCCGCTACTGGTACGCGCTGCGCTCGCAGGCCCACAACGTGCTGCTGATCGACGGGGCCGGGCAGAACGAGGGGCCGCTCGAGGCGAAGAAGCCATTGGATGAGACGGACTACGCGATCACGCCCGCGTGGGATTTCGCCCGCGGGACCCACGCCGCGTTCCGCAAGATCCCCGGCAAGGCGGCCCACACGCGGGCGCTGCTCTACCTGCGCGGGCAGGGGTGGCTGGTGGTCGACCGCGTGGAGACCGATCGGCCTCGCGACGTCAGCGCGCTCTGGCATTTCCACCCGCAATGCATGGTGTCGGTCGAGAAGGACGGCTCGATCGCCACGGGCGACGCCGACAAGGGCAACCTGCGCATCACGCCCGCGGGCCCGGTGAAGTGGACGACGCAGATTGTCGCCGGGCAGGAGAAGCCTTTGCAGGGCTGGTACAGCGAGCGCTACAACGACGTGCAGAAGTCGCCCACGGCCGTCTGCCTGGGGCGCATCGAGAAGACGGCGACCTTCGCCTGGTTCATCTCGTGCGCGAAGGGGCCCGCGCCGGCGGCGACGGTGGAGCTTTCCGAAGGCGACGCCGACGTGGTGCACGTGAAGCTGAACGTCGGCGCGCGGAGCCGGGAGATCGCGGTGCCTGTCAAGTCGAATGGGCCGGTGAAGACGGCGGTTGTCGTGAAGTGAGGCCAAGCCCACGGATCGCGACGGTACGCCGTCGCGTTCCGTGGGGTTTCCGGGGGTTTCGGAGGTAGTAGACGGTCAGGAAATCCTTGTTTGAAACGGTGCGGGCACGGTGACTTGGACGCCCAACCCCACCGAACCCGACGGCGTACCGTCGGGATCAGTGGGCTTGTGTGCGTGAGGTGGTGATTCACTCATCCTCCGCCGGCTGCGACGCCGCCGGCTTCGCCCCTGAAACCCCCCCCGCCGGCTCCGCCTTCTTCGGCGGCCTCATCCCCAGCT
>JAPLMQ010000073.1 GCA_026386955.1 Planctomycetota bacterium
ATGGGATACATGAAAAAGTTTGGGCTGTTGGCCGCCTCATGTGTTCTCATCGCAGGGGGCTGTGCTCGTCCGTTGGACGTTCATGTCATCGATGCGGCAACGCGGGTCCCGATTGCCGGTGCGAAGGTCGATCGGATGGATTTGCGACGCCCATACTTCATCGTCGGAGAGGTGGTCGCCAAGGAATCTCGCGTCGCCGATGCTTCGGGTGTGGTTCGGTTGGCTGGCCGAGGCGGCATCTTGGTGGTGGGCGCCGATGGCTACGAATCGAAGAAGGCCGCCATCGATCAACATTCCTCGGCAATGACAATAGGATTGAAGCGGGCTGCGGCGACCCAGCCGGGGAAGTAGGGGGATTTTGTTAGCCGGACGCGCTAGCGACGGAGGTTAGTCCGCGCTTGGCACCCGCGTTTCGTTTTGTTGCCGAGGTCTGCGGAAACAAGGCGAAGACCGCCTAAAGGCGGAACTACGAGCCAATTGCCCCGCGGACTCACGCCTTGAGCACGATGCGGTACCGCGCCTTGCCCGAGGCCAGCCGCTCCATCGCGTCGTTCACCTTCGCCAGCGGGAACTCCTCGGTCAGCGGGGCGAGCTTGTGGCGGGCGGCGAAGTCGAGCATCCGGGCCGTGGTGGTCGGGCTGCCCAGCGGGCTGCCGGAGATCGACTTCTGCCCGCCGATCAGGGGGAAGACGTGCGTCGAGACCGGCGTGGGCGCGACGCCCACGAAGTGCAGCCGCCCCTTGGGGCGCAGGGCGTTCAAGTAGACCGACCAATCGAGGTCGGAGGCGATGGCCGAGAGGATCATGTCGAACGAGCCGGCGAGCTTCTTGAGGGCCGCGGGGTCGCGCGAGTTGACGAAATGGGCCGCGCCGAACGAGCGGGCCTCGGGCTCCTTGTCGGGCGAGGTGGAGAAGGCGGTGACGTCGCAGCCCCAGGCGGAGGCGAACTGCAGGGCCATGTGCCCAAGCCCGCCGATGCCGATGACGCCGACGCGGGCGGTGGGCTTGATGTCGAACTGCACGAGCGGGTTGAAGACGGTGATGCCGCCGCAGAAGAGCGGGCCGGCCTTCGCGGGGTCGAGCCCCTCGGGGAGCGGGAGGACCCAGGTGGATTGGGCCCGCACGCGGTCGGCGAATCCGCCGTGGTGGCCGACGATCATGCCCACGCCGGTGGGGCAGAGGTTCTGGTCGCCGCCGACGCACCACTCGCAGGTCAGGCAGGTGGAGGCGTACCAGCCGGCACCGACGCGCTGGCCGAGCTTGAGGTGGTGCACGTGCTCGCCCTTGGTGGCGATGGTGCCGACGATCTCATGGCCCGGCACGAGTGGGTAGGCGGACATGCCCCATTCGTTGTTGAGCATGCTCATGTCGCTGTGGCAGATGCCGCAGTATTCGGTCTTGATCTCGACGTCGTATGGGCCGAGCGGGCCGGGCTCGTACTCGAAGGGCTTGAGGGGCTGCTTGGGACCGGTGGAGGCGTAGGCGCGGATCATGCGGAACTCCTGGATCGAGGGGGTGGGCGGACGCCTACAGGATAGCGCGGCCCGACGCGCGTGGAAAAGCCGCCTGGAAAAGCCATGTGGAAAGGCGACGTGGAAAAGCCGCGCGTGGGTTCCGCGTGATCACGTCGCGGTGCGGCCTTCGTAGCGCCCGTATAGCAGGTAGTGCGCCAGCCCGACCGCCCAGGTCTTGTTCGGGCCGACGTTCGCGGCGACGTCCGGGTTGTCGGCCAGGTAGATCGACTCGACGTAGACGGAACTGGTCCGGCGTGTCTCGTGGATGCCGAAGGCGAGGTAGTGCTGGAAGCCGGTGGCCCAGGCCTTCCCCGGGCCGACGTTCGCGGCGACGTCGGGATTGCTCGCGAGGTAGACGGTCTCGTTGTAGAGCGGGACGATGACGCGGTGCTCGATGAGCCCTCGCACCATGTAGTGCTCGTAGCCGGAGTACCAGGCCTTGCCGGCGGGCCCGACGTTGGCGGCCACGTCGGGGTAGAGGGCGAGGTAGGCCCGCTCGTCGAAGAGCGGGGTGACGTTTCGCCCCTCGAACCGGCCGAAAGTGAGGAAGTGGGAGAAGCCCGAGGCCCAGGCCTTGCCGGGGCCGACGTTGGCGGCGACGTCGAGGTTGAGGGCGAGGTAGTCGGCGTTGCTGAAGAAGTTGCTGAACCGGCGCCCCTCGGCTTGGCCGTAGGTCTCGAAGTGCTCGAGGCCGGAGCGCCAGGCCTTGCCGACGCCGACGTTGGCGGCGACGTCGGGGTTGCTCGCGAGGTAGAGGGCCTCGTTGTAGAAGGCGGGCGGGGCCGAGATGCTCAGGAGGAAGCCGCGGTCGATGCCGCCGCTGCTCAGGACCGAGACGGGCGTGTCGGGGTTGAAGTCGATGTCGCCATTGAAGCGGCCGACGATGGCGATGTCGCCATAGGCGTTGAGCGCGAGGGCCTCGGGCACGACGGCGCCGGCGCCCTGGGTGATCGCGCCGAAGAGGAAATCGCCCGAGGCGCTGAGCTTGTCGAGGAAGGCGGGGGACTGCCCGGCCGCGGTGAAGGCGGGGGCGGCCTTGGCGGGGTCGAGGTTGATGGCGTTCTCGAACGAGCCGGCGATGAAGATCTCGCCGGTGGGGATGATGCCCAGGCCGCCAACGGTGTCGTCGTCGCCGCCGCCGATGCCGCGGACCCAATTGAAGACGCCGTTGGCGGTGAGGCTGGTGACGAAGACGTCGTCGCCGCCCTGGCCGGTGAGCGTCACCTGGGTGGCGTTGACTTCGTTGAAGACGGCGAAGGTCTGGAATTCGCCGGCGAGGAAGACGTTGGCGCCGGTGCGGTCGAGGACGAGGGCCTCGCCGCGGTCGTCGTCGGTGCCGCCCACGCCGCGGGCCCAGAGGAGATTGCCCTGGAGGTCGTAGTGGGCGATGAAGGCGTCGCGCAGGCCGGCGGCGCCGAGGATCACCACGGAGCTGCCGCTGCCGTGGACGGAGGTGATGCCGTTGTAGGAGCCGGCGACGAAGAGGCCGGTGGCGCCGACGGCCGCGGCGTTGACCACGGCCTGGTCGGTGCTGCGCCCGCCCACGTCGCGGGCCCAGTTGAAGACCAAGGAGTCGCCGCTGAGCTGGCTCGCCCAGACGTAGCCGTCGAAGTTGCCGTTGGAGGCGGTGACGCTCTGGGCAGAGCTGGGGTCGAAGTCGACGTTGCCCAGGAAGGAGCCGGTGACGAAGACGGCGCTGCCGTTGAAGGCGATGCCTTGGGCGGAGTCGTCGCCCGCGCCGCCGAAGGAGACGGCGGAGGTGATGGTCGTGGTGGTGGGGGAGTTGGCGATGGCGACGACGAAGGCGTCGGTCGAGCCGTTGCTGAAGAGGGTGGGGAGGTTGGTGAAGCCCATGGAGAGCTGGAAGTCGCCGGCGACGACGATGTTGCCCGCGGCGTCGACGGCGATGGCGTTGGCGCGGTCGTCCGAGCCGCCGCCGAAGGAGGCGGCGAAGACCAGCCGGCCGGCGGGGTTGTACTCGGCGACGAAAGCGTCGGTGCCGCCGCTGCTGGTGCGTTGGACACCTTGGCCGAAGTCGACGGTGCCGGTGAACTCGCCGGCGATGTAGGTGTTGTTGGCGTTGTCGTGGGCGACGGCGTGGACGTCGGTGGCGGAATTGGAGGCGAGCGGGACGACCCAGGCGAAGTCGGCGACGAAGGTGAGGCGAGGCTCGAGGGGTTCGAGGCCGGAGAAGTGGCGGGCGGGGGCGGGCGAGCGGCGTGGCGGTGCGGAATGCGAGAGGTTGGCGATCAAGCGGCGAAGCCAGCGCAGCCGTCGACGCGCGGGGGATGGGATTGACATGGTGTGGCCCTCCTGAGGACGGTCCCCCGAACGCCCGGACGCCCGGCGGATGCTCGTGCGATGCGGATCGGTGATCGTTCTCTGGCGAACGATAGGCGGCGATGTCGCGGTGCGTCGTTCGTGTGAGGGAGATTCAGGGTTTGCCTGATGCAGAATGAGCTAGTTTTGCGGGCGATTTGCGCTTCCACGAGGCTGGTTTGTTGAGGCTTATAGACCGATTGGCCATTTCTTGAGCCCCAACGGGGCGAAATGTTTTAGCCCAGGGCAACGCCCTGGGAATCGGAGCGTCTTGTTTTGGTAAGCCCTGCAAGGGCGCGACTGGACCGCCATGTTTCGCCCTTACAGGGCTCGGATCATTCCATTGCCCCACACCCAGGGTTTCACCCTGGGCTAAAGGATCTCGCCCCGTTGGGGCGAAGAGCGTTGGCGTCAATGTGGCGTGGTCACGAGGACCAATTGGACTCTGTCTTGCCTGAAGGCTGCGTGAGTGCGATGGCAAGCTCGCACAGCTCGCTGGGATCGGTCGGTGAGGCAGTGGCCAGACTTGCTCACCGCATCAGGATGTCGATGAACCCCAGCCCGCCCAGGAGCAGGCTGATCACGCCGTTGATGGTGAAGAAGGCCATGTGGATGTGGTGGGTGCTGGACCGCCAGACTAGGACGTGCTCGAGGATGAGCAGCCCTGCGACGCCGCCGACGCCGAGACGGAAGCCCAGGCCGAGGTGCGGGCTAAAATGACTCAGCGCGAAGAGGGCGGCGAAGCTGGCGAGGTGGAGCCCGCGGCTGATCCAGAGTGCGTTCTCCGCGCCGAGGCGCGAGGGCATCGAGTGCAGCCCCATCCGGCGGTCGACCTCGATGTCCTGCAACGCATAGAGGACGTCAAACCCCGCGACCCAGCAGGCGACCATCGCGAAGAGCAGCCACGGCTCGGGGCGGGCGAGGAAGGGCGGGTTCACGGCGATCGCCGCGGCGAGCGGGCTGAGCGCGAGGGCGATGCCCAGGACGATGTGGCAGAGCCAGGTGAAGCGCTTGGTGAAGCTGTAGAGCGCCAGCCAGCCGAGGACCAAGGGCGAGAGGAGCAGCGGCCAGAGGTTGCCCGAGAGCAGCCAGAAGCCGGCGCAGGCGAGGATGAAGCCCGCGGCGCAGGCGAGCGCGGCCGTGAGCACGAAGGAAGGGGCGAGCTGCCCGCTGGGGATCGCGCGGCGGGCGGTGCGCGGGTTGGCGGCGTCGAGCCCGGCGTCGGCCCAGCGGTTGACCGCCATCGCCATCGTGCGGGCGAGGACCATGCAGAGCACGATCAGCCCGAGCGTCGCGCCGTCGGGGTGGCGGTCGCCGCGCCTTGCGGCCGCGAGGAAGGCCGAGAGGAGCGCGAAGGGCAGGGCGAAGACGCTGTGGCTGAGCTTGATGTCGCGGGCGAGCAGGGCGACGCGGGCGGGGAGGCCGGGGCTGGGGTGGGCGAGGGGGGTGGTCATGGCGGGAATCCGGGGGTCCGGTGAAGCCTGCCCCAGATTGTTGGCGAAAACCCCCCGCGGGGCCAATGCCGCGATTGTCGTCGTCCGATATCACCCGAGCGCCCCCGCCCGCTGTAGAATCGAGGGCCCCGAATCCCCGCGGAAATCCGACATGGAACTGGCCTTTCAACGCTGCATCAACCCCGACTGCGCCGCCACCTACCCCATCGAGCAGGTGATCGTCTCCTGCCCCAAGTGCGGGAAGGCCGGCCAGCAGTCGTTGCTCGACGTCGAATACAACTGGGACAAGATCGAGGTGCCCAAGTCGTTCTCGCGCTTCGAGAGGCGCTGGATGACCAAGGGCGAGGCCGGCGAGGGCTCGCTCGACTTCTCCGGCGTCTGGCGGTTCCGCGAGTTCATGAGCTTCTTCCGCAAGCCCGAGGACATCGTCACCGTCGGCGAGGGGCGCACCAACCTGCAGGACGCCCGCCTGCTGGCGTCGCACATCGGGCTCAAGCCCGGGCGGCTCTTCCTTCAATATGAAGGGCTCAACCCTTCGGGCTCGTTCAAGGACAACGGGATGACCGCCGCGTTCACCCACGCGAAGATGGTCGGGGCTCGCCGGGTCGCCTGCGCGTCGACGGGCAACACCTCCGCCAGCCTCGCGATGTTCGCCAGCCTGAGCGGGATGCTCGGCATCGTCTTCATCGGCTCGGGCAAGATCGCCTACGGCAAGCTCTCGCAGGCCCTCGACTACGGGGCCCGTACGCTGCAGGTGCAGGGCGACTTCGACGCCTGCCTCCGGCGCGTCCGGCAGATCGCCGTCGACCGGCCCGAGCTGGGCATCTACCTGATGAACAGCGTGAACCCCTTCCGCCTCGAGGGGCAGAAGAGCATCATGTACCGCATCCTCGAGGCGATGGAGTGGGAGGTGCCGGACTGGATCGTCGTCCCGGGCGGGAACCTGGGGAACTGCTCCGCCTTCGGCAAGGCCTTCTCTGAATTGAAGGCTCTGGGGCTGGTCAACAAGATCCCGCGCCTCGCGGTGATCAACGCCGCGGGGGCGAACACGCTCTACGAGCTCTACGACCGCCAGGGGCTGCGCTGGAACGGCGGGCGCTACGACGCCAAGAAGGTCGGCGACTTCTACCGCACGATGGACAACAGCGACGGCCACGCCCACACGATCGCCAGCGCGATCGAGATCGGCCGCCCGGTCAACCTGCCCAAGGCCCTCCGCGCGCTCGACGTGATGAACGGCGTGGTCCGCCAGGTCGACGACGAGACGATCCTCGAGCACAAGGCGATGGTGGGGCGGTACGGCTTCGGCTGCGAGCCGGCCTCGGCGGCGAGCGTCGCCGGTGCGCACCTGCTGGTCGAGCAGGGCGTCATCGGGCGCGACGAGCGCGTCGTCTGCATCCTCACCGGGCACGTGCTCAAGGACCCCGACGCGACGGTGAAGTACCACACCGGCATCGACGTGAAGGAAGTGCAGGACAAGGCCCCGCGCAGCGAGCCGCACGGCAAGCTCTCGTGCCAGCCCATTCCCGTGCCAGACGATTTGGACGCGATCATCGCGGCCCTGGGGGCGTCGGGCGCGGGGAAGATGGTCAGCGGCAAGGAGTCGGCGGGGATGAAGGGCCTGCCGGTGACGGAGTATTGATCGGCACTTCGGTTCATGGCGCGAGGCCATCGACCTTTGCTGTCCAAGGCCGCTGTTAGCCGATAGTTACGGCTACCGGCCGAGTGTCCCGGCGGCGATCGCGTCGCCGGGGTGATGTCGCCTTGAAGGCGCGGCCGCCCCCCGGAACCCGACCCCGGAGCCCCGCCGTGACCCAATCCTCCGCAAGCACGCCGTCGACGACTCCGGTCGAGCTTTCCACGCAGGCCATGGCGCTGTCCACGGCGCTACCCACTGCGCAGATCCACGCCAAGGTTCCGCCCGCCCCGGCCCGCCGCTCGCGCCGCGGCGGC
>JAPLMQ010000178.1 GCA_026386955.1 Planctomycetota bacterium
GCGGATCAACTACAAGCCGTTCCAGGACTACACCGATCTGCCGATCCTGCGCGACGCGATCCAGAGATTGATCGGCCCGGCCTGCAGCGGCGTGACCGTCACGCACACCACCCCCACCGTGCTGGGCATCCTCGTCGAGCCGACGGAGAGGCCGCGGCACCACGGGTGGCACCGCGACTTGGTGAGCGACGTCCCGCTCGCGCAGCAGAAGACGCCCGAGCGGATGAAGATCGTGGCCGAGCGATGGCACAGGACCACGACGCTGAACCAGGTGAACTGCGCGATCTACCCCGACCCGTGCCTGTGGTACGTGCCGGGCTCGCACGCGCGGATGCACGATTTGCCCGGGGAAAAGCAGGAATTCTGCTACGTCACGGAGAAGAGCCCGTTCGACGCGATGCAGGGCACGCACGCCGAGCTCGAGGCCGCGTATCTCGAGGCGGCCTACAACTTCCCGGGCGCGGTGCGCGTCTACCTCGACGCGGGCGACTTCATGGTCTACCGCAACGGCGGCTGGCACACCGGGCTCTACACCACCCACACTCCGCGGGCGACGATCCACGACAGCCTCGGCTACCAGTGGCCGACGGCCCCCGAAGCGACGCCAAACAACGCGCCGAACACCGTTCCAAACACCGCGCCGAAGGCCGAAACGAAATAAGCGCAGCACCCCTGTAATACCCGCACAAGTGTCCGGCCAAATCCGGACAAAACGGGCATCGCACGCGCGAAATCGATCGCCGGGCGATGGTTACATCCGCCTCAAAATAATTTCCCGGGCCGCGCTGACGTCGCCACGAAATGGTGCCGCTCCCCTACCGCCGCCCGGTGTTTATGCGGCTGAAAACAGCCTGCCGCCCATTTTTTGCGCGTCGTAAAACGCCCCGCTCCCCCCCGCCTTCCGCCCCGCGCCTGCGCCGCTCCCCCCCCTCGCCGCGTGCCTTCTCCGGGCCCGCCGCCCTCAAAAAGTCGGGCCGTCGCCTCGGCGGAAGCGCGAATTCCGCGCTCCGCGCGGTCAGGAGAGCAGCATCTCCAAGTCATCTCGGGTCAGCGAGCGGATGAGGCTGTTGTCGGCGGAGATGATCGCGTCGGCCAAGGCCCGCTTGGAGTCCTGCAACTCGACGATCTTCTCCTCGACCGTGTCGCGCGCGATCAGCCGGTAGGCGAAGACCGGCTTGTCCTGCCCGATGCGGTGGGCGCGGTCGATCGCCTGCGCCTCGACGGCCGGGTTCCACCACGGGTCGAGGAGGAAGACGTACTCCGCGGCGGTGAGGTTCAGGCCGAAGCCGCCCGCCTTCAAGCTGATGAGGAAGATCTTGCACTCGGGGTTGTTCTGGAAATTCTCGACGCGGGCTTGGCGGTCGGCGGTCTTGCCGTCGAGGTACTCGAACTGCGGCGAGCCGGGCTCGGCCGCGAGGCGCTTCTTGAGGAGTCCCAGGAACGTGGTGAACTGGGAGAAGACGATCGCCTTGTGCCCCTCCTGCGCGACCTCCAGGATGCGCGGGACGAGAAAATCGAGCTTGGCGGAGCGCTCGCCGGCGCGGGCCTTGTCGATCAGGCCCGGGTGGCAGGCTGCCTGGCGCAGCCGCAGCAGCGCCTCGAGGACGTGGATCTTCGACTTGGCGAGCCCCTCCGTTTCGATGCGCCCCAGCAGCGATTGCCGGTAGTGCTCCCGCAGCTCGTTGTAGAGCGCGCGTTGCTCGGCGGGCAGGTCGCAGTGGATCGACTGCTCGGTCTTTTGCGGGAGGTCCTTGGCGACCTGCTGCTTGGTCCGGCGGAGGATGAAGGGGCGCAGCGCCTGGGCGAGCATGACGCGCGACTCGGGCTCGGCCGCCTTGCCCGCGGCCATGCCCAGCGTGTTGCGGGCCCCGAGCATGCCGGGGTTGAGGAAGTCGTAGAGCGACCAGAGATCGCCCAGGTGGTTCTCGATGGGCGTGCCCGACATGACCAGGCGATGCTCCCCGCGGAGGAGGCGGACGGCCTTGGCGGAGCCGGTGGCGGCGTTCTTGATCGCCTGGGCCTCGTCGAGGATGACGTAGTCGAAGCTCGCGTCCTTGAAGAAGGCGGCGTCGCGGCGGAGCGTGCCGTAGGTGGTCAGCACCAGGTCGCATTCGTCGAAGTGGTCGACGGCGCGGGTGCGGTCGGCGCCGGTGTGGTCGAGCACGCGGAGCTCGGGGGCGAACTTCGCGGCCTCCTGCTTCCAGTTGAAGATCAGCGAGCGCGGGACGACGACCAGGCTCGGCCCGGGGCGGGGCTTGCCCTCGGCCGACGCCTGGTTGCGCAGGAGCCGGCGCGACTCGAGCAGGGCCAGCACCTGCACGGTCTTGCCCAGGCCCATGTCGTCGGCGAGGCAGCCGCCGAAGTGGAAGCGGCGCAGGAAGTGGAGCCAGCCGAGCCCCTCGGCCTGATAGGTGCGGAGCGAGCCGACGAAGCTCGGCGGCGGCTCGGCGGGGGCGATGCCCTCGAAGGCGCGCAGCTCCTCGCGCGCCTTGGCGAAGGCCTCGTCGACGCTCACCTGGGGCTGGGCCGCGAGCAGCGCGTCAAGCAGGCCGACCTGCGTGCGCCCGAACTTGACGTGGTCTCCGTCGCTCTTGCCCAGGTCGCCCAGCGCGCCGAAGCGGGTCAGCCACTCGTCGGGCAGCATGCCCAGCGTGCCGTCGCCGAGGACGACGGTGCCGTCGCCCCTCTTGATCGCCTGAAGCAGCGTGGGGAGGTCGACGACCTGGTCGCCGAAGGTGGCCTGCCCGCGCAGCTCGAACCAGTCGATGCCGGAGGCGACCTGGACGTTGATCTCGCCCGCGGTGCGGTGGAGCTTGCCGTCGGCCTCGACGTGCCAGCCCTCGGCGGTGAGCGCGCGGACGGCGGCCGACATCCTCGACACGGGCAGCTCGTAGCCGCCTTCCGCGGCGTATTTGTCGGGCCGGAAACCCAGCGACACCAGACGGTCGGCCGCGGCCCGTTCCTCGCCGTCGGAGCGGCCGACATATCGCCGGCCCTGTGGGACATAGACGCCACGGCGGGTCTCGTTCTCCGCGATCACTTGCCCCTCATAGTCGAACGACAGGTCGCCGCCGAGCTTCTTCGCGGCCGAGTACGACTGCTCCTTCCTTGACCGCAGCCGGAGCCGCAGACGGGGCTTGGCCTCGACCCGCTCGACGCGCAGGTCCTCGGGAAGCTCGAGCACCTTGTGGTCCACCATCTCCAGCACCTCGCCCAGCCAGCGGTCGGCCTGGTCGGCGGGCAGGCGCACCTTCTTCTGGTCCACCAGCACGGGGATCCAGCGCAAGGCGGCCTCGACGTGCTGGATCGGCATCAGCACGTCCTGGTTCAGGAGCGTCCCGCCCGGGGAGATCATCAGCGTGCCGGCGAGGGGCACCTCCGACCCGCCGCGCCAGATGCGAGGCTGGGGCGTGTAGGAGCCGCGTCCCTCCATGCGCCCGTCGACGCGCTCGATCGTCAGCGAGAATCGCGCGGGCTGCGAGTCGTCCCAGCGCAGCGGCGTGGGCTCGCCCTGGTCGATGGGCTGCAGGACGCAGCGCCCCGTGCGGCAGAGCAGGGGCAGCACCAAGGGCTCGAGCGCGGGCTCGAGCGTGAACTGGGTGGCGACCGAGTCGTAGTAGTAGCTCGACGCATAGCTGTATTGCGAGGGGCGGCTGCCGAAGACCATCGCCAGCGCGTCGCGGTCCGGGCCGGGCGGCATCCGGTCGACCTCGTCCAGCCGCACGCCCTGCGTCTTGTGCTTGCCCCACTCGCCGTTGATCTTGCGTTCGCGGTGGGTGATCTGGAAGCAGAACCGGCCTTCGGTCCGGGCCCGCGACCAATCGAGCGTGTACCAAAGCTCGCGCCGGGCGGGGTCCCAATCCGTGGCGCGGGGCGAGCGCGACCCGTGTGCGACGGCGGACTTGATGCGGCCCAGCGCGACCTCCCAGTCGGGCTTCTTGGGCGGCGCGGGAGCAGACGCGGCCTCCCCGCCGCCCGCCCGGGCGGGGTGTCGCTTGGACAGCGAGCCGATGCCCTCCATCAGCTTCAGGAACTGCTCCTTGGCGCTAGGGTTGATCTTGCCACCCTTCTGCCCCGCGAAATCCTTGAGAATCCTGCTCATCTCCTGGATCTTCGAATCCGCCGGACGCCCCGGCGCGGCGTCGAGGACATCCGGCTCCTCATCGAATTCGTCCTCGATGGCCTCATCGTGGTCGCCATGCTCCACCTGCACCCGCGGGCGGCGGGCGTCAAGCACGGCCGAGAGAAGCCCCTCCTTCTCCGCCTTGAGGATCGTCGCCCAGGCGTGCTTGCAGGGGCCGGCGAACTCCTCGCCGAAGGGGCAGTCGCAGCGGACGCTCAGCATCGCGTTGGCGGGACGGAAATGCAGGGCGACGCGGTAGAGTTCGCTCCCCTGCACTGACGTGTCGACGCTCGTCGGGCCGCCCTTGAGCTTCCCCACGCTGCCTTGCTGGAAGTACCGCAGGCCGCGCCCGCGCACGGCGGAGCTGAACCATTTCGCGAGGGGTTCGGAAAGCGATCGATTGGTGGTGGAACTGCCCATGCGCCATCCCTTGCGCTGTCGGACCGGGCCGTCGCCGCGGAGGCGGGCGGACGGCGATCCAAGTCATGCCCGCACAACTCCGTGCGGGTGATGGCGGTAGTCTACCGAGGATCGGATTTGGGGTCAGACGAGCGGAGAGGCAAGGCGGAAATTCCGGGCGGCACATGAATCCCCTGAACAACTGAATCAAGCCCACTGATCCCGACGGTACGCCGTCGGGTTCGGTGGGGTTGGGCGCACAGCTCACGATGCCCGCACCATTTCAAACAAGGGTTTTCATGGCCGTCAAAGACGTCTGGAACCCCCGGAAACCCCGGAAACCCCACGGAACGCTCCGGCGTACCGTCGCGATCCGTGGGCTTGGGGCGCAGGGTTGTCCGAAGGCGTCATGGGGCGCGTTGGTCGGAACAATGCGAAGACCGCCTAAAGGCGGAACTCCGAACCAAAGACCACCCGGCTTTGAGTTCCGCCTCCAGGCGGTCTTCTTCGGGTTCGCTTGCGCCTGTGTTGTTGCCGCACCGGTCAGTGGCTTGGCTTCCCATCCGCCGCCGGCGGATCCTCCTCCACCACCTCGATCCCGCCGAGGATCGGCGGCGCGGCCGCTCCGGCTCCGCCTCCCCCCGCCCCCGGAACCCCCGCCCCCGGAAACAACTCCACCTTCAACGCCTCCCGCGCCTGCACGTGCTTGAACTCCCTCGTCACCGCCTTGCGCGGCGAGCCGGCCTCCTTCACCACGTCGAAATCCTTGAGCACCGTCTCCCCCTGCAGTTTCACGTCGAACACACGCTGGCCGGGCTTGATCTCCTCAAGCTCGGCCCAGTGCAGGCGGACCGTGAACGTACGCGTCGGGCTCGCGGGCTCGCCGCCCAGGCCCACGGGGATGAAGCGGTCGCAATGGTTCCGGCCGCGGTAGCCGAGCATGGTGAGGGTATCGCTACTGCGCTCGTGGCCGTTCATCTGGGCGTTGAAGCCCAGCGACGCCTTGTCGATCCCCGCCTCGGCGAGCGTCGACCACGGGATCGCCATCTCGATGGTGAAGCCCTTGTCGTCGGCGACCACACCCGAGGTCCAGACGCCGTTCCATTTCACATCCTCGGCATCGTTGCCTTTCGCGAGGGCGTCGAACCGCGCGCCCGAGGCCGAGACGCCCAGATGGACGACGCGCTGCCGAGCGGCGTCGCTCAGGAAAACTTCGAGCGAGCAATCGAGGTCGACGCGGGCGTCCTCGCCGGTGGCCGTCTTCGTCCAGGGCAGGAACGTGCCCTTCTCATCGACCACGGCCTCGCGGTGCGTCGCGATGTAGAGGTTCGTGTTGTCGTGGCGGAGGTGCACGAGAGCGCCCATCGCGCGGAACCAGGTCTGCGGCGGCCCGGGCCATTCTTCCGCGTTGGCGTCGCGGGCGAGTTTCCCGTCGATCGTCGGCGGCGTGGCCAGGGGCTGCGAGATGAGAGCCGCGCGGGCGTCGAGCTTGAGCGTGGCCGACTTGAGTCCGCGCAGCGTCGAGGAGTAAAGCCACGGCTTGTCGGTCCCGTCGATCGCGGTGCGGTCGGCGTTGATCCGGAACGGCCCGCCACCCTCGTAGTACTCGACCTCGAGCGGGACCTGCAGAACGCCCGGAGCCCGCTGGCGGTAGCCCACGCCCCGGACATTGCGCGGGGCCGTGGGGATGCCGTGCCCCGCCAGCACGCGCGGGAAGCCCAGCCAGAGCGTGCCGTCCTCGGCCCGGCGGTCGCCGGGGGCGCCCAGGTTGAGGGAGGCCCGGCGGATCGGCGCGTCGGGCGTGAGGTCGAAGAAGAGCGCCCAGTCCTCGTTGGAGCGCTGTGTGGTAGGCGCCATCGCGAGGCTGGTCTGGAAGTTCGTGGTGCACTCGCAGCCGCCCCGCCCCTCGGAGGAGAGGAGCAGGCCCAGCGCGGCGGTGGTGCTGCCGGTGCAACTGGGCTTCACGCCGTCGAAGACGCGCATGCCGCTGTCGTCGGCGAAGTCGTAGATGCCCAGCGCGGTGGAACGGGTGAAGGCGGTCTGGTCGGAGAAGGCCGTCCCGCCGCAGACGCCCGACTTTTGGTAGAGCCTCACGCCCGGCTCATCCGTGAGCGGATGCTTGCGGGGCAGGAACATCGGCGCGCCGGCGAGCGGGGCGTCGACGCGGGCCCGCGGCTTGATCCCCGTGCGCTGCTCGAACGCCCCGGCGACCACCGCGGGCTTGCCCGGCTCGGGCGCATCGCCCAGCACGACGTTGGCCCAGCCGTTGTTGATCCCCTCGGCCCCGACGTCGCAGAAGAGGTACTGCCGCACGACGTTCTCCTTCGCCCCGCCGTCGTGGGCGTTGAGGCGCAGCGCGAAGCCCAGCGACGTGGTCTTCGTGCCGGCGAGCGCCTCGACCTCGCGCCAGGGGATGCGCAGCGTCGTGGTCGTGCCGGCGGCCGTGTGCTTGCCCGTCAACTCGACGCGCGGGAAGGCCTCGCCCACCGCGTGGTTGCAGACGGCCGGCCTCTTGCCGTCGGAGGGCTGGATCTGCAGTTCGAACGTGCCGCGGCCGTAGAGCCCGTAGCGGGCCGACTCGGGGCGGCAATCGAAGAAGAGGTCCCAGCGGTCGAGCGGGACGACGCGGGCGTCGCGCGTGACCAAGTCGATGCGGAGCGCGTCCGGCTCCTGCATCAGGGTCGCGACACCCCCGCGGGCCGCGTCGATGTCCAGCTTCAAGGTCTGTGGGGATGCGAGGCGGACGACCGGGGGCGGGATGTAGGGGCCGAAGAACTTGCGCTGCTCGCCGGTGCGGGCGTCGAGTTGGAAGGCCGCCCGCCCCTTTTCGGGGAAGAAGCCCGCGGCGGTGATGTAGACCGCCTCGGCATCGGCCTGGAGGTAGACGCCGTTCTGCGCGGAGCCGTCGGTGGCGGTGTGGGTCGCGTCGGCGAGGCGGAGGACGGTGTATCGCCGGGGGATGGGGCGCGTCCAGAGGATCGTGCCGTTGTAGGCGTCGACGGCGGAGACAGCCGCCTCGCTCTGCACGAAGTAGCGACCGAAGGCGACGGGGCCGATGACGTTGCCCTCCTTGCGGTCGAGCACGAGGGATGGGCCGGGCCCGCCGAACCAGAGGAGGCGCATGGGCCACTTGACGCGTTGGTCGGTGATGTAGGGCGAGTCCCAGTCGAGGGCGCCGGGGAGGCGGCCGCGCAGGACGCGCGGCGGGCCGTCGGCTTGATCCTCGCCAGGCTCCGCGCCCGAGGCGGCGGCCAACGCCTTCGCCTCCTCGGCGGGCAGGCCCGGGAAGAACAGCAGGCCGCCGCAGGGGTGGAGGACGCGGTAAAGCTCCTTGGCGTTGAGCCCTTTCACCGGGCCGGCAAGGATGACGGTGTTGGCGAAATAGTCGCCGTAGGGCAGCGCGTCGGCGTGCTCGATGTGCTGGACGTGGATGCGCGAGCCGTAAAACGAGGTGTTCACCAGCACTCCGTTCCGCACTGCCTCGGCCTCGTCGGGGTTGGTCATCGGGGTGATGATGTGTAGCCCGGTGTGGTGGGCGAGGCCCTGGGAGAGGCTGCCGTCGTCGCCGAGCACAAGCGCGTAGCCGCGGTCGATGCCGGCCTGCTTGAGGGAGGCGAGGACTCCGGCGAGACGCTTGCCGGGTGGGAAAAGGGTCGGCTCGGGTTTGTCGGCCGGGAGTCCGCTTGGGGTCGCAGGGACTCCGGGCGATCCCGGCATTCCCGCGGCGAAGCAGTAGAGATGCCCGAGGCTGGTGCAGACGTAGAGCCGGCCGTCGGCCACCGCGAGCGCGCGGGCCTCGCCCTCGACGCTCACCCGCCAGAGCTCGGCCCGTGTCTTGGCGTCGAGCGCGACCACGGCGTTCTCCTGCCCTTCGATCAGCACGCTCCCCGCCTGGATCAAGTCGAACGCTCGCCGCAGGATCGCCTTCCCGCCGTGGACGATCGCGGCGACGCCCGGCTTCTCGTAGGCGAAGTAGAGCGTGTTGGGCACGCGGGCCCCGGGGGGCGGGAGCGTGCCCAGGCCGTAGCCGCCGGCGCGCTGGCCCGTCTCGAGCGAATAGGAGCCGACCATCGGCATGGTGTGAAAGCGCGTGCCGTCGACGACGACCCAGCTTCCGCCTCGCTGGTTGAGCACGCCCATGTTGTTGTAGTAGAGGAAACGCCCCGTCTTGCGGTCGAAGCCGGCGGGCAGGGCCTTGCCCGCGGGGACCAGCAGCACGTCGTCGCTCGCGGCGAGAGGCCCCTGCGGGCAGACGCCATAGGCGGCGAAGTCGGCCCCGAGATGCAGCTCGCGCACGCCGTTGATGAAGCCGCTGGTGTCGTTGCACCAGATCACCTTGCCGGTGAGCGCATCGAGCGCGTAGACGAAGACGCCCTCGGAGGACCACATGCCGGCGGTGCAGTAGGCGACGCCCTTGTCGACCAGCACGCCGGTGCGGACGGGCCAGCGGGAGATCATGCGCTCGTTGCCGAGGATGCGTTCGTCGTTGCGGGCCGCGAGGAAGGTCCAGGCGGGGTGGCCGGTGGCGGCGTCGAGGCAGTAGATGAGCCCGTCGTCGGAGCCGAAGTAGACCTTGCCGCCGGCGAGCTGCGGGGCGATGCGCACCGGCCCGCCGGTGATGAAGTGCCAGCGCTCGCGGCCGGTGACGGCGTCGAAGGCGCGTACGGTGTCGTCGGAGGAGGAGGCGATGCAGACGATGCCGCCGGCGATGACGGGCTGGGGGGCGTAGTCGAAGTCGAGGCGGTTGAGGAGCTTGACGGGCTCGGGCCAGGCCGGCGCGGGGGGCTGGGCGGCGCGGACTTCCCACGCCAGGCCGAGGGGAACGGCCAGCTTCTCGTCGGTGACGGCGCTGCGGGCGACGTCGTGGCGGTAGGCGGGCCAGTCGCCGGCATGCGCGGAGGCGGGCGCGCGGAGGAGCGCCAAGGCGAGGAGGAGCGGGAGGACGTGGCGCAGGAGCCGCGTCGGCGAGATCGCCGCGAGGCGGAGCCCATTGCGGGGCGGGGATGGGTTCATGGCGCATCCGGCGAGGGAGGTGGAAGGCCGATGCTTGCGTGCGAGCCGTCATTGTACGGCATGGGGGATTTCAGGGGCCGCCGGTGCGGCGGGCCCCGCTCCGCCTTCGCGCCCCCGCGCGCACTTCGCTATACTCGCGGGAACATGGCAGGCAACAGCTTCGGTCAACTTTTCCGCATCACCACCGCCGGCGAGAGCCACGGGCCGGGCAATGTCGTGATCATCGACGGCGTGCCCGCGGGGCTCGAGCTCTCCGTCGACGACCTCCAGCCCGACCTCGACCGCCGCCGGCCGGGGCAATCGAAGATCACCACGCAGCGCCAGGAGGCCGACGTCCCGGAGATCCTCTCGGGGATCTTCGAGGGCAGGACCACCGGCACCTCGATCGCCATCCTCATCCGCAACCAGGACCAGCGCTCGAAGGACTACGGCGACATCCGCGAGAAATACCGGCCCGGGCACGCCGACTACACCTTCGACGCGAAGTACGGCATCCGCGACTTCCGCGGCGGCGGGCGCTCCAGCGCCCGCGAGACCACGGCCCGCGTCGCCGCCGGCGCGGTGGCCCGCAAGCTGCTGAGCGTGCGCTACGGCGTGCGCATCCTGGGGTACGTCAAGCAGGTCGGGCCGATCATCGGGCAGATCGCCGACCCGGCCGCGGTGACGCTCGAGCAGGTCGAGGCCAACATCGTCCGCTGCCCCGACGCGGAGGCGGCCCCGCGCATGATCGAGCTGATCGAGCAGGTCCGCCGCGAGATGGACTCCATCGGCGGGGTCTCGGAGATCGTGGCGACGGGCGTGCCCGCGGGCTGGGGCGAGCCGGTCTTCGACAAGCTCAAGGCCGACTTGGGCAAGGCGATGTTCAGCCTGCCCGCGGTGCTGGGCGTGGAGTACGGCGCGGGCTTCGCGGTGGCGACGGCGCGGGGGAGCGAGAACAACGACGTCTTCCTGCCGCCGGAGGCGAAGGCGAATTTGTCAGGAAAGTCGGCGGGCAAGACTGCGGACAATTCCGCGTCGCCCGGGCTCGACTTCCCGCCCGCGATCGGGGCCCGCACGAACCGCCACGGCGGGATGCTCGGCGGGATCTCCAGCGGCCAGCCGATCATCCTCCGCTGCGCCGTCAAGCCGACCAGTTCCCTCCCGCAGGAGCAGCCGACGGTGACCCGCCACGGCGAGCCGACGACGATCGCGACCAAGGGGCGACACGACCCCTGCCTGCTGCCAAGGTTTGTGCCGATGGCGGAGGCGATGGTGGCGCTGGTGCTGGCCGACCACGCGCTGCGGCACAAGGCGATTGGGTGAATCGGCGCGGTACGCGTCCCGGCCCGATCATTTCATCGGATTCAATCTGAGCCCGTCGCGCTTCCGACGATCGGCTTGCGCGGCGAGGCCATCGCGTAAATCAGAAGACAGACGCCGCCCACCAGCGCGATCGAGCCGCTGACGGTGTAGACCGCGCGGATGCTGCAGCCGCGCTCGAGCATCTGCTGGTGGAGCCAACCGGCGACGTAGGCGAAGCCGGCCTGCCCGAGGCAGATGAGGGTGAAGGCCAGCTCGCGCAGGCGCGGCGGGACGGCGGCGTTGGCGGCGGCGCAGTTCGCGCCCCAGACCACGCCGTGGCAGAGGTAGTAGGCGAGGTAGAGGCCGACGCCCCAGGCCGCGCCGGGCGCCCAGGCCATCGCGATCGCCATCGTCCCGGAAGCGACGATGCCCATGCCGTAGATGGCGATGGTGTTCCCGCGGTCGATGCGGTGGGCCACGAGCACGAGCGAGAGCAGGCTCGGCAACCGCCCCAGGGCGACGATGGTCGCGATCCTCGCCTCGCCCATCCCGTAATCCTGCCGGGCCAGGTTGGGGAAGAGCTGGTTGACCATGTGGTAGTAGAACGGCTCGGCGGAGATGCCCAGCACGAGCACCGCGAGGAACGGCCAGCCCAGCAGCTTCAGGTCGGCGCGGGTGACGTTGTGCAGCCCGATCGCGGGGCGCGAGTCGGCGGCCTTGCTCAACAGGGCGGGGTCGCGGCAAAGCATGAAGAACAGGCCCGCGGAGGCCATCGACAACCCGGCGATGGCGAGGAACACCGGAGCGTAGACCCCGCGATCGATCAGCGACCCGCCCGAGCCGCTCGCCGCGACGGAGACCGCGGTGACGAGCCACTCGTAGGCCGCGATCGCCCGCCCCGGCGGGTCGCCGCCCACGTCCGCGATGAGCGGGATGAAGACCACCGAGATCATCGCCTGCGTCAGGCCCATGCAGCCGAGCATCATGCCGATCACCAGCGGGCTGCGGGTGACGGCGATCACGGCATAGGCGGCGCCGCCGACCAGCAAGGCCAGCGTCATCGCGCCGACGCGCCCGAGCTTCGTCGCCATCGGGGCGGCGAGGAGTTGCCAGACGACCATGCCGCCGGTGAGCCAAAGCGTGGCGGAGGTCCATTCCGCGTCGGAGCAGCCCAGGCCCCGGACCATGTAGGCGTTGACGAGCGTGTAGATGCCGAACCACGTGATGGCGGCGACAAAGCCGACGGCGGAGGACATGGCGAGGATGCGCAGGAGTCGGGGCATCAGCGGTGGGCGCCTCGCGGCGCGGACGCGCCGGGGGGCGGATTGTATCGCCTGAGGCCGAGCCCGGATCGAGGGTGGACCGCTTGATCAGTCCACTCGGGAAACGCGCGCATGCACCGTTCCACAACAAGCCAAAAAAAGAACCGCGGGCCAGGTGGCCCGCGGTTCGGGGGTTCTTCAGTTGTCGCTCGCGTCAGGCCGGGGCCCTAACGAGCAGGCGGACACCCGACTCAGTTCGTCTTCGTGCCACCGGGGCCGAAGGTGATCTTGTCGGTGCCGAGCGAGCCGTGGGAGTCCATGCCGCCGCCCAGGCCGCCGCCGCCGGCGGGCTTGGGCTTGGCGATGGGCTTGGGGGCCGGGGTGGCGCCGGGGAGCGAGGGCGTCGCGGGAGCGCCGGGGGCCGCGGCTTCGGGCGGGGCGGCGGAGGTGGTGCCGTCCGAGGTCCACTGGGCCCGCTTGAGGGAGAGGCCGATCTTCCGCTCGTCGAGGTCGACGCGGAGGATCTTGACCTCGACCTCCTGACCGACCTGCACGACCTCCTGCGGGTTCTCGACCTTGTGGTCGGCCAGCTCGGAGATGTGCAGCAGGCCCTCGAGGTCGGACTCGAGCTCGACGAAGACGCCGAAGTTGGTGATCTTCGTGACCTTGCCCAGGACGATCTGGCCCGGCTGGTAGTGGGCCGGGATCGCCTCGAGCCACGGGTCCTGGGTCATCTGCTTGAGGCCCAGGGCGACTCGCTGCTTGGCCTGGTCGACCTCAAGGACGACGCAGCTGATGGTGTCGCCCTTCTTGAGCATCTCGCTGGGGTGCGTGAGCTTCTTGGTCCACGACAGGTCGGAGACGTGCAGCAGGCCGTCGATGCCGGGCTCGATCTCCACGAACGCGCCGTAGCTGGCGAGGTTGCGGACCTTGCCCTCGACGACGGTGCCCGGGGGATACTTCTCGGCCACGAGGTCCCAGGGGTTGACCTCGGTCTGCTTCATGCCGAGGCTGATCTCCTGCTTGTCCTTGTTGATGTCGAGCACCACCACCTCGACCTCCTCGCCGATCGAGACCAGCTCGGACTGGTGGTTGATGCGGCGGGTCCAGCTCATCTCGGAGATGTGCACCAGGCCCTCGACGCCCTCCTCGAGCTTCACGAAGGCGCCGTAGGACATGATGTTGGTGACCACGCCCTTGACGCGGGTGTTGGCGGGGTACTTCTTCTCGATGTCCTGCCAGGGGCTGTTCTCCTTCTGCTTGAGCCCCAGGGCGATCTTCTGCTTCTCGCGGTCGATGTCCAGGACGCGGACCTCGATCTGCTGGTCGATCTTGACCAGGTCGGAGGGGTGGTTGACCCGGCCCCAGGACATGTCGGTGATGTGCAGCAGGCCGTCGATGCCGCCGAGGTCGACGAAGGCGCCGAAGTCGGCGATGTTCTTGACGGTGCCCTTGACCATGTCGCCCTCCTTGAGGGTCGACAGGAGCTTCTTGCGCTGCTCGAGGCGCTCGTCCTCGATGAGCTTGCGGCGGGAGATGACGATGTTGCGGCGCTCGGTGTCGATCTTGAGGATGACGGCGCGGATCTCCTGGCCGATGTACTCGCCGATGTCGCCGGGGCGGCGGACGTCGACCTGCGAGGCGGGGAGGAAGACCGGCACGCCGATGTCGACGAGCAGGCCGCCCTTGATCTTGCGCATGACGCGGCCGGCGACGGTGTCGCCTTCCTTGTTCTTCTCGATGATCCGCTCCCAGCCGCGGATGCGGTCCGCCTTGCGCTTGGAGATGGTCACCGTGCCGCCGTCGGACTCGAGGTCCTCGAGGAGGACCTCGACGATGTCGCCGATCTCGACGTCGTCGGGCGTGTCGAACTCGCCGCGGTCGAGGATGCCTTCGCTCTTGAGGCCGACCTCGACGAGGAAGTCGTCGCCGGCGTAGCCGATGATCTTGCCCTTGAGGATCGAGCCTTGCTTGTAGTCGCTGAGTTGTTCGGTGAGGAGGCCTTCCATGTCGCCGTCGGCGACGGTCTGGCCCAGTGCGTCGGCGACCATGGCCGAAGCCTCGAGGTCGTCAATGTTCAGCATCGCGATCAGGTTCTTGTCTACCATCGAAAAAGTGTCCTTGGTCCGTGGATCTCATACCCGGCCCGCCGACGCGGCGGACTGTGTCGAACAGTGTCGGGTCGCCAGAATCCCCCGCGGCGGAAAGTCGCCGTGGGCCTGGCCTGGGTGTAGCCCGCGCCCCGTCCCGCGCGGGACGGCCAAGGCGTTGGCTGCGAACCACATAGTGTAACAAATCGAGCGGGGGAAGGGGCGGGCTGGAGGGGATGGGTTGTCGCGATGCGATCTGGGTTAGCCGGACGCGCAAGCGACGACTTGCACCTTCCGGTGGTCTGGAGGCGTCCTGTCCAATGTGCGCCCAATGCCGTCGCTTGCGCGTCCGGCTAACCCAGACCGTCGCCGCAGGCGCCGGAGGCGGTCGTCACTGAGCCGCGACCGCCGGCTCGGCCTTCGCCGCCGCTGCGGCCCGGACGTGCTTCACCGCGTTGACGAAGAAGCCCAAGCCCGCGGGCGGGACGAACTGCCCCGCCGCCTGGCGGCGCGTCCACTGCGGGTGGTTGGTCAGGTGCGTGTAGCGCTCGGGGTGGGGCATCAGGCCCAGCACCAGGCCGGAGGCGTCGCAGACGCCGGCGATGTCGGCCGTCGAGCCGTTGGGGTTGTCGTCGGGAGCGTAGCGCAGGGCGATCTGCCCGGCGTCGGTCCAGCGCTTGAGCAGGTCGTCGGAGGCGGGGACGAAGCGCCCCTCGCCGTGGGCGATGGGCAGCTCGAATTTGCCCAGCCCGCGCGTCCAGACGCATCGCGACTCGGGCGCCTCGACGCGGACCCAGCGGTCGATGAACCGGCCGTTGACGTTGTCGGCCAAGGTCGCCGACTGGCCGGCGGCGTCGGGATCGGGCAGCAGCCCCAGCTTCACGAGCACCTGAAAGCCGTTGCAGATGCCGATGATCGGCGTGCCCCGCGCGACCGCGGCCCGCAGCGGCTCGAGCAGCCGGCGGCGGAGGCGGTTGGCGAAGATCCGCCCCGCGGCGATGTCGTCGCCGTAGCTGAACCCGCCGGGGAAGCCGATGATCTCGGCCTGCTCGACCCAGCCCGGCTCGCGGATCAGCTCGTTGAGGTGAATTGTCTGCGTCAACGCGCCGGCCAGCTCGAAGGCGTGGGCCAGCTCGCGGTCGCAGTTGGTCCCGGCGGCACGGATGATCAACGTCTTGGGGCGCATGCCTGCCATGATAATGCGACTGCGGGGGATGGACCAATCGGGACGCGGTGCGCGGAGTCGATGCGTCAACAAAATGAAAACCCAGGCACGGCTGTGCCTGGGTTTTGGAGTTTCATGAAGTCGCGATATCGCGCGTCGATCAAGTGTGGATTTCCGGCACCTGCCCCACGAGCTGCGGGCGCAGGTGCAGGTACCGCGTCGAGGCCCGCGTCTGGGCGATGTCGCGGTAGACGCGTTCGACCTGCTCGGCCTTGAGCCCGGTGACGGCCGTGGCCTCCTGCGGGGTCATGCCCTGGTTCAGGGCGTAGAGGCAGAGGTCCATCAGGTTGTACGGCAGCGAGAAGTAGAACTCCTCCTGCGACTGCGGCATCGAGTAGGTGTCGGTCGTCGGGGGGCGCTGGCGGATCTCCGCGGGGACGCCCAGCGCCTCGGCCAGGGCGTAGACCTGCGTCTTGTAGAGGTGGGCGATGGGCTTCACGTCGGCGGCGCCGTCGCCGAGCTTCACGAAGAAGCCCTGGTCGTACTCGAGCCGGTTGGGCGTGCCGGTGACGGCGTAGTTCAGCCGGTCGGCGTGGTAGTACTCGAGCGTCTTGCGGACGCGCTGCTTGAAGTTGCTGGCTGCGAGGATGCCGAGGTACGCCTCGGTGGTGAGGCGGGCCTTGATCGGCTGGGCCCCGGGCTCGGGCGGCAGCGCGATGACCGAGTAGATGCGCAGGCGGTCGTCGTCGGTCACGGGCGGGAGGACGATCTTGCTCTTCCAGCCCGGGCCGAACTGCGGGACCACGCTGCGCACGGCCTCGTCGCGTCGGCGGTAGCAGCCGAAGGCGTCGAGCATCGGCGTGATGTCCTCGTGCACGACGTTCTCGATGCCCTGCGACTTCGCGAGGCTCCGGCTGAGGCCCAGCGTCTCGGGCGAGGAGTCGCGCTCGGGCATGAGCAACCCCATCACGCGGCCGGCCCCGACGGCGCGGACGGCCAGCGCCCCCACCACGCTGCTGTCGATCCCGCCCGAGAGGGCGACGACCAGGCCGCGGCGCTTGAGGTCCTGGCCCAGGACCTTGGCGATCTCCTTGGCGATCCGGTCGATCTCCCGCTTGACGTCGATCTTCAGCACATCGCCCTGCGTACCCGTTGTCATGCTCAACTCCCTGTAGGCCGGTCTGGCCGATTGGTTTGTGTTTGCGTCGACGACTATTTCGCCGACGGTTTCCCGGACATCTGCCCCGACGCCACGGCCTCGCGGGCCGCCTCGGCGCGGCGGAGCGAGAGCTTGTCGACCTTCCCGGAATCGTTCCGCGGCAGGCTGTCGAGGAGCTCCACGTGCTGGGGCACCATGAACTCCTCGAGGGCCCGCCGGCATTCGAGCTTGATCTGCGCCGGCGCGAGCGACGCGCCCGGGCGCAGGACGACGAAGGCCTTGACCGCCTGGCCGAGCACGGGGTCGGGCACGCCCAGCACCGCGGCCTCGGCGACGCCGTCGATGGCGCAGATCGCGCTCTCGACCTCGCGCGGGCTGACCTTCTCGCCGCGCGACTTGATCAGGTCGTCGCTGCGGCTGACGAAGTAGAGGTAGCCGTCGTCGTCGGTGCGGAAGAGGTCGCCGGTGTGCAGTGCCCGCTCGCCGGGCTGCGCGCCGGAATGCTCGCCAGGCCCCTTGGCGGGACGGAGCTTCTTCGCGTTCTCCTCGGGGAGGTTCCAATAGCCCTGCATCACGTGCGGGCCGTGGACGACCAGCTCGCCGACCTGTCCGGGCGGCGCGGGGTTGCCCTGCTCGTCGACGACGTAGGCCTGCGTGCCGGGGATCGCGATGCCGACCGAGTCGGGCCGGCGGAGCGCGTCGTGAGGCGGGAGGTAGCAGACGCGCGTGCATTCGGTCTGCCCGTACATCGAGAAGAATTTCGCGTTGGGCAGCGCCTTGCACAGCCGCAGCAAGTGGTCGACCGGGAGCGGGGCCGCGGCGTTGGTCACCGTGCGCAGCGAGGCGAGGTCGTATTTCGAGAGGTCCATCTGCAGGAGGACCGCAGCGATCGTCGGGACGATGGGGAGCACCGTCACCCGCTCGGCCTGGATGCGCTGCAGCGTCGCGGCGGGGAAGGTGAACGACCGCTCAATCACCATCGTCGCCCCGCAGCGCATCGCCACCAGCGCGGTTGAGAGGCTGTAGTTGAACGAGAGCGAGAGGACGGTGAGGAAAATGTCGTCGGACCCGACGCCGAGGTATTCCGTGATCGAGTCGACGACGGAGAGCAGGTTGCCGTGCGAGAGCATGACGCCCTTGGGCCTGCCGGTGGAGCCGGAGGTGAAGGGCAATGCCGCGAGGTCGTCGCGCGATCCGGGGGCGAGGCGCGGCGGCGCGTCGCCGGGGAATTCGTTCTGGATCGCGTCGCAGAGCGTGGTCGGGCGCGGAGGCGGGCCGGCCTCCTCGGCCTCGGCTTCACCGACGAGGATGATCCGCGCCGGCTTGGCGGCGCGGGCGCAGGCCTTGCGGACCTCGGCCATCCGGCGGGCGTCGGTGATGAGCGTGTGGACGCCGCCGTCGTCGAGCAGGTGGGCGATCTTCTCCGACTTGGCGGTGGGGTTGACCAGCGTGTAGACGCCCCCCGCCTTGAGGACGCCGAAGACCGACAGGACGCTCTCGACGGAGTTCTCCAGGCAGATGGCGACGCGGTCGCCGCGCCCTGCCTCGCCGCGGGAGAGCCCACCTGCGACCAGCGCGTGGGCGAGCCGGTTGGCGGTCGCTCGGCCTGGGCGTAGGTCAGGCGGCGGTCGCCGCAGACCAAGGCCGTGCGGTCCGGGCTGCGGGCCGCGCTCTGCTGGAGGATTTCCTGGAGCATCGTCGCCACGTCGGTAGCCTCAGGCGCCCTGCTTGCGGCGGATGTACTGGGTCAATCGGGCGATCGAGTCGAAGTTGTCGGGCACGAGCTCGTTGTCGTCGACCTTGATCTTGTGCTTGGCCTCGATCATCGAGACGAGCTCGAGGACGCCGGTGGAGTCGATGACGCCCTTCTCGAGGAGCGAAGTGTCGCTCTTGATCGAAGGGTTCTCCTGCCCGAAGAGGAAGTTCTCGACGATGAACTTGCGCACGCTCTGCTGCAATTCCTGGTCCGAAACGCTCTGGGTCACGTGGGACATCCCTCCAGTGATGGGTTGTTGATGAACTGATGGACGAGCAACTGCGTTGAAAGCACGCCGACGAGGGCCATGTTGTCGCGGGCGCTGGTCGCCTTGCCGGCGCGGGCCTTGGCGACGAGCTTGCCGACGGCGGCAGCGTCGAAGATCCCGTCCTTGGCGACGCGCCCGGGCTCGAGCATCTCCTCGACGTATTCGGGCGTCGCGCCGGGGTTCGCGGGGTCGAAGAAGGAGACGGCGTCGGGCGCGCGATAAGGCTGCTTCACGCGGTTGAGCACGCTTGGCGGAGCCAGCCCCTCGGCGGCCTTGCGCAGGGCGTATTTCTCGCGCAAGCCCTTCATCTTCAGCCTCGGCGGGATCGTCGCGGCAAACTCCATCACGCGGTGGTCCAAGTACG
Source organism: Planctomycetota bacterium (assembly GCA_026386955.1). Classification (GTDB taxonomy): domain Bacteria; phylum Planctomycetota; class Phycisphaerae; order Phycisphaerales; family Phycisphaeraceae; genus JAPLMQ01. Next base: position 18,881 of record JAPLMQ010000178.1, read on the forward strand.
GGAACCGCCCCTCGATGGAGTTGCCCATGAGCATCCGGTCGCCCTGAGAGGAGAGCAGGTAGCCCTGCAGCAGCCCCGTCGCCTCGAGGTGCTGGGCCTGGTGGAACGGGCTCCAGCGGGCAAAGTTCGCGGGCAGGTGGGAGCGCATCTCCTCGCGGCAGTCGTAGCCGCGGAGGGAGTCGCGCATCGCGGCGGAGAGGAAGAGCTTGATCCCGCCCGTCATCCCCCAGCGCGGGAGGTGCGAGAAGAACGGGTCGTTGAGGTCCTCGGGGCGCACGTGGAAGAACGCCTTCAAGTAGGCCTCGGGCTGGGCCTGGATGTCCTTCAAGTACGGATAGAGCTTGCGGAGCAGCAGCGGCCGGCGGCGGGACTGCGGCTGCTCGCCCCAGAACCGGCGGATCTTCGCTTCCTTGAAGATGTCGTAGCCGCCCAGCACCTCATCGGCGCCCTCGCCCGTCACGACGACCTTGTACCCGCTCTGCCGCACCAGCCCCGAGAGCTGCATCAGCGGCGCGGGCGCGGTGCGCAGCATGGGGCGCTCGGCATGCCAGAGCACGCGGGCGAAGTCGCGGGCGATGTCCTGCCGGCGGCATTGCACGACGGAGTGGTCCGTCTCCAGGAAGCGGACGACCTCCTGCTGGTGCTCGCTCTCGTCGAAGCCCGCGTCGTCGAAGGCGACGGAGAAGGTCCGCAGCGGCGCGTCGGTGTGCTTGCGCACCATGCCAGCGAGGACGGAGGAGTCGAGCCCGCCACTGAGGTACGCGCCGACGGGCACGTCGGCGCGCAGGCGGATGCGGGTGGCGTCGATGAGCAGCTCGCGCAGCCGGCCGACGCAGGTCTCCTCGTCCATGCCGGCGTCGACGTCGTCGTAGGTCCAGGCCCAGTACGGCCAGCGCTTGGCGGCGCCGTCGCGCACGCGCATCGAGTGACCGGGCTGGAGCTCGAAGATGTTGCGGAAGACGGTCTGGCCGGGGATCGGGTGCCAGAAGGTCATGAGCTGGTCGAGCCCGCGCGGGTCGAGCTCGCGCGACACGCCCGGGTGGGCGAGCAGGGCCTTGATCTCGGAGGCGAAGAGGAAGTCGCCGCCGACGAAGGTGTAGTAGAGCGGGAGGATGCCCACGCGGTCGCGGCTGAGGAAGAGGCTCTGGTCGCGCCGGTCCCACAGGGCGAAGGCCCATTGGCCGTTGAACTTCTCGACGCACGACTCGCCCTCAAGGGCGTAGGCCTCAAGGATGACCTCGGTGTCGCAGCGCGAGGCGAAGCGGCCGCCGCGGGACTGCAGATCCTGGCGCAGCTCGAGGTGGTTGAAGATCTCGCCGTTGTAGCAGACGGTCAGCTTGCCGCTGACGCTGTCCATGGGCTGCCGGCCGCCTTCGAGGTCGACGATGGCGAGGCGGGTGTGGGCGAGGCCGACGGGGCCGTCGATCATGATGCCGCGGCCGTCGGGGCCGCGATGCGTCAGCGCCGCGGCCATGCGGTCGAGCACGGCGCGGTCAGGGCTACGCCCGTCGGCACAAATGATCCCGGCGATCCCACACATGGCGAACGATCCCTCTCCTCAACGCGCGGTCCACCCGCGCGCACATTGCTCCCCGCGCCAGGCGGGGCAACGCCCCATAACTCGACAAGACAAGTCCTGCCCGCAGGTATAGATCGGCCGAAACAGGCCTGCGACTTATGCCCGAACGAGGTCCGCGGCAGGACGGACCGCCCCCACCGTCGCACGGACCCCCTCCTGCAGGCGTCGCTGCGGGCCGGCACCGGGGAATTTCTCGCCCAGCCAGCGCTCCATGTTGTCGCAGACGGCCTTGCGCCCCCCGCCGATGACGAACATGTGGTTCGTCTCGGGGATCTCGACCCAGGTCACCGACCGGCGCGGGCCGTGCCGGAGGATGTCGTGGTCGAAGGGATTGCCCCGGCTGGTGGTCACGGTCAACACCAGGAGCGGCGCGGAACCCGCGGCAACCTTGCGGTAGGCGGAGATCAGCCCCACGTTGGCGTCGGCGGGCAGGTGGACGAAACGGACGCGGGAGCGCACCGCCTTGGCCATGCTGAAGAGCGGGCTGGGGATGATGGCCTTCGCCTTCTTGGCGGAGGTCGCGATCTGGTCCTTGCCCATGCGGAGGGTCTGGCCGACCATTGCCTTCACCGCGCCCAAGCCGCCCTTCGCCGCTCCGTTGGCGGGGCGCAGCGCCCCGGGGACGGGCTCGTCGTCCACGGGCGTGAGCGAGAAGACCGGCTCGAGCAGGATCAGGCCGGGGGCCTCGGCGCGGTGCTGGGCCGCGGCGAAGATCGCGGTGATCGCGCCGCCGCAGAGCCCGCCGAGGATCACGCCCGGGAGGCGGAAGCGCTGGCGCAGCTCGCGCGAAAGCTCGGCGGTCACCGCACCCTCTCCGCCGTCCTGCACATAGCGCCAATAGGCCTCGATCGTCTCGGGGAGGTGGCCCGGGGAGTCGCCCAGGCCGGGGAGGTCGAAGCGGAAGACGGGATAGCCCGCGTCGGCGAGGCGGGCGCCGACGTGGGCCGTGAGGTCGCCCCAGCCGGCGCGCGGCGTCTGGCCGAAGTTCACGAAGAGCACGCCGGGGACGCGCGACGCCCCCGCCTCGGCGTTCGCCGGCTCGTGATAGGTGCCGACGAGCGGCTGGCCCTTGACCCGGATTTGCAGGACATGCCTCATAAACGCCTCTCCCTCTCGCACGCCATCGCCAGCGACTCCCGGATCCACGCGACATTGCCGGCGAAAAAATCGCTCATGTCCGGATTGAGCGGATGGCGCTTCGCCACCGCCTTCCCGCGCTGGGGCGCGCCTTGGCGCTCCCCCGCGTACAGCCGGCTGACGCCTACGTCAGCCGCGACGGTCTTGTGCGGTCGGGGCCGGCCGCTCTCCGCCGCGTCGGGCAGCATCAGCGTATATTCCGCCGACTCGCGCCACAGCGCCGGAGACCATTCAAAACCGTCGACCTCGATGCTCTTGCCCGATTCGAGCAGCGCGATGTAGGCGTCGCGCCCGCCGGGCTTGCTCGCGCCCAAGGCCATGTCGGACGCCAGCCGCCGGCGCAGGAGCCCCATCAACAAGTCCCGGCCCGAATCCGGCGGGGCCCAGAGCAACAGCGAGTCGCCCAGGCCGCGGCGGAACGCCTTGGCCGCCATGAGGGCCGCCCCGCCCATGCCGTGGATCGTCAGCGGGCGAGTCCCGCGGGCGTCGAGCCACTTCACGCACGCCTCGACATCCTCAAGCCAGGTCGAGAAGGAGACCTCGGCCTGCTGGCCGCTGCTCTCGCCCGTTCCCCGGCCGTCGAACCGCATCACTTCAAATCCCGACGAGGCCAGGTACCGCGCCCAGCGGACCCAGCCGATGTACATGTGCGACCGGTCGGAGGCGAAAGGCCCGACGAGCAACACCCGGGGCGCCCGCTCGGGCGCGGCCCCGCCCGCGGCATGCAGCACGTAATAAAGCTGCTCGCCGCCGACATTGAGGAAGCCGGCCGACTCGGCCTCGGACTCGTGGGTCGCGCCACGAGCCGCCTCGCTCAAAGGTGAATAAGTCATGACAGCACTTCTCCCGACCCAGCGACCCCGTCCCCGGACAACCCGGCCAAATCCGTGTGCAGCCCTACCGCCCGCTTCAATCGCGGGGAATCAACCCCGAACGCATGATGGGCGACGCACTTCGGATATGCGGAACGGCATTTCGGCCGACCCGGGAATAAATCGCATCAGCCCCATCAGGATATCGCTGAGAGCATGGAATGCCAACCCTAGATTGCATTCTCTCAACCCGGACAGACCTGAATTCCGCAGTCGACTCGCGACAGTCGCTAGAGGCGTTGCGAGACGATCCTCTCGATTCACCCCAAATTGCCGCACATCACAAGTCGTTTTGCGCCCGTCGTTTCCCCCATCTTGCCCTGCTCGGATGACAGGATTCGCGCAACAAGCGTGCAACAAAGGCTCGTGGTTATTGCTCCTTGGGTCGCTGAGCAATGAGGAAGAGCCGGCGATAGGTTCGCGGGCCACGCTCGTCGAGAGTTCGTCCAGCCTCGCCCAGATTCCCACGGGCGCACGCGAAGTTCGAACGACCACGCGCGTCCGACCTCGCCGCTGCTTCTATATGGAAGTCATTTCGCCGCGCCGCCGTCGCCAGCCTCGCCCTCGGGTTCGCTCGTGATCTCTTCGCGCACGCCGGTGGTCCGGAACCGGGCCCGCCGGCGCGCGTACTCTTCGGGCGAAACCGGGAGGTCGGGTTCCACCACGCCCTCGATCGCCTGCTCGTGCAACTTCTTCAAGAATGGAATGCACCACCCGCAGCCCGTCCCCGCCGAGAGGCATTGGCTGATCACGCTGGCGAACTTCGGGCGTTCACGTTTGCAGAAGTTCACGATCTTCCGCTGCGAGACGTGAAAGCAGAGGCATACGTTGTCATCAGGCTCCATGGCGGCTCCGGTGCGGTGATCGCACTGCCCCACATTCTACGGCCGAGTCCGCCTGCGGGCAGAGCGCATCCGCTGGAAGTCCGAGCGCCGCACGAACATGGCACGGGGAACCACAGGCCTTCTGGAATCGCCCGGATCAAACCGCCCAGCCGTCACGACTCGTCGCGGCCTCCATCGCCGCTGTCCACAATGATCGGCGTCACTTGATCCGCACGGAAAGTTCGCTATCCTTCTGCCTGCCGATTCCCCGATAGCTCAATTGGTAGAGCGGGCGGCTGTTAACCGCCAGGTTCTTGGTTCAAGTCCAAGTCGGGGAGTTTTGATAAGTCACGCTGAATCTGCATGTTGCAGATACCCGCCATCGCGGCGGAGCGGCCGAAACCAAGCATCGAACCCGGTACATACCGGATTCGACCACTGGAGGCCGCTTCCATGCCCGCACTCGCGCCCCGCAAAATCCCGTCTTATCGTCTCCACAAGCGATCCGGCCAAGCCGTCGTCACGCTCGGCGGCCGCGATTTCTATCTGGGCACCCACGGCTCGCCCGAGTCGCGCCGGCACTACGATCGCGCCATCGCCGAATGGATGATCGGCGGCCGCGCCCTTCCCGTCGCCCCGGCCGACCTGACGATCGCCGAGCTTCTCGCCCGTTTCTGGCAGCACGTCGAGACGTTCTACCGCCATGCGGACGGCTCGCCCACGTCCGAGGTCAAAAACTTCCGCCGGGCGCTGCGCCCGCTCCGGCACCTGTACGACGACGACCGCGCCGCCGAGTTCACGCCGCGGAAACTCAAGGCCGTGCGCCACCGGATGATTGAGATGGGCTGGTGCCGATCGTCGATCAACAAAAACGTCGGGCGCATCGTGCTCGCGATCCGCTGGGCCGTCGCCCAAGAGCTTGTCGCGCCGACGATCCATCAAGCCCTTGAGGCCGTCGAGCCCTTGAAGCGAGGGCGGAGCGCCGCGAAAGAGCTTCCACCCGTCAAGCCCGTCCCGATGGCCCACGTCAACGCCATCCGCCCGTACCTGAGTCGCCAACTCCGGGCGCTGATCGACCTGCAATTGCTGACCGGGGCTCGCTCGGGCGAGTTGATGCCGATGCGGATGAAAGACCTGGACACCACCGGGAAAATCTGGCTCTACCGCCCCGACGCTCATAAGACTGCCCATCTCGGCCACGCGCGGACGATCTACATCGGCCCCGCCGCGCAGGAAATCATCCGCGGATTCATGGAAGGCCGCGCCACCGATCGCCCTCTATTCTCGCCCGCCGACGCGATCGCCGAGCATTTCGAGGCCCGCCACGCCGCCCGCAAGACCCCCGCCGGCTACGGCAACCGCCCGGGCACCAACCGCGTCGCCAAACGAACCAAGGCCCCGGGCGACGTCTATAACGTCGTGTCCTACCGCCGGGCGATCGCCGACGCCTGCGCGAAGGCTTGGCCAGCACCCGAGCACCTCCGCCCGGGCAAGACACCCGAAGGCCGACGCGAGACACCCCAAGAGTTCCGAGCCCGGCTCACGCCCGAGCAACGGGCGGAGTTGACGGCGTGGCGACGCGACCACCAATGGCACCCGCACCAACTCCGCCACAACGCCGCGACGACACTCCGCAAAGAGTTCGGGCTCGACACCGCCCGCATCATTCTCGGGCACCGTTCCGCGGCGATCACCGAGACGTACGCCGAAGCCGACCATAGCAAGGCGCTCGACGTCATCGCGAAAGTCGGATGATCCCCTCGCCCCGGGCAGGCTCAACGGCCGCCCGCGGGCCTTTACAATTGAACCACCGGCCATCGGCTGATCCCCGATGGAAAGGCCCGGGCGGGATCGTGGGTTCACCTTTCCCCGCGACCCGCCCTGGTCCCCCGGCTTTGAAAGGTGAAGCAATGTCGGCAGACACCATCCGGGCGCTCGCCCAAATCTCGGCCAACCTGAATTGGCTGGCTTTCATGTTGGAAGATCACAAGAACGTTGGCAAGGCCCCCCCCCATCTAATCACCGCCACCGGGCGCAATACGCAAACACGTCGCCGCCACGCGGCGGGGCACGCGGTAGACAACGTTCGGAGCGTGTTGCGCGTGATTACAGAATCAAGACAACTTGCCGACCAAATCCCCGACAAGGGCGTCGCGCTTGCCGTGAAGGAAACGCTCGCAATGACGTGGAACACCATTGGCCAAGCCGACGTGCCGGCCGATTTTCACCTGCAGCGCGGCGAAGATGCCGAGGCCATCGGCTGCGCCCGGGAGGGATTGCGCCGCGCGTGGGAGTTGTGCGGCACGGATGTAGCCCGGCTGTCTGCGCGAGTGTCTGTTTTGGCCGAAGACCTGGCGGGGCAGCCTGCGCCCAAGGGATGGCGTGACGCGCTCGAAGGTACGTCATTGGCCGCGGCCGAGATGGTAGTCCAGAAACCTGGCATCCAGTGGAAGCAACTGGCGAAGGCTCTTGGCGTCGCCGACGCTGGGCAGCTCCGGCGGGACCACGCCCCCAAGCTCCGCGACCACGGATTCAAGCTTCCCGGCAAGGGTGGAAGGGGCGGGATTCACCCCCCAAATCAAGAGAACACGCGCACGTTCTAGCGCACGTTCAAGCGCATCTCTGCGCTGCATACGAAAATCGCCCGCCATCGTCCAATGCACTTCACCTTATTGGAGTGCATTCGATGCCAATTCTCGACGAAACGATTCTGACTCTTACCGAAGCAACCAGACACCTCCCACCGCGTGGCGGGAGGCGCGTCGCCGTCTCGACGCTCTGGCGTTGGGCTCGCAAGGGATGCGGCGGAGTGCGGCTGGAATACGCCAAGCTCGGCCGGGCGATCTACACCTCGCGCGAGGCCCTGTCTCGATTCTCTGAGGCCCTCGCCGCAGCCGATCGGCCGATGCCCGTCGAGCCCGCGCGATCGCCGGCACCCTCCCCGATCCGAACCCCCGACGCGCGTAGCCGCGACGTGGCGACCGCAAAAGCCCAACTCACCGCGGCCGGGATTTGAGGGGAGGCCATGACCACCAACACCCCCACCATCGACCGCGGCCCGCTCGCGCTACGCTACGCCGGCGAGGGCTTCGCCGTCTTCCCGCTGCACACCGTCCGCGACGGCCGATGCACTTGTGGCGACGGGGAGTGCCCATCGCCCGGCAAGCATCCGAACGCGGCGCTTGCCCCGCACGGATTCAAAGACGCGACCACGGACGCCGCGACGATCCGGGCGTGGTGGGCGACGCGCCCCGACGCGAATATCGGGATCGCCACCGGCGCAGCTTCCGGTATCGTCGCGCTCGACGAAGACAACAAACCCGGCAAGAGCGGCGCGGCAACGGTCGAAGCGCGGACGGCCGATCTAGGTCCGCTCCCCGCGACCGTCCGAACATGCACCCCAAGCGGCGGGCATCACAGCATCTTCGCCCACCCGGGCGTACCCGTCCCGAACAGCGCCGAGAAACTCGGGCCGGCGCTCGACGTTCGGGGCGATGGCGGGTACATCGTCGCGCCCGGCTCTGAAGGCGCTGGCGGACTGTACCGCTTCGCCGATGGCCACGGGCTCGACGACGTGGGGCTCGCCGACCTTCCGCCCGCATGGGTCGAAGCGATGAAGCGCCCGCCCGCTCCGCCTGCGGCCCGTCCGTCCACGCCCCCGCCGTCGACCTACCCGCCGCGCCCGCCGTCGAACAACCTCGCCCGTCGGCTCGCCGCCTACGTCGCCGCGGCCCCACCCGCGCCCGAGGGCCAACGGAACGACACCGCCTTCCGCCTCGCCGGCAACCTCGCCGCGATCCGCGACGACCACGGCACCGGCGCGACCGTCGATGAAATCATCGAAGCCATGCGCCCGTGGGCCGCCGCGTGCTCGCCGCCGTTCCCCGTCGCCGAGCTTGCCGGCGCTGTCTGGTCTTCGATGCACAACGGCACGCCGCGCGAGCCCAAGCCCGCGAGCGCCGCGATAGGCGCAACCCCGGCCGCGGTCGAATCACCGATGCCGACGTTCGTGACCGTCGGGCAACTGGTCGCCAAGTACCGCGAGCTGCGCGAGCCGGTCATCGACGGCTTCCTGCGGCGGGGGGAGTTGGGCAACGTCATCGCCGCGCCGAAGATGCGGAAGTCCTGGCTCGTGCTCGCGCTGGCCGTCTGCAAGGCCACCGGCACGCCGTGGCTTGGCCACGAAATGAAGCCCGGCCGCGTCCTGTTGATCGACCTGGAGTTGCACCCCGAGACGCTCGCGCGTCGCCTGCGCGACGTGCTACTCGCGTTCGGGCTTTCATCCGACGCGCTGGGCGATCGGCTGGTCATCGAAACGTTCCGCGGAAAGCATGTCGACGCCGCGACCTTCGGCCCGTACTTCCGCGCGATCGGCCCCGACCGTTTCGATCTGGTCATCATCGACCCCCTCTACCGTTTGATCCCCGCCGATGGCGATGAAAACGCCAACGCCCAAATGGCCGGGCTCTTCACGCGCCTGATCGGCTACGCCGACGAATTGAACGCGGCCGTGATGCTGGTCCACCACGCCAGCAAGGGCAATCAATCCGAGAAGTCGACGACCGATGTAGGCGCGGGCGCTGGCGCTCAATCCCGCGCCGCCGATGCCCATATCGTCCTGCGCGAGCACAAGTCACCCGACGCCGCGGTTGTGTCGTCCGTCGTCCGCTCGTGGCCCCCCGCGCCCGACGTGGCGTTGCGTTGGGTCTTCCCGCGATGGGAGATCGCCCCCGACCTTGACCCGACCGAGTTCAAGGTCGGGAGAGGCCGCACAAAGCCCACCGACACCGGCCCGACCGAACCCCCCGCGCCGCCGTGGACACCCGAACGGCTCGCCGCCGAGTTTGTCGGGCCGATGCCTCGCCGCCGTGACGCCATCCAAGCCGCTGCAATGGCCGCCGGCATGGGCGGCCGGGAGTTCGACCGCACCCTCGCCGCCGCCGAGGCCGGCGGGATCGTCCACCGCGTCATCGGGGCGAATCGTTCCGTCATGTTCACCACCACCGCGCCGGACCTGAAAAACCTGTGAACGCCATGTCAGTCACACACACACACTCCCCCCAGACCCCCCACGGGTGCGACCCATCGCACCGTGGGGCGGGGTCTGCGTGCGTGAATGAGTGAATGAACCCCATGAACCAAACCACGACTGCCATTGAAGCCCGACCCGAGCGCCCCCGATACGTCGTCACGCTCGAAGTGAAGCCCGACCCCAACGGGATCGACGGGGCTCGACGCCTCGCGCGGCTTTTGAAGTGCGCCGGACGATCGTTCGGCTTGAAGTGCGTCCACGCCGTCGAGCAACGCCCCGCCAGCACGGGCACCACCACGAGCCCCACGACATCGCCCACGAGCACCCGACGCGCCATATCGAGGTGTAGGGCAACCGATGGGCAATCCGTGGCGACCGCCACCACCACCCCGAACACGTCCACGACCTGACCCCTTCACCCGCCCGCGGATCACCCGCCGCGGGTTTGTTGTCCACGGACAACAGGCCGGAAAACCCTGAACCCCACACACCCGCCCGCGGATCACCCGCCGGCACTTTTGGAGATCGTCCCATGCCCCATAGCTACGCAGATTTCCGTCGATGGAT
>JAPLMQ010000232.1 GCA_026386955.1 Planctomycetota bacterium
GGCGAGGCGCTGACTCGGCGCTGACGAAGCCCTGACGAGCCGCGTCACAGCGAGATGCGGTACCGGCATTTCTGCCGCTCCCCGCGGTGGTAGAGCAAAACCGTCGGCGGGACGTCGACGATCTCCTCCAGTTCCCCCCCCGCCAATTCGCACGTCCTGCGCGACGCGAAGTTGTCGGGGTTGCAGGTGATCCACAGCGGATTGAGCCCGTGCAGGCGGGCCAAGGGCAGGAGAATCCGCACGCTGCGGGCGGCGAAATGGTGGCCGCGGAACGGCGCATCGACGTTGTAGCCGACCTGACCGGCATAGAGTCGCAGGTAGTCGTCGTCGCCCAGGCGCAGGTCGATGCTGCCCATGCAGGCCTGCGTCTGTGTGCCGACCAGGTCGAAGCGGTAGGCCGAGGCCCGCCCGGTGAAGGCGTTGCCGGGGAGGCAGTCGCGCAGGCGGACGGTGAGGTCGCCGTCGACCATCGGGCCGGGGTTGAGGAAGCGGGTGGAGATCGTGGTGGACATGGCTCGTGCCCCGAGATCCACGGACGACGCGCCCGAGGCCATGCACCGCGGGCATGAGCCAGTCTAACGGCGATGCCGTCGCGGCGGAAGAGGATAGGCATGCGGAGAGTGCAGACGATCCATCAAGCCCATCGATCCCGACGGTACGCCGTCGGGTTCGGTGGGGTTATGCGCACGGACCGCAACCCGACGCAGCACAAACCCCACGGAACGCGACGGCGTACCATCGCGATCCGTGGGCTTGGGCTGAAGGCTCAACGCGGCGTGCGCGTCTTCCCGCCGGCCGGGGCCTCCGGCGCCGGCTTCAACGCCGCATCCAGCGTCTCCTGCGGCGCGGGCTGGTGCGAGATCACCACCACCACGGGATTCACCAGGTAAAGCTGCGCCACCGCCTGCAACGCCGCGGGCGTGAGCTCCGTCACCGACTGGACGAACCGTGTCGTCTCGTCCTGCCCGAGCCCGTAGATCTCCGCCAGCGCGGCCTGCATCGCACGCCCGCCGTTGCTCTGCCGCCCGGCGAACTCCTCGCGCAGCACGCTCGCCTTCGCGTCGTCCACCGTCGCCTCGTCCATCGGCTCGGCCTTGGCCTTCGCGATGACCTCCAGCGCCCGCCTCACCGCCTCGGCGACCTGGTGAGGCTGGGTGTTGAACGTCACGTTGAAGCAGCCCGCGACGATGCCCGAGGTCGAGCCCGCCCCCACGGCGTAGACCAGCCCCGGCCCGCGCCCGCGCAGGGCCTCAGCCAGCATCCCCGAGGGGAACCGCCCGAGCACTTCCTCCAGCACGCGCACCGCCGGGTAGTCCGGGTGTTGCCTCGTCACGCCCGGGCCCATGCCGATCTGCGCCGCGGCGAGCGACTTGTTGGTCTTGAACTGCAGCACCCGCGCGACCTTCTGCGGAGGCGGGTCCATCGGCATGGCGCTGATCAATGGCTTGGCGGGCAGGGCCTCGAAAAGCTTGCCGGCCCGCTGGGCGACGGCCTCCGGGTCGATGTCGCCGAAGACCGCGAGCACCGAGTTCGAGGCGCCCAGGTGGGCCTGGTGGAACTCTCGCATCTGCTCGGTCTTGAGCCCGCCGACCACATCCGCCCGTCCCAGGGGCGAGGTGGACCAGACATGGCCCGGGAAATAGGCCGCGCGGAACTTCTCGCGCAGCTCGCCCGACCAGGAGTCGGTCTGCCGGCCGATCGCCTGGACCATCCGCGGGCGGAGCTTCTCCCACTCCTCCGCGGGGAACTTCGGGTCGAGGATCACGTCGGCCATCAGGCTCAGGATGCGGTCCCAGTCCTCTGTCAGGCAGGTCGCCTGCCCGAAGCTGGAGTTGTTCCCGCACTGGAAATCAAGGCTCGCGCCGAGCGACTCAATCTCGTCGGAGATCTGCTCCGCGTTGCGGTTTCCCGCCCCCTTGAGCAGCATCGACGCCACCGCGTTGCCCACGCCCTCGCGCCCCGGCTCGTCGGCCAGCAGCCCGCCGAGCTGGAAATACTGGATCGAAACCGCCGGCACCACCGTGCTCCGCTGCAATAGCAGCCGCAGCCCGTTGGGCAGCTTCACCAGCTTGATCGGCCCGATCTCCATCGGCCGCACGTCGCCCCCCTGCGCGTCGAGCGTCGCCCGGATCTTCTCGATCAGCACGATGTTGTCGAGTTCCACCGCCTCGCGCGGCGAGGGCTTGGCGGGCTTCACGTCGGCGGGGCGCGTCAGCGGCGGGGCCTTCCCCCCGGCCGGTGCGGGCAACAGCGTCATCGTCATCTGCCGCGAGTCGTCGAGGTATTTCGCCGCAGCAGCCCCGACCTCCTCGGCCGTCACCGCGCGGACGCGCTTGGCGTAGCGCTGCAGATGGTCGGGGTCGCCCATCCCGATCGTGTCGGCCGCGGCCCGGTTGGCCAGCGCCATCGCCGTCTGCCCCTCGGTGACGATCCCCGCAAGCACCAGCCGCTTGGCCCGCGCCAGGTCGGCCTCGGAGACGCCGTCGCGGCGGATGCGGTGGACCTCCTCCAAGATCGCCAGCTTCGCCATCTCGATCGCCTGTTCGTAGGCGGGCGAGATCGCGGGGCCCGTGGTGGGCGAC
>JAPLMQ010000155.1 GCA_026386955.1 Planctomycetota bacterium
TCTCGGCGCGGATGCTGACATCAGGCATGCCGGGCCTCGGCGTGGGAGTCGTTGGTGTCGGGGGCGGCGGCGAGCGAATCGTTTGCGGGGATTCCGGGGACTCCGGGGGCGGGGGAGTCGGCGAAGCTGAGCAGGACCAGGTGGCGGGTCATGAGGTCGCGGATGAAGAGGATGGCCGCCTGCCTGGCCGCGGCGGGCTCGACGGCGAACTCGGCGGCGAGGGCGTCGGCGATCTGCCCCACGCTGCGCTGGCCGTCGATCTGCCGCCAGAGGAAGCTCCCGCGGGCGTCGAGGTTCACCCGGCGGTCGTAGCGGTGGCGCATCAAGCGCCCCGCGAAGCCGAGGATGCCCCGCGCGGGGCTGTAGGTCTTGCGGATCTGCACCAAGCCGAGGTTGTCCGTCCCCGCCTCGACATCCGGCGCGAGGTGCACCACCGCCTCGAGCGGGTTCTTGTCCGCCAGGACGTTGGGGGGCGCGGGCTTGCGGGCGAGGAGGGGCATGGGTCGATCGGGCCTTGGCCAGGCTGAATTCCGGGGGCCGGGGGTCAGTGGAATTCGCCGCTGTTGAAGTCGATCTCCTCGGGGCGGGCGGTCTTGACGATGCGCCCGTCCGCGATCCAGAGGATGCGGTCGGAGCGCTTGAGCATCTTGAGGTCGTGCGTGGCGGAGACGATGGTGACGCCCAGCTCGATCTTGAGCTTGGCGAGCAGCTCGATCATCTCGGCGCCGGTCTTCTGGTCGAGGTTGGCGGTGGGCTCGTCGGCGAGGACGATCTCGGGGCTGTTGGCGAGCGCGCGGGCGATGGCGCAGCGCTGCTGCTGCCCGCCGGAGAGCTCCGAGGGCTTGTGGAGAACGCGGTGGCCGAGCCCGACGAGCTTGAGGATGGCGATGCCCTTCTCGCGGGCCTCGTCGCCTTCGAGCCCGGCGAAGCTCATGGGGAGCGTGACGTTCTCGAGGCAGGTCATGACCTGGATGAGGTTGTAGGACTGGAAGATGTAGCCGATCTTCCGGCAGCGGAGCCAGGCGAGCTCGTTGTGGTCGAGCTGGGCGATGTCGACCTGGTCGATGTAGACCTTGCCGCTGGAGGGCTTGCTCAGGCCGCCGATCATGTTGAAGAGGGTGGACTTGCCCGAGCCCGAGGGGCCCATGATGGAGAGGTACTCGCCCTGGAAGATGTCGAGGGAGGCCCCGCGCAGGGCCTGCGTCTCGGTGTTGCCCATGCGGTAGACCTTCTTGACGTCGACGGCGCGGATGATGCAGCGTCGCTGCTGGGCGGCGGGCTTCTCGAAGAGCCGCTCGAGGCGGGCGGCGGTGGCTTGGGGCGTGGCGGCTTGCGTCATGGGAGGTCCTCAGATGTTGGTCCGCAGGGCCATGGCGGGGACCATGCGCGAGGCGAACCTCGCGGGGTAGATCGCGGCGATGACCGAGAGGACCAGCGCGACGACGACCGACCCGACGGCCGAAGCGCCCAGCAGGCCCCAGTTGATCGACCCGAGCACGAGCAGGAAGCCGTAGGTGAAGCCGTAGATCGCGAGGGCGAAGAGCGTGCCGAAGATCGTGCCGGCGACGCCGCCGACGAGGCCCACGAGGCTCGACTCGATGAGGAAGATCTGGCGGATGAAGGACGAGAGCGCCCCAAGGCACTTCATCGTGCCGATCTCGCGGAAGCGCTCGGTGACGCTCATGAGCATCGAGTTGGTGATGCCGATGACGGTGACGGCCAGGGCGATGGTGATGATCCACGTGCTGCGGAAGCGGTTCTTGGTGGCCTCCTTGAGCGCGGCGGCGGTCTCCTCGGGGCGCGGCTGGCGCGAGAGGTTGACGGTGGTGTAGGCCGGGGCGTCGGAACTGGCTGATGCGGAGGAAGAGGTGGACGAGTTGGATTCCATTTCAGCCGCGGGGGCGGATGTCGGCGCCGCCGTCCCGCGGGCCAGGCCCACGACCTTCTGCCGAGCGTTGGCGAGGATCGCCGTCCAGTCGACCGCCGGGGCGGGCCCGTCGCCCGCGACGACCACCGCCGTAGCCTCCTTGCCCACCTGGTCGACCGCCACCGCCTGCACCGCGCCGGCCAGCTCGGCGGGGATCTTTGCGTTCCCCCCCACCGTCGCCCACTGCACCTTGGGCCTCTGGGCCAGGATCGCCTTGACGAACCGATTCTCCGCCTCGCTCAGTGGGCCGACCTGCACCACACCCACCACGCGCTCGTTGAGCGGCCCGGCCTCGGCGGTGAGGAAGTTCATCATCCGCCCCACCTCCGCCCGCAGGTCGGACTCGTGGCTGACGCCTTCCTTGGCGAGCTGCCCAGCGAGGATCGACATCAGGAAGGCGATGCCCAGCACCACGCCCATGATGGTCACCAATGAACGCCCGAGGCGGATCTTGATGCCCTGCAGCACCACATCGAGCGCCACCTTCGCGGGCAGGCGGACCTGGTCCTGGATTTCCTTCTGCAATTGCGTCACGGCCAAAAGCTCCTGCCCGGTTTCGGGCTCGTCAGAACGGCGCGCTGGAGACGGCGGCCTGGATCAGGTTCATCGCGATCGTCGCCATGGCGATCAGGCCCACGCCGGTGTAGTAGCCGGCGAGGACGGTGGGGATCATCCGCAGGAAGCCCTCCGGGCCGAACTTCTTCTGGAAGTAGTAGCGCCCGATGAGCGCGCCGACCAACTCAAGGACGATGCCGTGGGGCCAGCCGCCCAGGCCGCGGATCACGCCGTAGATCAGGAGCACCGGCAGGCCGAAGGCGCTGAGGAGGATGAACGCGACGACCGTCGCGCCGAAGCCTGTGGCGATGACCGTGGGGTGGACGGCCTGCCAGAACTGGCTGTCGGTGATGCTCCCGCCCGTGGTGCTGCCGGGGGCGACGAAGGTGGAGGAGAAGAGCAAGGCCGTCTGCTTGGCGCTGAGCTCCCAGAACTTCTGCGCGGTGGGGAACGAGGAGGAGGGGATCGGGGCGGAGGCCCAGATGAAGGCCCAGAAGAGCATCGAGAGGACGAAGCTGACGGGCGTCACGATCAGGTCGAGCTTCAGGAGCGACCAGAACTTCACGCCCGTGAGCTCGTTGATGCGGAACGACTGGGCCTGCCCGCCGTAGTTGGCGATGGGGATCGGGGCGAGCCAGATCTCCACGCCCTTGGAGCCCGACATGATGAAGGCGAGCTCCTTGACGAAGGGGATGTCGACGGTCTGCCCGGCGATGCCCAGCAGGCGGGCGTTGACGTAGGAGATGAGCGGGTTGTAGACGAAGGCGAAGAAGAAGAGGAAGGCGAGCAGGAGCGAGTTGTGCGGGAGCAGCTTGTAGCAGAGCAGGACCAGGCCCACGGAGGTGAAGGCGTAGAGGCCCAGGGCGATGGGGATCGGGTAATCGCCGCGGCCGGGCTTGGGTGGGGCCCAGATGTCCTTGCGGGCGGGGTCGGGTGTGCCCTTCTTCTCGGCCCGCTCCTTGCGCAGCTCGACGACCTTCTTGCGCACGTCGCGGATGGTCTGGTAGATCGAGACGACCGCGACGCCCAAGCCGACGCCGGTGGTGAAGCTCATCCAGAAGTCGACGCTGTTGGCGAAGGTGGTGTTGACGGTGTCCATCCCCGGCTGCCAGCGCTGGAGCGTGCCGAAGTGATGGAGGATGGGGTTGAGGACGATGGTCAGCACGACGGCGGCGACCGCGCCGATGACCGCCCAGAACGGGATGACCATGCCGATGAGGATCAGGCCCAGGTCGAAGATCAGCCCGGTGGGCGTGGCGGGCATGATGCTCTCGGTGAGCGTGGTGGTGTCGATCCAGGGCGTGGGGATGAGGTAGAAGGGCTTGTCGAGGAAGAGGCCGGAGATGGCCGGGACGCCGATCTGGATGAACCCGAAGGCGATGCCCAGGGTGGAGCCGAGCGAGAAGAGCCGCCAGCGGTCGGACTTCTTCTTCTCGCCGGGCTTGCGGTGCAGGACGTCCTTCTCGTTGGCCGGGTCCTCGGCCCCGTCCTCCTCCGCGAGCGCCATCGCCCCTTGGGCGGAGATGGGGGCCAGGGGGAACGGAAGCTGCTCCACGTCGGAGGTGAGGCGGAAGAAGAAGTAGCCCAGCGTCCATTTGTTGATCAGCCCGATGACCGACATGATCACCGCGAGGGCGATCGGGACGAGCCATTCGTGGTGGAAGAGGTTGCGCCCGGTGAGGGCGGCGCTGCCGGGCTTGGGGACGTACCAGGTGGGGAAGGCGTCGCGCAGTCCGGCGTCGCGGATGGCGTCGCTCTGGACGAGATAGGCGCGCATGACGAAGTCGCCGAAGATCCCGCCGCCCGCCATCGCGCCCGCGGCGTAGAGCAGGACGACCAGCTCCTGCTTGCTCATGCTCTTCATCGCGCGGCGCATGACCTCGCTGAAGAGGATGACGGTGACCCACGTCGCGGCCGAGCCCATCGACCCGCCGGTCATCAGGCCCAGGTAGATCGACCCGGGCATCATGATCAGCCCGCAGAAGAAGATGCCGACGACGGTCGCCCAGCCGAAGCCGTCCTTGAACTCGGTGGGCTCGACCAGGAGGTTGCGGTACATCTCCAGTTCGGTGTCGAGGACTTTCTCCTTAGCCACGGGCCACCTCCGTCGCGGCGGCGCCGGCGATTCCGGGGGTTCCGGTGGTTGCGGAGGGAGACTGTTTCCCCACGTGGGCTTCAAGCATCTGACGGGCTTCCTGGAAGAGGTCCTGCCGCTCGTCGGGCCCGACGGCGCGCCAGTAGAGGAAGTGCTTGCGGATCCGTCGGACGAAGCCGACGTTCAGCCGCTTCCACGACTCGCGCGTGCCCGAGAGCCGGGTGAGGCTGATGCGGGCGATGAACTCCTTGGTCTCCGGGTCGGTCGGGAGCCAGATGGTCATCTCCTGCGAGACGCCCAGGTCGAAGGGCTTGAGCCAGATGGTCGTCGCCACTTGGGGCGTGCAGGAGTCGGGGGCGAGCGGGTCGGCCTCGCCGGAGATGCCCACGCGCGGCAGCCCGGCGAAGAACGGCCCGGCGCTGCCTTCGCCGTGGTCCTGCAAAAACCGCTCGAAGAAGGCGAGGACGGCGACGCGGTCGCGGTAATCGAAGGTGAAGGGGAGCGCGAAGGTCATGGTGTCGCCGACGGGCTCGGGGAGGGCCCAGCCGGCGTCGTCGGCGGCCTCGGCGATCTCCATGGCCGACTTCGCGGGGAAGTAGGTCGAGACGAAGACCGCGACGGTGATCGCCATCGAGGCGAGGATCGTGCTCACCGAGGTGAAGGTCATGTTGAGCCCGCCGGTGAG
The DNA here is from genome assembly GCA_026386955.1 of Planctomycetota bacterium. Classification (GTDB taxonomy): domain Bacteria; phylum Planctomycetota; class Phycisphaerae; order Phycisphaerales; family Phycisphaeraceae; genus JAPLMQ01. The sequence goes on from JAPLMQ010000155.1 coordinate 5,263, forward strand.
CCCAAGCGTGGTGAGGATGCGTCCCGTGCCCTGGCTGAGGATGTAGCCCAGCACGCTGCCGACCACGGCGTAGACGAAGGCCTCGGCGAAGAACATGAAGAAGACGTAGCGCGGGGCGATGCCCACGGCGTTGTAGACGAAGATCTCGTCGCGGCGCTCGTAGACCGAGCCGCGCATGGTGTTGAGCACGGTGAGCGCCGCGATCACCAGCGGGATGATCAGCTCGAGCAGCCCGGCGAAGCTGTTCTCGCGGGCCCGCTTGCCCAGGTAGGCCACGCCGTCGAGCCCGTAGTAGGCGGAGCGCCCGCTCTGCTCGAGGAAGCCGTCGATGGTGTCGCGGGCCTTCTTGTAGGAGAGGCCCTCGAGGGCGACGGCGACGCTGACCATGCGCTGCCGCCCGTGCGGGACCTCGCCCGGGAAGCCCTTGCAGGTGAGCACGACCTGCTCGGCGCTGAGCATCGGGTCGGTGTCCTCGTCGGCGAGGACCTCGTCGCCCACCTTGCGCACGTTGACCATGCCCTCGACGTCGAAGGGCAGCAGCCCGCGCCCGGTGATGTCGTGCAGCCGGCTGAACTCCGAGGCGTCGAAGATGCCCACCACCTCGCAGGGCTTGCCGTTGATCTTCACCTTGGGCGGCTCGGCCTCGATCATCGCGGGGGTGATGTTGAGCTTCCGCGCCATCACGTCGGGGATCGCCACCGGCAAGGGCTTGTCGCCCGGGGCCTTGACCTGCTCCTTGGTGAACCACCCGCGCCCGCCGGCGAGGTTGATGTGGCCGCGCAGGGGCTCGTCGGGCGCGAAGACCAGCATCGACTTGAACTGGATGCGGGCGGGCGTCGCCCCCTCGGGCTCGAAGACGATGTCGAACTCGGGGTTGAACTGCTGCTGCTGCCACGTCCGCTCGCCGACGTACATGTAGCGCGGGGCGACCTTGTAGGCCTGCCCGAACTTGGTCTGCAGCGAGAAGAGCTCGCCTCCCGAGACAGGGGCGAAGTTCTCGCTGCGCACCAGGAAGCCCTGGAACGGGGCCTTGCCCAGGGCGACGGCCTTGTCGACGAGGTTGGACTGGATCGAGGTGAAGCAGATCATCGCGAAGGTGATGAGCACCAGCGTGGCGCAGGTGAGCCCGGTGCGGACGCGCCTGCGGTGCATGTTGTTGAGCCCGAGCATGAAGGCGGTGCCGATGACGCCCATCGTGTTCGCCTCGGCGGAGGTGACGATGCCGCGTCGCTTGCGCAGGCTCTCGAGGTTCTCCTGGAACTTGCCCGTGGAGAGCAGCGTGATGCCGCCCGAGATGAGCATGATCACGAAGCCCAGGAGGATCATGATCGACGAGCGGATCATCTGGAAGGCCGGGTGGAGCAGCCAAAGGAGCAGGAAGACGCTGAGGAAGATCGCGGCGTGGGCGGCGAGTTGGCGGCGGATGTCGCTGAAGCCGAAGACCAGCTTCTCGAAGAAGAAGACGAACGGGACGAGCAGGCCCAGGTACCAGAGGATGCCCACGACGGCCTCGGTGATGGAGCGGCGGAGCACGGGGTGGTTGAGCGTGGCGTAGGTGACGGCGTCGCGGGCGGCGAGCGTCTGCTCGTGCTTGGGCAGCCCGGGGGCCGAGGCCTCGGAGATGTAGGCGAGCGTGCGCTCGTGGAAGTCGTTGGTGCGCTGGTCGGCCATCGCGTACTTGTTCTGCAGCTCCAGCCGCCGGCCGTTGACCGAGGCCATCGACTCGGCGATCCGCCGGGGGATGTCGAGCAGCAGCGGCGTGTCGGAGACCAGGAAGCCCGGGCCGTCGATCTCCTTCGAGGGGTCCGGGGCGTAGGGCGCCCCGTTGGAGCCGGCGCGGCTGGGGGCGCCGGCCCGCATGTCCCCCAGGATGAAGGCCCGCGTGGCCTGCACCAGCTCGTTGTCGGGCGAGCCCGCGCGGAGCTTGATGAAGAAGAACTTGTCGGGCTCGACGAAGGTGGTGATCAGGTCGTCGGCGGGGCAGGTGTTGATCCGCCCCAGGCCCGAGAGGCCCTCGCGGTCGATCAGCTCCACCGAGGTGTAGGCCTTGAGCGTCTGCGGGTTGATCAGGTCGAAGACCGTCACCGGGGCGGCGCGGAAGGTGACGATGTTGACGTTCTCGGGCGAGGCGACCCAGAGGCTGATGTTGCTGGAGCGGTAGGCCTCCTGCCCGACCTTGCTCTCGTCCTTGATGAGCCGGATCAGGCCGTCGGGCCCGTAGCCCACGGCCCCGGGGGAGTAGGCGAGGTCGGGCGTGAAGCGGGCGACGGACTCGGGCAGGCAGTAGCGCCCGTAGGGGTCGGTGCGGAGCATGAGCAGCGGGACGCACCCGTGGGCGGTCGCGAAGGCGCCGGTGGTCTTGCAGCAGACGATGCCGCCGGCGAGCGGGAAGTTGGGGACGATCGACTGCCCGACGTTGGCGACCAGCGCCTTGCCGTTGAAGGTGTACGACTTGGGCTTGGGCGAGGGGAGGAAGTCGCCCAGGCCCAGGGCCATCGACAGCGCGGTGTCCCCCACCGCTTGGAGGGAGGTGGTGATCGTGCCCATCTCGCGCATGAAGGGCTTTTCGATGGGCGAGCCGTAGAGGGCGTAGCTGTCGGTGCGGTCGGAGTTGACGAGGGTGAATCCGGGGTAGCCCGCGAGGTTCCAGAAGTCGACCTCGACGGGGATGCCGGCGATCTTGGGGTTGGCCCAGATCCCGTGGCGGGCGGACTGCATCGGGTCGAAGCGCAGGCTCTTGCCCAGGCCCCCCGCCTGGATCACCGCGAGCACGAGGTTGTTGACCGAGGGATGCTGGACGTAGGCCTCGTTCTCGACGCCCTCGCCCATGTAGAAGGTCATGGCCTCGCCCTTGACCTTCTCCGGGTCGGCCGGGAGGAGGTGCGAGGCGAGGACGGCGATCTTGTCGTAGTTGCGGAAGAGGGCGTGGAGCTTGAGGGCCTTTTCCCCGGCGTCGATGGAGCTCTCGTGGAACGCGAGGAGGAGTTCGAGCCGGCGCTGGAGGCGCCCGGGGACGTCGGCCTCCTTGGCGAAGGAGGCCCGCTTCTCGGCGAGGCGCGAGATCTGGTAGCCCGCGACGTCCATCGCGGCGTCGTACGTCGCCTTCGCGGCCATGTATTGCCTGAACGGCTCGCCCTTGGGGTCCTGCCCGGTGCGGAGGAATTCGAGCCGGGCCTGGAGCTGCGCCTCGGAGCGCTCCTCGACGAGCGTGTTGAGCACGAAGCGGAACTGCTCGTCGGTGAAGTCGCGGTCGGCGGGCGACAAGGCGGCGACGGCGGCCTCGGTGGCCTTCATCTCCTCAAGGAAGCCGGGGGAGGCGAGGGTCTTCTCGGCGGCGGCGACGCTCAGGAGCGCGGCCCGGTCGGCCGCGAGGTCGCGGGCGATGCGGATCCGCGCGCCCTCGGGGTCGAGCCCCGAGCCGATCGACTGCAGCAGGACGTTGACGGCGTGGTGCCCGTAGGACTGCGAGCCGTTGAAGACGAAGACCACGTCGCGCTTGAGCGTGCCCTTGTAGGCCGAGAGGCCCTTGATGAGCTGGAGTTGCACGGCGGGGCTGACCGCGGCGAGGACGCCCGGCGCAAGGTCGGGCAGCGTGGAGGGGGCGTCGTAGGCGGCGTTGAGGACCAAGGCCTCCTTGGTGGGCTTGTCGCTGTGGAGCACGCCCACGAGCGTGGTGTTGGGCATGTCCTCGAAGGCGGTGCGCACGCGCAGGCGGACCTTGCGCCCGTCGCAGGCGAGGATCTCGGGCCCCGCGGCGAGCCGGACGAAGTTCACGGGGGCCCGGATCGCGCCCGCGTTGCCCGTGGCGAAGTCGATCTTCTCGAAGCCAAGGCTGTTGGTGAGGATCACCGCCTTGAAGCCAACCTGGGCGTACTTGGTCCAACTGCTCCCGAAGGTCTCGGGCGGCTCGGCGAGGTCGACCACGGCGATGGCGTCGTCGAACCGCTCGCGCGAGAGCATCCGCTTGCTGTTCACCACGAGGAGCGTGCCGGTGAGCCCCTCGGCGGGCGTGACCATCGGCTGGAGGAAGTTGGGCAGGAAGGGATAGACCGCGACGCCCTCGAGCGGGCCGGCGTCGTCGATCGGCTCGATGGCGCGATCCAGCGTCTTGGGGGCGACGGTGGCGAGCGACTGCTCGAAGACCTCGAGCCCCGCGTCGGTCATCTGCCTGCGGATCTCGTCGCCGGTCTTGTAGAAGCCCTCCTGCCCCAGCAGGCGCGAGCCGAAGGAGGTGATGAGCTCCTGTTGGGCGGCGACCGCCTCGGGGGTGACGGCGGCGCGCATGGCGGCGGGGTCGAACCCGTGGAGCGGGGGCAGCTTGGCGAGGGGCTCGCGGGGCGCGAAGACGCGCAGGAAGACGACCACCGCCGCGAGGGTCAGCGCGAGGAAGAGCGCGACGCCCACGAGCTGCCGCACGAGATTGTTGCCCGCCACGATGTTGCCTCGGTCTTGACTCAAAGGCCGTCCACCCATCTGTCAGAATCCCGCCTGGCCGGGCGTCGGCGGCTACGCCTCCGCGTTCACGCCGGCCTGAGGGTCGGGAAGATTTTCTGCACGCCGATCGATTGCAGGTACGCGCCGTGGCCGCCGATCAGAAGCTCGGCCAAGGCGGCCCCCAGGAAGACACCGACGAAGAACGGCTGGAGCTTGTTGCGGACCGTCGCCGCCCCGCCGGTCCAGAGCACGGCCGCGCGGATCACCAGCCCCGCCAGCGCCGAGCCCCAGACGTAGTCCATGAAGTTCGTGCAACCCAGCACGAACCCCACCGGGTGGAACCATGACCCGGCGAAAAACTGCCGGACCAGGGCCAGCACGAGCGTCCCCAGGCCCCCGTAGAGGCAGGCCCACGTCTGGGCCGTGATGCCTTTCGCCGCCGAAGCCGCCGCAGGGGCCACCGCGGCCACCCCCGGCATCTGGGCCGTCGCGTCCTGCAGTTGCTGGTTGTAGACGAAAAAGTACCACGATTTGGTGGCGAACGCCCACTCGTAGCGCATCGTCTCGCCCCCCAGCACGTAGGCGTTGGAGAGGAAGACCCATCCGCCCACGACCATGCCGCCCAGCGCGCCCAGGAAGCACGAGACGACCACATGCGACGGACGGACGCGCCAGCGCCGGCCGAGCTCGAGCATCTCAAGCTGGGCCCCGGGGATGAGGAAGAAGACCGTCGGCGCGAGGCAGAAGCTGGAGATGAAGCAGAAGAGCATCGCCTCCGCGCCCAGGACGGGGACGCCGCCGACGAGCGCCATGAAGAGCGCGAGGTTCTGCGGGGCGAAGTAGCCCCAGGGCAGGCCGCACTCGGTGCGGATCTTCGCGGAGACGAAGCCGACGACCAGGAGGAAGGCCATGTAGACGAGCATGCCGCCCACGCCGATGCCCATCCAGTGGGCCCAGCCCGCGCAGCCGACCATGCAGGCGAGGATGACGAGGATCGCCGCGCGGTACGACATCGCCTCGCCCGCGGAGGCGGCCTTGTCGTTCCGCCACGCGGCCTGGAGGATCTTGCCGACGTAGCCGCGCATGAAGAAGAGCGTCACCGCGGCGTAGACCACGTACGCGGCGATCGCCTGCTCGTGCTGGTACGGGAAGCCGGGGTTGGCCTTCCAGCCGGTGAACTCCCCCACCCAGCCCTGCGAGCGGAACAGCCAGTAGCCCAGCACGAGGCTCAAGAGGACGTTGAGCTCCATGAAGCAGCAGATGGCGAGGAAGATCGCGTTCACCTCGAAGCGGCAGCGCTGGAACATCGTGCCCCAGCCGGGGTCGCTGAGGAAGTCGGTGAGCTGGAACTCGATCGCCATGTTGGGGACGCGCGGGTCGTAGTGGTTCCACGCCTTCATGAGCATCCACGCGAGCGAGACGGCGAAGCCCGTCCACATGATCTTGTTGCGCCAGATCGGCGGGAGGGCCCGGCCCGGTGATTCCGAGTCGTCGAGCAACGCGAGCGGGATGCGCGTCATCGGCATCGTGAACCGCTCGTTGTCGAGCCACTGCCGGCGGACCAGCACCCCCACCGCCAGCGTGCCGGTGAGCAGGAGCAGGATGATGATCGTCCAACCGAGGATCGGCGCGAGCCAGTCGGCGACGGGGATGTAGCCCGAGAGCATGAAGGCCGCGCCCTCGAGGCTCCAGGGGCTGTCGGGGCGGACGAGCAGGCCCGTGCGCTCGCCCGGCGGGAGCTGGTCGAACTCCGCGTGGCTGACGACCTTCCGCCCCTTGTAGACGCCTTCGAGGGCGCCGACGCTGATGAGCTTGAGGTCGTCGAAGGCGACGGACCCGATGCCGGTGAGGCCGAGTTCGAGGTCGACATGGTCGACGACGTCGGCGGGCATGCGCAGGCCGTAGGCGCCGACGCGGACGAACCCGGCGGGATGGATGAACGACTTGCGCGCCGCGGCAGTGGAGGTGAAGAGGTCGAGGGCGGGCTTGTCGTCGCCGACGTGCAGCCGGGCGTGGAAGTGGGCCTCGGAGCCCAGGTCGGAGGCGCGGGCGAGGACGCTCACGAGGTAGGGTTCGCCGGGGGTCACGCCGGATTTGCCGGCGGGGTCGACCGCGAGCCGGACGCGCACGAAGGAGACGTCGCCCTTGCCGGCGTTGCGCAGTGTGGGCAGCTCGCGGGTGCGCCCCTTGTCGTCGGCGAGGGCCTCCCACGAGGTGCGGCCTTCGAAGACGAGCTTTGCGAGGTTGCTTTTGTCCAGGGCCGCCTCGGCGAGGTTGGGCCCGTGGGGCCAGAGCTTGTCGTTGTAGGCGTCGGCTTTTTCAAAGTCGGCGGTCCGCGGGATCGTGGCGATCACCGCGACGATGCGGTGCCAGAACCCCTGCGTCATCAGCGGGGCGCCGATGAGCATCGCGAAGAGGATGCAGAGCATCTCCGCCCTGCTGAGCAGCCTCACGCGCAGGACCGCGTAGACCGCGCCGGAGACCATCGAGAGGAAGACGATCACCCAGATCGCCTGCAGGGCGAGCGACTGCTCGGAGGTGAAGGTGATCCCCAGCACCACGTCGGCGACCTGGATCAGGATCGCCATCGCGAGCATCGCGAAGAACCCGGCGACGAGCGAGACGGGCGTGACCCCCGGAACCCAACCCGCGGCCCCGGCGGGCGATTGCGGCGCGGAAGGCGTGCCGGCCCCGGACGCCTCGGGGCGATCCGGCGCGGCGGCGGTCGAAGGGCTGGGCTTGGTCGTCATGCGGTGTGGAGGCTCGAGGCGTCGGCGGGGATGGAGTACGGAAAGAGGGATCGTAGCCGGAACGATTGGAAGACGTCGCCCCCCTGGCAGCACACGCGAAGAAGCGGCGATCGCCGGGAGATTCGTACCGATGACGATTCACCGATGCGGAGCCATGGACCGGCCCGCCTCACCAAAACGAAAAAGCCGGACGCAAGGGTCCGGCTCGGTCCAGGTCTGGGTTGTCGTCGCGTCCGCTCAGCCGTTCAGCCGTTCAGCGAGAGGCTCGAGATCGCGGTCTGCTGCGCCTTTTGGGCGCCGGCGATCCGGTCCGCGGCGGTCGGGGCGTTGGGACCCGTCGAGAGCTTCTGCATGAGCAGTTGCCAGGTCTGCTTTTCGTAGTCGAGGAGCTTGACGGCCTCGTCGATCGGGGCGGTCTCGCGCTTGAGGTTCGCGTCGACCAAGCGGCGGTAGATGTAGGTGTAGAGCGCGCTGAGCTTGTCGCACAGGTCGGGGGCGATGGTGTGGTTGAGGCTCGTCGAAAGCTCCAGCACGATCTTCTGGGCCCGCATCAACCCGTTGTAGCTCTGCTCGAAGTCCTGGGCCTCCATCGCGTCGCGGCTCTGGCGGCAGAAGCGGATCGCGCCTTCGTAGAGCAGCAGACGCAGCTCCTCGGGGCTCGCCGTGAGGATCTTGGTCTTGAGATAAGGATTGGCGGCCTTGGGCTGCATGGTCTTCGAGTCCGATTCGAGGGGGCCGGAGCGACCGGCAACCAACATATCGGCGAACCGGCGGGTCGATCCTTAGCCCAAATCAGCCATATCGACGCCAGACTTTTCCGAATCAGTTCGACGACGAGGACGAGTTGGACGAGTTGGATTTCGTGCTCGACGTGACCAAGCCCGACAGGCCCGCGAGGGCGTTGCCCTGGCTCTGCAGTTGGGCGAGGGCGGTCTCCATCGCGTTGAACTTGGTCTGCAGGATCAGCTTCTTGGCGGCCAGCGAGACGTCGTACTGGGCGATGGTCTTGGTGTTCAGGTCGATCTGCTTGGAGATCGCGTCGAGCTGGGTCTGCAGCGTGCCCTTGGTGGAGTCGGTGAGGTTGGTCAGCAGCTCGCTCATGCGCACGCCGATGCCGCCCGCGGTGGTCGTGGTGACGTTGTCGGAGTCGGTCGCGGTGGTCTTGTAGGTGAAGAGGTTGACCAGCGCGTCGCGGTCCTTGGCGATCGCGGCGGAGAGCTTGGTGTCGTCGAGGCTGATCGTGCTCTTCGAGCTGACCTTGATGCCGATCTCCGCGAAGCTGTGGAACTGCGTCTGCACCTCGTTGTTGCGGTTGTTGACCAGCCGGTAGAGCGAGGAGCGGATCGTCGAGACGGTGGCGTCGCCGAGCAGGACGCCGGCCTTCTGGGTGTCGGCGTTGTAGGTGTCGTACTTGTCGAGGGTGGAGATCACCGAGTTGAACGAGGTGGTGAACTGCTTGAGCGTGGTGGAGAGGGCGGCGTCGTCGCGGCTGATGTTGACCGAGACCTGGCTGTCGCTGGCGCTGACGAGGGTGACCGTCGCGGAGGGGATCAGCGAGGTGAGGGTGTTGGTCGTGGAGGTGATGGCGACGGCCTTGGCGGGGTCGGTCGACCCGTAGAAGACCACGGCGTCCTGGGCCTTGGCGAGGGTGTTGCCCTGGAAGTCGAGCCCGCCGTCGTCGAAGACGAACGCGCCGGCCTTGCCGCCCTCGGTGCCCTGGAGGGCGAGCCGGAAGGGGCTCGACGCCGAGCCGTCGTTGATCACCGAGGCCTTCACCTTCAGGCCCGCGGCGTTGATGGTGGTGACGAGGTCGGAGAGCGTCTCGCTGCCGGTGAGCGTGATGGACTTCTCGAACGAGCCGTCGAGGGCCTGCCCCGCGGCGGTGGCGCTGCCCAGGAGGCCCAGGTCGGCGGCGGTGCTGGAGCCCTTCTCGGTGATCTTGATCGCCGAGCCGCCCGCGGCGGTGTCCTCGATGAGGATGCCGTCGCCGTGGTCGTTGATCCGGGCGTGGATGCCCAGCCCGCGGCTGTTGATGTTGTCGAGGACGTCCTGCACGGAGTTGATCGCGGTGGAGGTGAGGTCGACGTCGACCGAGACGCCGCGCGAGTCGGTGATGTTGAACGTCCCGCGGGCGACGCCCCCCCCGCCGTTGAGCGTCTGGAGCTTGGTCGCCTCGGAGATGTAGCGGAACTGCAGGTTGCCCGAGTTGACGGTGCTTGAGGCGACGTTGGCGGTCAGCCCCAGCGAGGCGGCGGCGGTGCCCGAGACGTCGGCGACCTGCAGGTTGGCGGCGGTCGAGCCGGTGGTGTCGGCGAGCGAGATGCCGTTGCCCGCGTTGTTGACCGAGGCGGTGACGCCCGCGCCCGCGGCGTTGATGCGGCTGATGACGTCGGCGACGCTGGTCGCGCCCGAGAGGTCGACGTCGGTCGCGGGCGAGCCGGAGCGGTTGGTGATGCGGATGGTGCCCAGCGAGACGCCCGTGCCGCCGTGGAGGTTCTTGAGCAGGCGGGTGTTGAGCCCGGCGATGAGGCGAGAGCCGTCGATCTGGGCCCCGCCCCCGGCGGCGGAGCCGAGGATGCCCAGGTCGGCCGCGGCGTTGGAGGCCCCCACCGCGGCGACGGAGAAGGCCGTGCCGCCGACGGTCGCGTCGACCAGTTGCAGGCCGTTGCCCTGGGAGTTGATCGAGGCGGTGACGTTCCCGCCCGAGGCGGCGTTGATCTTGCTGATGACGTCGCTGAGCTTGGTCGAACCCGAGAGGTTGACGTTGAAGCTCGTGCCGTCGCGGCGGTTGATGGTCAGGTCGTCGCCCGCGGCGGCGAGGCGGACGCCGTTGCCGTCGTTGAGGTCGCTCAGGAGCGTCGAGGCGCCGACGGTGTTGATGGTGCGCCCGGAGATGGTCGCGCCGACGGAGGCCTGGGTCAGCCCCAGCCCGGTGGCGGTGGCGGTGGTGCCGACGTTGGAGTCGGCCAGGACGCTGGCGACCTGCCCGGTGTTGTCGGTGAGCTTCAACCCGTCGCCGTCGACCGAGGCGGTGACGTTGATGCCCGAGGCGCTGTTGATGGAGTCGAGGACGTCGCCGATGGTCAGGGCCTTGGAGAGGTCGACGACGGTGGACGCGCCGGAGCGGTCGGTGATGCGGATGCGCCCGCGGTTGACGCCCGCGCCGCCGTTGAGGCGGGTGAGCGAGGTGTCGGCGTCGAGGTGGGAGTCGCCGAACTCGAAGGAGAGCGAGCCGGCGCCGACGGCGGTGGAGTCGGTGTCGGTGAAGCCGCGGGTGATGACCTGTTGGGAGCTGACCAGCCGGCTGACGGTGAAGTTGTAGACGCCCGGGGAGGCGGAGGCGGCGCTGGTGGCGGTGACGACCGAGGGGTCGGAGCTGGTCGTGGTGTTGGCGTTGAAGGTGGTGGCCTTCGCGAGGCTGTCGGCGGTGAGCTTGAAGGCGAGCAGCTTGGCGCTGATGTCCTGGAAGGCGACCTGCTGGGCGGTCAGCTCGGTGTTGCGGTTCTTGACGAGCGTCTGGGGGCGGGCCTCGATCGCGATCAACGAATCAATGAGCTGGCCGGTGTTGATGCCGCTGATGAGACCGACGCCGCTGGTGATCGTGCCCATGAACAACCTCCGTCCGACACACGCCGACCTGGATCGCCTCTATAGAGGGTTATCGACCCACGTGTGAGGGGGGCTTGAACCTCAGGCGCAGGAAGTCTTTGGGGATCGTCTTCGCCTCGCGCGGGGCGAGGGGGCGGGCAAGCCAAGACGCCGGCCCAGCCCTTGGCAATCGCCCTCAAAACCGCATTTGGGGGACGCAGCCCAACCTGCTGTTTCCACAAAATGCAATACCCGGAAAGGGTAATTTCATACCCGCAACGGGTTATTGAAACGCGTTAATTAAACACCATTTATCCATAAGGGAGTCCTGAATAACGCCTTCGTTTTCTTTTTCCCTTGAAACCAGTCGACCGCCGGGCCGGGCGGTCGGCCTGCGCAGCGTTCCCCGCTGTTTTTCCGCGGCGGGATTCGGTTTCCCGCCTCCTTGGCGCGCAGCGATCGTGCCGGCCTCACGCCGACAGTGAAAAAGTCCTCCTGAAGTTGTACGTGATCGCCGTCAGCACGAAGTCCAGCGCGTTGCGCGACAGGCCCCGGTAGCGCGTCCGCCTCAGCGAGC
>JAPLMQ010000025.1 GCA_026386955.1 Planctomycetota bacterium
GTAGCCGGACGCGCAAGCGACGGCTTGAACCGCACCGCCTTCCGGAATCGTCCCGCACGCTGGACGGTGCAAGCCGTCGCTTGCGCGTCCGGCTAACGGTGGCCGACTTGATCTCCCGACGGCGCACGGCCGCACGCGCCCAACCGGTGGGCTTCGCGGAGTACCGCTCAACGCCGCCCTACAAGACGGCCGCCGCCCTTGGCGAGGATCTTCGCCAGACGTCATGGCCGCCTTCTTCGGCATGCATGGCGAACGTGGCCTCGCGATTCGCTGCAGTCCCCTCTCGCCTCGGCCGATGGTTCGGTTTGGGCCGATCCCGCGCCCGCTTCGCTTGCCCGCGTTGACTGCCCGCTTCGCTTCCCAGCGTCTTCTGCCCGCACAACCGCCCGCGTCTTCTGCCGTCCAGCCGCCGCACGCCCCGCCTTCCCAACCCCGTATTCCCTACAATCCCCGCATGAATGTCATCCTCATCGGCTACCGCGCCAGCGGCAAGACCTCCATCGGCAAACGCCTCGCCGGCAAGCTCTGGAGCGACTTCGTCGACGTCGACCAGGAGGCCTGCAAGCGCTTCGGCGGCAAGACCATCGCCCAGATCTGGAAGGAGCTCGGCGAGCCCGAGTGGCGGCGCGTCGAGGTCGAGGTCACGCGCGAGCTGGTCGCCAAGCCCAAGCAGGTGATCGCCCTGGGCGGCGGGACGCTCATGCAGCCCGGCGCCCGGCAGGCGATCGAGCAGGCCAAGGAGACCACGCGCGTCTACCTGAAGTGCTCCACCGCCGAGCTGCACCGGCGGATCAGCCAGGACACCCAGTCGGCCGCGACGCGCCCGAACCTGACCAACCTGGGCGGCGGGATCGAGGAGATCGAGGCCGTGCTGAAGGTGCGCGAGCCGGTCTACCTCGCGGTGGCCGACAAGGTGCTCGACGTCAGCCACCTGTCGATCGACGACGCGGTGCGGTGGTTGGTCGAGAAGTGCCTGTAGTCGCGAGGCGTTTGTCGTGCTTGTCTTGTAGGGTGGGCTGAAGCGGTACCCCCGGAATCCGCGAAGCCCACCATTTGCGCGCGTGGAGCCGTGCGCCGTCGGGCAATCAACACGGCCACCGTTAGCCGGACGCGCAAGCGACGGCTTGCACTGTCCAGCGTACGGAGCGTTTCCAGAATGCGGTGCGGTTCAAGCCGTCGCTTGCGCGTCCGGCTAACCCAGAGGGTCGCCGCGAATCTCGGCGCGGCATGCTTGGCGCTGCGCCCACTGGCGGGTTTCGCGGAATACCGCTCTACCCACCCTACAAAACCGGCGAATCGACCTCACACTTTCCCGATGCTCGCCGTGCAATGCACCCGCGCGCCCGCGGCCATGCTGAGGCTCCGGCACGAGAGCTCACCCACCGTCTGGCTGTTGGCCTGAAGCTCCACCGCGCCGCCCACGCGGGCCTTGCCCTTGAAGAACCCGGCGTTGTCGAGCTCGGCACAGGTCAGCTTGCCCGTGAGCTTCATCGTCGCGGGGACGACCACGCGCCCGATGGCCGTGACCTCGCCGGCGAGCGAGTGCGTGAGGCTCAGGTCCTTGGGCTCGACCGCGGCCGTGCACGACGGGCAACGCAGGGAGATCGCCTTGGCGCTGGCGTGGAACAGATGGTCACAGCGCGGACACCAGACGCGACGGGTCGCCGGGGTCCGGAAGAGGCTGATCGCGGGCAGTCCGGGCGGCAGGCGCAGCATAGCGGGGTTGCTCAGCGGTGCTTGAAATCCATCTCAGCGTCGTTTGGCGCAGTGCCGTTTGGGGACTGCGCAGGAAACTCGATTGCCGGATGCCGTCGGGCACGCCTTGTCTGGTGCCACATGTCATCGTACCCGTGACATGTGCCGGCCAACGGATGGCCGACGATCCCGCGACAACCTCGTCAGGCCACCTGAAAAAACCGGTGATCCGAGAGACCTCGGCGCTCTTGGTAAGACGTGAATCACACGTCCTTCGAAGACACATGTCACGAGTACGATGACATGTGGCACCAGAGAGCGCCGCTGCGGCGTGCCGACCTCGAGGCCGGGCTCACCGGCCGTTGCCGTTGCCCGTCACGCCGCTGATGCCGCTGCGCATGCGCAGGGGCCGGCCGTGGGCCTCGCCGTTGCCATTGCCATTGCCGCTGAGCAGCGCGAGCTCGGCGGAGGAGACGTCGCCGGCGTCGGCGCGGGCGCCGTTGCCGGAGGCCGCGGGGGCCGGGGCTGCGGCGACCCCGGGGGCGGGGGCGGGGGCGGCGCCGAGCTGGCTGAGCACGTGGGTCTTGGCGGCCTGCATGGCGTCGGCGTCGACCCAGATCTCGCCGCGGAAGCCTGCGCCCTCGTTGACGCAGAAGCGGTGCGAGAAGACGCGCCCGCGCATCTTCGCGCCGGGCATCAGCTCCACATCCTCCTCGCCCACGACGTCGGCCTGGGCCTGGCCGGAGATGCGGACCTGCCCGGCGATGATCGCGCCCGAGACCCGCGCGGTCTCCGAGAGCTCGATCATGCCCGCGCCGCGAATCACCCCGTCGACCTGCCCCTCGATGACCGCGTCATCGTGGATGGTCAGCTCGCCGGTGATGTGAAAATCCTTGCCAAGCACGCTCTTGCGAGAGGTCGTATCCGCCATGACAGACTCCTTAACCACACGATCGGTTTGCGAAAAATGGATCCGTTCCGTCTATGTCCGACTATGAAGGTTCGGCCATGAAGCGGGAAACAATCCAATTTATCGGTGGCTGTCGATAAGAACGCCCCCGCCAGCCTGAAACGGCGATGTTATCGGCCGGGAACGGCGTATCAGTGCTGATGCGACGCGCGTTATCGGAGCGGCGGGACGGCGTTCAATTCGTCGTCGTCATCATCGCATTCGCGCTCGGCTGCGTCGCCGCTTCGGTGACGCCGGGGGCCGGGGCGTCGGCGAAGAGGTTGTCGTTGGTGGTCACGACGCCGTTGTAGGACGTCGGCATCGACCACTACTGTCCGGTATTCCTTGCACAGCCGCGTCCAGCCCGTTGTGGCCGGCGACGCGGGGCGTGCGGCGGGCTTGTCGACGCCGGCCCGGGCGGCCCCTTGCGCGCAGCGTCAACCGCCGGGACGCCCTGCTTGCGGA
>JAPLMQ010000004.1 GCA_026386955.1 Planctomycetota bacterium
TCGGGCGAGACGCTCGTCACCATCGACACCGTCATCGGCACGCTCTCGACCATCGACGCCATCCAGGTCTCCGGCCAGGCGACGGTCACCCGCGGCATCCAGTTCGGCGTCGCCGACACCAGCGGCAAGATCCAGCTCATCGGGCTCGACACCTCCTCGTCCGATGGCTCGCGCATGATCCACATCAGCCTGCCCACCAGCTCCACGGTGGTCGGCGCGATCCAGATCAACGGCGAGGACACCAACCTCACCGGCGGGATGTCCTTCACCAGCGACGGCCGGCTGGTCGCGGTCGACGGATCGCAGACGGGTGGGCGGCGGGTCATCGAGATCGACATCGACGACACTACACTCTCCTCCGAGATCACGGCCGCGGGCTCGATCTCGGCCCGCCTGAGCGGTTTCGGGCTTGACGGGACCGACCGCGCCTTCGCCGTCCTCAACGACGCCCCGCTCAACTCGGTGCTCTACATCAGCCCGACGACCAGCTTCATCCCCGTCGCCTCGGCGAACGGCGACTTGGCCGTCAACCTCAACTTCGTCGCCCTCACCACGACCAGCGCCAACCAGGTCTTCGCCATCCGCAACACCGGCTCGTCGCAGGAGCTCTACCGGTTCGACAGCGGCACGACCAACGCCTCCAGCGCCGTCCGCCTGGGCCGGCTGACCAACCAAGGCCACGTCGCGATCTCCGACATCCGCGCCCTGGACGCCAGCGCCGACGGGCGGCTGTACTTCGCGGGCAAGGTCGCCGGATCGACCAGCGAGATCCTCTTCTACATCGCCCTCTCGAGCATCACCCCCGGCGGCGGCGACCAGCTCGCCACCGCGGTGGGCGCGCTCAGCCCGGTGCTGACCGCCTCGATCAACGCCCTGGCCTTCCGCGGAGCCGCCCTCTTCGGCGTCTACCGCAACGCCAGCGGGCAGGACCGCCTCATCGAGATCGACCGCAACAACGCCGTCGTCGCCGACCGCGGCGCGATCCGCGTGGGGTCGGAGACCAACTCCGCCCGCATCATCGCGATGGACGCGGCCGACACCGACAACGACGGCGTCGCCGACTCCCTCGTGGGCGTCGACGCCTCGGGCTCGCAGCGCCGGCTGGTGAAGATCAGCTCCACCGTCCAGAACACGGTCGGAGCCATCAGCGCCATCGCCTTCAACAACATCGGCGACCTCTACGTCATCACGCAGGACTTCGACGGCAACGCCGCCGTCGACGCCGACGCCCTGCCGATCAACAACCTCACGCCCCCGGGCACCTCCGGCCTCGACGTCGCCCTCATCAAGGTCAACGAGGACTTCGTGACCTTCAACCGAGACAACGTCCACTCGCTGACGCTCAACGGCCTGGGCGTCATCACGCCCTACACGGCGATGACCTTCGACCCCTCGACCGGACAGTTCCTCGCCGCCTCCACCGGCGCCGCGGGCTCCGTCCTCCAGGGCGTCAACCCCAACTCCGGCGTCCTGACCAACCTGGGCGCGATCATCCTGGGCAACAACACCGCGACGACCATCACCGGCCTGGCCTTCGCCGTCGACGCCTCCGACCAGACCATCCTCGTGGGCCTCGACAACCGCCCGATCATCCGCACCGGCACCGCGTCGCGCCTCGTCTCGATCTCCCCCGCCAGCGGCGCCGCCACCGCCCTGAGCGAGGCGGGCGCCGTCGGCACCTTTAACGGCCTGGCGAGCTACGCCGACCCGGGCCTCACCCGCCCCCTGCTCTTCGCCACCGACGGCAACCGCGTCATCGCCGGCTCGGCGGTGACCATGCCCCTCGACGAGATCTCCGGCGCCACCACCGTCACCGGCATCCACGGCGCCGACTTCCAGGTCGGCGCGGCGACGCCCCGCCTCAGCGGCGTCGACGTCTCCGCCTCCTTCAAGACCCAGTCCTTCGCCAACAGCGGCGGCTTCACCCCGCCCGACACCGGCATGGCGGTCGGCCCCACCTCGGTCGTCCAGACCATCAACTCCTCCATCGCCATCTACGACAAGGCGACCGGCGCCTCGCTCCAGAACCCGCAGCCCCTGCAAACGTTCTTCGGCGCCCTCGCGTCCTCGGGCCAAGGCCCCACATCGGCGCCCTTCGACCCCGTCGTCGCCTATGACGCCAATTCGGGCCGGTTCATCGTCGCCACCCTCGAAGTCGACATCGCAGGCCACGGTAGTTGGCTCGACATCGCGGTATCCAGGACCTCCGACCCC
This sequence comes from Planctomycetota bacterium, assembly GCA_026386955.1. Taxonomy (GTDB): domain Bacteria; phylum Planctomycetota; class Phycisphaerae; order Phycisphaerales; family Phycisphaeraceae; genus JAPLMQ01. The sequence goes on from JAPLMQ010000004.1 coordinate 2,215, forward strand.
CTCCAGGGCTTCACCGACTTCCACCGGATCGACACCAAGACCGTCTCGGGCGGCGACGACCTTTGGGCCGACTTCCCGCGCCTGGGCTGGACCGACGACGCCTTCCTGCTCACCTTCAACATGTACGACTTCCCGACAACCGTCACGGCGGGCGTCGATGTGGAAGGCAGCTTCGACCACGTCAAGCTCGTGAGCATCGCCAAGAGCTCAATGCTGGACAACAACTCTACGACGCTCACGGCCTTCCAGTCCGAACTCAGCGCCAACCAGGCCCGCGCCACACTCGCCCCCGCGCGGATGTACAACGCGCCCACCGGCACCCCCGGCTACTTCGTCGAGGAGGGCGGGAACAACACGCTCCACGTCACGCGGATGACCAACCTGCTGACGCCCACACCCAGCGTCTTCGTCAGCACCTTGAACGTCTCGTCCTACTCCACGCCCCCGGCCGCCCACCAGCCCGGCACCACCATCATCGACCCCAGCGACGGGCGCATCCTCAGCGTCGCCTGGCGCAACGGCCGGCTGGTCGCCGCCCACACCGTCGGCGCGGACAACATCGCCCACGCCCGCTGGTACGACATCAACACCACGCCCTCGACGCCCACGCTCACCCAGCAGGGCGACATCAGCCAAGGCCCCAACGTTTCGACCTACTACCCGAGCATCGACATCAACTCCCGCGGCGACCTGGCGATGACCTTCATGGAGTCGTCCGCCGCGCAGCCCATGTCGATGTACGTCACCGGGCGCGGGCTGACCGACACCTTGGGCACGATGCGCCAGCCGACCCTGGTCGTCGCCGGGCAGAGCGTCTACAGTTCCGCCGAGGCCCAGCCGTTCCGCGCCGGCGACTACAGCGGGATCGGCGTCGACCCCGTCGACGACACGACCTTCTGGGCCGCCAACGAGTACGCCACCGCCTCGGGCCAGACCAACTGGGCCACGCAGGTCGCCAAGTTCAGCGTCTCGACCACGCCCACGGTGGTCGGGTCGGCCTCGAGCAACCTGCTCTACTTCGTCGCCTCCAACAACACCGGCACCGCCACCGGCACGGTCAACGCCACCACCGGCGCCGCCAACGCCGGCGCCGACGCCCTCAAGACCGACCGCCTCTACACCATCGACGTCACCGCGGGCGTCCTGGGCACCGGCGC
>JAPLMQ010000185.1 GCA_026386955.1 Planctomycetota bacterium
CATCCGCTACCCGATCTCGCTGCATTGCCCGGCGACGGGCGGGATGATGCACACGGTCGCCCACGTGAACATGTACGTGGCCCTTCCGCATTACCAGAAGGGCACGCACATGAGCCGGTTCCTCGAGGTGCTCAACAAGCACCACGACTCGATCCGGGCCGACCAGGTGATGGAGGTCTGCACCGACATGAAGGAGCGCCTCGAGGCCGAGGAGGCCCACCTGGAGCTGCGCTTCCCGTACTTCATCACCAAGAAGGCGCCCGTGACGGGCTCGCCTGGCATGCTGGACATCGAGGTGACCTTCGAGTGCTCGTCGAACGCGCAGGACGACTTCGTGATGGGCGTGAAGGTGCCGGCGACGAGCCTCTGCCCCTGCTCGAAGGAGATCTCCGACTACGGCGCGCACAACCAGCGCTGCGAGATGGAGGTGAAGGTCCGCTTCGCGCCGGGCAAGCACATGTGGATCGAGGAGCTGTTCGCGAAGGTCGAGATGTGCGCGAGCACGCAGGTCTTCGCGGTGCTCAAGCGCCCCGACGAGAAGTGGGTGACCGAGCGGGCGTACGACAACCCCAAGTTCGTGGAGGACATCGTCCGCGACCTGGCGGTGGCGCTCGACAACGAGGACCGCGTGGTGTGGTACCAGGTGAACAGCGAGAACTACGAGTCGATCCACAACCACAACGCCTACGCCTGCATCGAGCGCGACAAGCGGACGAGCCCCACGGCGTGAGCCGCGGGGGGCGATTTTCGCGCCGCCAATCCGATTCCCCTAGGCCCGTGCCACACCGCAGCCGTAGGCTGCTGTGTGCCGGTCAACCGGACGTTTAGGTCGTGCGAAAGACCTCTTCCGCATCCTCTCGCAAGCTGCGGAAGGACTCCCGTGAACCCCGTGCGCACATGGTCATCCGCACATAGCAGCCTTCGGCTGCGATGTGGCACGATCCTGGTTTTGGCCGGGTTTCAACTGTGGTCCAACTGACCAAGACCGTCCTCGGCCCTCCCGCGCCTAGGATGACACGGCGGCCACGCGGCCCCACCCCTGCCGAACCCGCTTCAGCGGGCCACGCCAACCGGTCGATATAGAGAGACCGGTGCGCCCGCCGGGCCGCCGCGACCGTGGAGGACGTCCGATGGCCGACCAGGAAAGGATCAAGCCCTACGCCGGCCCCGCGGGCGGGTGGGGCGCGTTGATCGCCAGCGGCCAGCAACTCCTCAAGAACCGCGGCCTCTTCCGCGGCCTGCGCTCCCTCCAGCGCGTCAACCAACCGACGGGGTTCGACTGCCCCGGCTGCGCCTGGCCCGACGCCTCCCCCACCTCGCCCTTCGAGTTCTGCGAAAACGGCGTCAAGGCCGTCACCTTCGAGACCACCGCCAAGCGCGTCGGCCCCGACTTCTTCGCCCGGCACACCGTCGCCTCGCTTCGCCAACAGTCCGGCTTCTGGCTCGAGAACCAGGGCCGGCTGACGCACCCGATGCGCTACAACCCCGCGAGCGACCGCTACGAGCCGATCGCCTGGGCCGACGCCTTCGAGGTCATCGGCAAGGCGCTGCGCTCGCTTGCCTCGCCCAACGAAGCCGTCTTCTACACCTCGGGGCGGACGAGCAACGAGGCGGCTTTCCTCTACCAACTCCTCGGCCGGCGGCTGGGCACGAACAACTTCCCCGACTGCTCGAACATGTGCCACGAGTCGAGCGGGTCGGCCTTGGGCCAGGCGATCGGCGTGGGCAAGGGCACCGTCACGCTCGAGGACTTCGACCACGCCGACGCGATCTTCGTCATCGGGCAGAACCCCGGCAGCAACCACCCGCGCATGCTCACCGAGTTGCAGAAGGCGAGCAGGCGCGGCGCGAAGGTGGTCGCGATCAACCCGCTCAAGGAGCGCGGGCTGGAGCGCTTCGTCCACCCGCAGCACGCGCTGGAGATGATCACCCGCGTGGGCACGCCGCTGGCCTCGCTCTACCTGCAGGTGCTCGTCGGAGGCGATCTGGCGGCCCTCAAGGGGATCATGAAGCATCTACTCGAGGGGGGAGTTGAGGCGGGCTCCGACAGCGCGACCGGCGCGCTCGACCGCGACTTCATCGACAAGCACACCACCGGCTTCGACGCCTTCGCGGCGCAGCTCGCCACCGAGACGTGGGAGGTGATCGAGGCGCAGTCGGGCCTGACGCGCGACCAGCTCAAGCAGGCGGCCGACATCTACCGCGGCGCGAAGAACGTCATCATCTGCTGGGCGATGGGGCTCACGCAGAGCAAGCACGCGGTCGCGACGATCCAGCAAGTGGTGAACCTCCTGCTGCTGGGCGGGAACCTCGGCCGGCCCGGCGCGGGGGCCTGCCCCGTCCGCGGCCACTCCAACGTGCAGGGCGACCGCACGATGGGCATCACCGAGCGCCCGTCGCACGACTTTCTGGAGAGGCTCGGCAAGACGTTCAACTTCACGCCGCCCGACCACCACGGGTTTGACGTGGTCGACGCGATCAACGCGATGGCGGAGGGGCGCGGGAAGGTCTTCATCGGCATGGGCGGGAACTTCGCCGCCGCGACGCCCGACACGCCGGTGACCGAGGCCGCGCTGGCCCGCTGCCTGCTCACCGTGCAGATCGCCACCAAGCTCAACCGCACGCACCTGGCGCACGGCGTCGACGCCCTGCTCCTCCCCTGCCTGGGGCGCACCGAACTCGACATGCAGGCCAGCGGCCCGCAGCGGGTGACGGTGGAGGACTCGATGAGCATGGTGCACGCATCGCAGGGGAGCAACAAGCCCGCGTCGCCGGAGCTGCTCTCCGAGAGCGCGATCGTCGCGGGCATCGGCAAGGCGGCGCTGGGGCCGGGCGGGATCGACTGGGACGGGATGATCGCGGACTACGACCGCATCCGCGAGAAGATCGAGGCCGTGCTGCCCGAGTTCCACGACTTCAACGCCCGCATCGCCCACCCCGGCGGGTTCTACCTCGGGAACGCCGCCCGCGACCGGCAGTGGCACACGGCCACGGGCAAGGCCCAGTTCTCCGTCGCGCCGATCCCCGACCTCACGCTCCCGCCCGGGCAGTTGCGGATGATGACCGTGCGTACGCACGACCAGTACAACACCACCGTCTACGACATGGACGACCGCTACCGCGGGATCTTCGGGACGCGGCGGGTGATCCTGCTCAACCCGCTCGACATCGCGGAGCGCAAGCTCGCCGACGGCGACTTGGTGGACGTCACCAGCCACACGCGTGAGGACGGGAAGACGCGCCGGGTGCAGGCCTTCCGCGTGGTGCCGTATGAGATCCCGCGCGGCTGCGCGGCGATGTATTTCCCCGAGGCGAATCCGCTGGTCTCGAAGGACAGCTTCGCGGACGTCAGCCGGACGCCGAACTCGAAGTTCGTGCCGATCACGATCGCGCCGACTGGTGGCGCGGCGGACGTGGGTACCGAAAGCGAAGCTGGCCCGGCGAAAAACGCATGACCACGCCCCCGCGCGAGCCCGTCGCCGGTTCGTCGGCCGTCCGCGGCGTGCGGCGGATCGACGCCGAGGGCACGCGCGAGGGCGACGACCGGCTCGCCGTCGAGGAGCCGCTGGAGATCCGCCTGGGCGAGGAGCCGCTGGCGGTGACGATGCGCACGCCGGGGCACGACGCCGACCTGGCCGCGGGCTTTTGCCTGACCGAAGGCGTGATCGCCCACCCCGACGAACTCGAGGCCGTCGAGCCCTGCACGGAGGCGACGCACGGCAATGTCATCATCGTGCGCCTCAGCGACGAGGCGCTCATCCGCCGGGCGACGCAGATCGTGGCCGCGCGGCGGGAGACCTACCTCAGCAGTTCCTGCGGCCTCTGCGGCAAGCAGACCATCGACCGCATCGCGCAGCATGTCGCGCCGCTGCGCGGGGGCTTCACCGTCGCGCCGGCGCTGCTCGACGCGCTTCCCGCCGCGATGCGGGCCGCCCAATCGACCTTCGAGCAGACCGGCGGGCTCCACGCCGCTGCGCTGTTCACGCCCACGGGCGAGCTGCGCGTCCTCCGCGAGGACATCGGCCGGCACAACGCGGTCGACAAGGTGATCGGCTGGTCGGTCCGGCTCGGACGGGTGCCGATCGACCCGATGATCCTGCTGGTCTCGGGGCGGGCGGGCTTCGAGATCGTCCAGAAGGCGGCGGTGGCGGGGATCGCGTTCGTGGCGTCGGTCTCGGCGCCGAGCAGTCTCGCGGTCGATTTCGCGCAAGCCCAGGGGATGACGCTCGCGGGGTTCCTGCGCCCGGGACGGGTGAACATCTATGCCGGGGGAGATCGAGTCCGGGAGGCTTGATGAGGGGGCCCGGAGATGGACAGTTGAAGCTGTCCAACTTTCGGGTGTGCGTTCCGGTGCCTCCTATCACGATCCTGCTTCACGCCCGCCTCACCTCTTCGTGTTACTCTTTTCGCGATGTCCGCAGACGCGCCCACCTCCGTCCCGCCCGCGCCCGCCATTCCCGCCGATGAACGGCCAGCCAAGCCGCTCCTGCGCAACCTCAACTTCCAGCTCCTCTGGGTGAGCGTGGCCGCGAGCGGGTTCGCCGACCGCATGCCGCAGCTCGCGGCGTGGGCGATGCTGGGGATCTACCTCGCCGACTCGCAGGCCTCGAGCATCCAGGCCGGCACATCGTTCTTCTTCTTCCTCCCCTACGTGCTCCTGGGCCTGCCCGCGGGCTGGGTCGCCGACACCTTCCCGCGCAAGTGGATCATGATGGCCTGCGACCTGGGCCGCGCCGCCGTCATCCTGCTCGCCTTCACGCTCGCCCCCAGCGGCGGCGCCAGCAACATCCCCGAGGCGCATCACTGGAAGATCTACGCGATCATGTTCTGCATCGGGGTCTTCGCCGCCTTCTTCAACCCCGCGAAGGCGGCCACGGTGCCGCAGGTCGTTCCCCTCGCCAAGCTGCAGCCCGCCAACGCCATCGTGCTGGGGATCGCCGTCATCGCCTCGCTGCTGGGCATGGTGGTCGGCGTGCCGATCGTGCAGAAGGTCTCGGTCGGCGCGGGGCTCGCGCTGGGCGCCGCCGTCTACGCCACCAGCGGCACGCTCTTCCTCTTCATGAACGTGCCGCGCCACGTGCGCGCGCACGCCGGGCCGCGCGAGAGCCAAGTCGGCCGGATGCTGCAGGCCCTCGCCTACAGCTTCCGCCACCGCCGGGTGCTGCAGCTCCTGCTCCTCTCCGTGCTGTTCTGGAGCGCCGCCTACGTGGTCACCAACGCCGTCGCCGCGCTCTGCAAGCGCAGCTACGGGCTGCCCCCCAGCGAGGTCGTCAGCGCCTCCACCATCATGATGGTCACCGTCGGGGTGGGCATGCTGCTCAGCAGCGGGTTCGTCGCCTGGATGAACACCCGGCGCGAGTCGGCCTGGTTCACGATGATCGCCCTTGTCTTAGTGGGCTTCGCCTTGGCCGGCATGGCGGTCTCCACCTCCTATTGGGTGGCGACGGCCTGCGCCTTCTTCGTCGGGCTCGCGGGCAACACCGCCATGATCTGCGTCGCCACGCTCACGCAGTCGCTCGCGCCGGACTTCATCCGCGGGCGCGTCTTCGCGGTGCGCGACCTGTTCAGCCTCAGCTCCGCCGTGGTGGTGAACTTCGTGATCTGGCGGCGAACGGACGCCGACGAGCAGATGATCCCCGCCCTCTACCTCTTCGCCGCCCTGGTGGCGCTGGTGGGCGTCCAGGGCCTCTTCCGCCTGCTCACCCGCGGGCCGATGCCCACGCGCTTCGTCAACGTCCTCTGGCGGCTCGACCGCGCCGCCCTGCTCATCTGGCACCGCCTCCGCTGGCTGGGGCGGGACCGCGTGCCCGCCAAGGGGGCCGTCATCCTCGCCTCGAACCACACCACCGGGCTCGACCCCTTCCTCATTCAGGCGGCCGTCCCCCGCCGCATCCGCTGGGTGATGCTGACTTCGTACCAATTCCGCCTTCTCAGCCCCTTCTGGCGCGCGATCGAGCCGATCGCCATCGAGCCCAACAAGCCCGGCACGTCCAACCTCCGCGCCATGCTCGCCGCGCTCCAGGCCGGCGAGCCGCTGGGCTTCTTCCCCGAGGGCGGCATCCAGCGCGAGCACCGCGACCTGGCCCCCTTCCACTCCGGCATCGGCCTGCTCGCCCGCCGCAGCGAGGCGACCATCGTCCCCGTCTGGATCAGCGGCACGCCGCGCACCCGCAACATGCTCTGGCACTTCCTCAAGCCCAGCCGGTCGACCGTCACCTTCGGGGCGCCCTACAAGCCCTACGCCTCGATGAGCGACGACCAGATCGCCCAGGACCTCCGCGAGCGCCTCCTCGCCCTGGCGGCGCGAGCCTGAGCCCGTGAAGGTTGCGGGCGTCCACGACTGCAGCGACACTATCACCGTTCCACCCGGTACAGGAAAGATCCACCTCCACCCTCCTTTGGAGCTTCCAACATGGCGCGTCCGGTCACGCTCTTCACCGGCCAGTGGGCCGACCTCTCGTTCGAAACCATCTGCCAGAAAGCCAAGAGCTTCGGCTACAACGGCGTGGAGCTCGCCTGCTGGGGCGACCACTTCGAGGTCGACAAGGTCCTGAAGGAAAAGGATTATGTCAAGAAGAAATGGGAGGTCCTGCACGACCTGGGCCTCGAGTGCCTCGCGGTCTCCAGCCACTTGGTGGGCCAGGCGATCTGCGACAACATCGACGAGCGGCACAAGCTGATCCTCCCGCCCGATGTGTGGGGCGACGGCAGCCCCGAGGGCGTGCGCACCCGCGCCGCCGAGAAGATGATCGACACCGCCAAGGCCGCCCGGAAGTTCTTCGACGCCAAGCCCAAGGGCGGCGTGAAGTTCCCCGCGGTGGTCAACGGCTTCACCGGCTCGAGCATCTGGCACTCGATCTACGCCTTCCCCCCCACGGACCAGAAGTACTGGGACAAGGGCTACGCCGACTTCGCCAAGCGCTTCAAGCCGATCCTCGCCGCGTTCGACAAGGCCGACGTCAACTTCGCGCTCGAGGTCCACCCCACCGAGATCGCCTTCGACATCGCCTCCGCCCAGCGCGCGGTCGAGGCCGTCGGCGGGCACAAGCGATTCGGCTTCAACTACGACCCCTCGCACCTGGGCTACCAGGGCGTGGACTACGTGAAGTTCATCCGCACCTTCGGCAGCCGGATCTACCACGTCCACATGAAGGACGTCTGGTGGGGCCACGGCGACGGGACCGTCGGCGTCTTCGGCGGGCACGTCAGCTTCGCCGACCCGCGCCGGTTCTGGGACTTCCGCTCGCTGGGCCACGGCGACATCAAGTTCGAGGACATCATCGTCGCCCTCAACGACGTGGGCTACAACGGCCCGCTGAGCGTCGAGTGGGAGGATAGCCGGATGGACCGCGAGCACGGCGCCACCGAGGCGGCGGCCTTCGTCAAGAAGATCGACTTCAAGCCGTCGAAGATCGCGTTTGACGCGCAGTTCGACCGCTGAGTGGTTCGATCGCTGAAGCAGTTCGATTACTGAGCCGGCGCCTCACGATCGGCTCACGCGGAACGATCCCCGAAGCCCGTCCCATCCTTGGGGCGGGCTTCGGCCTTTTCAGGCGGCACCGCGTCGGCCGGCTCGTCCGACTCCACCACGCACCGCCGCCTCGACGCGGTGACTCGCGCCTTATATGGCCGGCCTTGGCGGTCGATGTAGTCCACGTCCCAGTGCGTCACCGCGATCGAGTTCAGGATGCGGGCCCAGATCGGGCCTTCGCGCGGGCGGAGCTTCGTCACCGTCCCGCCGCGCGTCCGGAAGATCAGCCGGACGCGGGCGCGGTCGGCATAGTCGAGGAAGACCATGAAG
>JAPLMQ010000297.1 GCA_026386955.1 Planctomycetota bacterium
CAACCGCCGCCCCGAGAGCCAACCCGGCGTCGCCCGCTTCGAGATCGGCAACTGGCCTCCGCTCGCGCAGACCAACCTCAGCCCGATCATCGACGTCGAGGACCAGAGCATGGTCCTCATGCAGCTCGCCAACGGCGTGCAGGCCTCGTACCAGCAATGCCACTACACGCCCGACGGGTGGCGGAACTACTGCGTCATCGGCGACGCGGGACGCCTCGAGAACTGGGGCGACTACTCCGGCGGCGAGACGATCTGCTCCGTGCGCGTCTACGACAAGCGCCGCAGCGGCTGGTACAACGGCGACGAGGAGGTGCCCGTGCCGGTCGCCGAGGGCAGCCACGGCGGGGCCGACCCGCGCATCGTCGCCGACTTCCTCCGCTTCACCCGCACGGGCGTCAACACCGGGGCGACGCCGTGGGACGCGCGGCAGTCCGTCGCGGTGGGCTACCTCGCCACCGCCTCGATGCGCAACGGGAACATCCCCTTCGACGTGCCGAAGATGGGCCAGGCGGCGGTGTGATTTTTCTCAAAGGCCCCTCATGCGCCGCACGCCACGCCTTCTCCCGCTCGCGCTGCTCTGCCTCGCCGCGCCCGCGTGGGCGGGGCTGACCTGCACCGCGAAGACCGACGCCCAGCTCAAGGAGTTGGCCGCCGTCCACGCCAACGACGAGACGCCGGTCGAGCTGAACCTCATGGCCAGCGACGTGACCGACGCCGGCTTGGCGGCGCTCGCGGGCTTCAAGAACCTCAACGCGCTCACTCTGATCGGCACGCCGATCAGCGACGCGGGGCTTCGGCACGTCGCCGCCGCCAAGACGCTCGAATCGCTCAACCTCTCGTCGACCCTGGTCACCGACGCCGGGCTCGCCGAGCTGCGCGGCCTGGGCTCGCTCAGGGCCCTGCTGCTCAACAACACGCGCGTCGGCGACGAGGGGCTCAAGCACCTGGCCGGTCTCGCCCGGCTGAGGCTGCTCGCGCTGGCGGGGACGAAGGTCACCAGCGCGGGGCTCAAGGAGCTGCGCGGGCTCAAGGGATTGACGTCGCTCGACCTGGGCGACACGCGCGTGACCGACGCGGGCCTCGCCGAGCTGCAGGCCCTGCCCGCGATCGAGACGCTCGCCCTGCGGGCCACGCCCATCACCGACGCCGGGCTCGGGCAGCTCGCAGTGCTGGCGAACCTCTTGATGCTGCGGCTGGAGGAGACGGGCGTCACCGACGCGGGGCTCAAGGCCATCAAGGTCCACGAAGAATTGCGCGGGCTCTGGCTCGACGGCACGAAGGTGACCGACGCCGGCCTGAAGGAACTCAAGGGTCTCACGCAATTGAATTGCCTGAGCCTGAAGGGGACGCAGGTCACCGACGCGGGCATGTCTGAGTTCATGGATTTCCCCGCGCTCGAGACGCTCATCCTCAACGGGACGGGCGTGGGCGACGTCGGCCTGCGCTCGCTGCGGCATGTCGGCACGCTGCGCGGGCTGGGGCTCCGCGGCACGCGCGTGACCGACGCGGGGATCGAGCAGTTGAGCGGGCTGAGGCACCTGACCTTCATCGACCTCCGCGACACGCCCGTCACCGCGGCGGGGCAGGGGAAATTGAAACAGTCGCTGCAGGAAGCGGCTTTCGCGAAGCCATGACGAGGCCGACGCGCAATTCCGGGTGCCACATGCCATCGTACTCGTGGCATGTGCCGGTCCACCGGACGCCGAGGTGATCGCGGCGATCGCACTACCTCATCGCGAAAATGCCCCGTTCAAATCCGCCTCTCAAACGCATCGTTGGACCGTGAGGCTCACGGACTCCCAAGACACATGCCACGAGTACGATGGCATGTGGCACCCGGATCGGGCATCCCGCGAGCCCGGCGAATCAATGGAACACCCACGATGAGCAAGAAGCCGATCCCTTGCGTGATCAACGCCGCGTATGGAGACCCGAGCCCGGCCGGGTTGCCGATCTCGCTGGGCGTGCCGTTTCCGAAAGGCGCGTTGAAGGACCCGGCCGCGCTGGCGGTGCGCTCCCCCAGCGGCGAATTGCGGCCGGCCGCGGGTCGGGTGCTCGTGCGCCACGCCGACGGCTCGATCCGCTGGTGCCTCGTCAGCTTCGGGGCCCGCGAGGCCGGCGAGCATGAGGTGGTCTGGCATCAGGACAAGAAGTCGTCGAAACCAAAGCCGGAGACGGAGCCGAAGGTCGTCCTGCGCCGCGAGGGTGGCGACTGGATCATCGACGGCGGACGGCTGCGGCTGCGCGTCTGCGAATCGGGCCCGGGCGTGCTTGGGGAGCTGGTCTGCGACGGCCACGCCTATCTGGCGAAGCCCGGCGACCTGCGCTTCTGCGTCGACGACGCGACGACGCTCCACGAGGGGCGGCGGACGGTCCGCGTGATCGACGAATCGGGCCCGCGCGTCCGCCTCCGCGTCGAGGGCGAGCACCGCCGGCCCGACGGCTCGCGCTGCCTGAGCTACCGGCTGGACATCGAGGTCTGGGCCGGCTGGCCCGCTCTGCGGCTGGACTACCACTACTTCAACCTCGAGCCCCGTGCGGCCGCGCAGCACATCAAGCGCATCGCGATGGAGACCGCCTGGAGCCTCGGCCCGCGCCCCCAGCGCCACTTCCTGCAGCAGAACTACGGGCTCTTCTACGTCAGCCGGCACGTGCACAACCCCGCGCCCGTCGCGCTGGTGGCCGACTTCACGCGGGCCGGCGCCCACGTGGAGGGCCCGGCCATGCTCCTCGACGACGTCGACTATCCCTTCTACCTGCACGCGCCGCTGGTCGACGCGCACCCTTGGCTGGGCGTGAAGGACGACGCCCGCGCGGTCTATCTGCAGATGCAGGACTTCGCCGCCGCGAAGCCGAACCGGTTGACCAGCGAGGGCAACCGGCTCGTCGCCGAGGCCTGGCCGGCGACGGCCGAGACGCTTGAGCTGCCGCAAGGGCGGTCCCGCCGGCAGACCTTCACGCTGGCTTTCATCGCCGCCGCCGCCCCGGAAGGCGACGGCACGGCCAAGCTCTCGGGCGCGCCGACGCAGAAGCCCCAGGGCGTCGCCGCCGTGCTCGACGCGCCGATCCACGAAGGCCGGGCCAGCGTCGCCCCGGCCTGGATCGCCCACTGCGGCGAGTTTGGGCACGACCGCGTGCTGCCCGTCGGCAAGCACGTCCGCATGGAGGCAAACCTCAGCGGCTTGGTGCGCCTCAACATGCCCTCGACCAAGTTCGACGTGGGCGACACCGACTCGCACTACGGCAGCAGCTACGCGTGGATCAACCAGGACCTCGTCCCTCGGTTGGCCGGCGCGCCGGAGATCCCGCGCATCTTCCCGCGCGGGCACCCGACGCAGACATACCTCGAATGCCACGAGCCGGTCTGGACCAACAACGAGTACGACGTCATCCACGCCTTCGCCGCGGAGCTGATGCGCACCGGGCGGACTGACCTGTGGCAGACGCTGCGCCTCGCGGCCAGGCACAACATCGAGGTTGATTTCCTCCACTACTCCGACCACCAATGGCTGCACCGCGCCACGCCCGCCCACTCGGCCCGGCACACCACCACCGGCGCCTACCCCAGCCATTTCTGGACGCAGGGCCTGCTCGAGTACTACTGCCTCACCGGCGACCCCGACGCGCTTGAGGTGGCCTGCGCGCTGGGCGACAAGACCATCGAGAACTTCGCCGAGCCCGACCTGCGGGCGGTCCTCTGGGGCTTCAACCGCGAGATCGGCTGGTCGGTGCTGACGCTCGCCTGCCTCGCCGACGTCACGGGCGAGCCGCGCTTCCGCCCGTTCCTCGACGAAATGGTCGACTACCTGATGAAGTTCGACCGTGGGGGCTACCGGGGCGGCATCAACCTCTCGGGCGGGAACGACCGCCAGAACCTCAACCGCCAGATCGTCGGCAACTTCTTCGGCTACGGCAGCATGATCGAAGGCATGGACATCTACGCCGACGTCACGGGGCGCAAGGACGCGGCCCGCTGGCTGGCGAAGCTTTGCCACGATTTGGCCGACGAGCAGTTGAACGCCGCGCGGGAGGGGCAGATGCCGGGGCTGAATTTCTCGACCGCGCTGTGCATCGGCTACGAGCGCACGAAGGACCGGCGGTTCGTCGACCTGATGAGCTTTTTGCTCGACGCCGCCTATTGGAACCGCGTCGGCCCCGACGGCGACGCGAGCGTCAAGCCCGTCGCGATGATCTACCGCGGCCTGCCGCGCATGCTCGGCCACGCCTGGCGCCACGGCCTGCTCGACGCCCATGAGTACCCGAGCTGGCGCAAGCTCGGGAAGGGCAAGCCGCGCAGCGGCAAGGCGACGAAACCGAAGCAGAAGAAGAAGGCCCGCGGCCGCAAGGGATGAGCCGCCGGATCGAGAGCGCACCGTCACGCCCCGTTCAGCCAGGCCTCGTCGAAGAGGGCCAGGTCCAGATCGCTCGTCATCGGGCGAATGTCGTGGTAATGCGAGATCGCCACGAGGATCCGGCCGTCGTCGAGCTGGATCAGGTTGTGGTTGCTGAGCTGGTTGGTGCCGGACTCCACGGCGATGACGCGCGGGCTGCCCCAGGTCCGCCCGCCGTCCGCGGAGAGGGCGGCGACCAACGGGTGGCGCGGGAACTGCGTCTTGGAGGAGACGTTGTTCCACACCACCAGCAGCTTGCCGCTCCGCAGCTTGGTCATGCGGGCCATCGATTCGGGCGCCGGCAGGGGCGAGGGCCTCGAGGGGCTCCATGTCTGGCCACCGTCGAGCGATTCGGTCTGATGAAGGCAGCCGCCGGCGGTGCGGAAGAGGCAGAAGAGCCGGCCGGGCTCCGTCTCGGGATTGGTCTCGGCGAACTGAATCTCCATCACGCCCCGCGTCGTGTCGACGTGGATCTCCCCGCTGCGCCTCCACGTCCGGCCTTGGTCGTCGGAGAGCAGGCAGGCCCCCGTGTAATGCTGGTATCGCTTGGCCACATCGACCCGGGCCGGGTCCATGAAGGTGAACCCCGCGACCAAGCGGCCGCTGCCCAGTTGGATGAGGCAGTCGGCTGAGCCGTAGAACTCAACGCCCGGCAACGCCTTCCCGCCCGAGATGCTCAAGCAGGGGATCTCCACGCCGTGGTCGAAGAAGCGCCCGCCGTCGGCCGACCGCCGGAGGAAGATCCTCGTCTTGCTCTTGAAGTAGTCGCTGCCCGCCGTCGCCACCCGGCGCGATTCGTCGACCTCGATCGCGTGGTGCACGGACTGGTTGAGGAGCATGAGGGCCTGGTTCGTGTCGCGTAGGCGCAGCGTCAGCGCGTAGTAGGGCACGCCGCCGGGGAAGTCGGCCATGTAGACCTGCGGGTCGGACCACGTCAGCCCACGGTCGCGCGAGGTCGAGAAGAGCTTGACCAAGCCGCCGGAGCATTCGTCGAAGTCGTAGGCGTTCCAGTGCAGTAGCAGCTCGCCGTCGGCGAACTGGTGGAACTCGGGGTTCTGGTGGTAGTCGGCCCCGGTGCCCCCGCGGATGAAGGAGTGGTAGGCGAGCTTGCCGGGCGTGAAGCCCATCGGCGAGATGCGGGCGATCTTCAAGCGAGAATCCTTCGTTCTGGTTTGGCGATCACCATCCCGCGGTGAGCGACGGATCATGTGTTTGCCGAGGCGGCTTGCCGGCTTCCATCTCGAGTATTTCGCCTTGCATCGCATTTCCATCCAAGAAGTCGATGAAGGTCTTCAATTTGGATGGGAGCGGATCCGACAACTGCACGTCGTGGGTCGGAAATCCATGCTCAACGGCCAACGCCGGCAGGGAAATCGAGATGCCATCAGACCTAGCGTACATGACCGTTGTCATCCGCTCTCCACCCTCAAAGGCCAATGTGACATGGTAGTACAGTCCAGTGCCGGCATTTTGGCCTTTGTATGAAGCGGCACGCATCGCGTCGGCCAGAGGGCCCAGGACTTCGGGGTCGTCGCAAAGCAGCCGCCGTCCCTGTAGATCCGTCTCAACGCGAACCAACCTCACCGCCGCGTCGCCAGACAGAAGCCGGGCCAACTTGGCCTCGCCTGCCGCCTGAACCCACCAACTTCGACAAACAACCGCCACGAAGATCGCCACCACCAACAGCGCCGCAAAGAGCGCCCGTCGAGCCGTGCGGGACATCGGCCGGGGCGAGTCCTCTGGATTGCCTTGCGGTTCGTCGATGGATTGGGGCATGGCGGTCCACTCAACTTCGCTCTGCCGAACCCTTGAGTCAACCTGCCGATGTGCCCGGGTCCCTTCATTGACAGTGGGTCGCCCCGATGCGCTTGCATGCACCCGCTATGCCAAATCGGTGCAGGCAAATCACCGTGAAGTGGATCTCCGTGAAGACGAACCCGCCACTACCCGCACGCCGCGCAGGATTTCGGGGGCCTTCGCCTCACTCCGCCTCCAGCACCACGCGGAAGCCGATGTCGTCGCTCTGGATGTTGCGGGCCTTGGGGTAGCGTGAGGCGGCGCGGCAATCGACGTCGTAGTTGCGGAAGCTCCCGCCGCGGACGGCGACGGCGGGGATGCGCTTTTTGGGGTCGACGGGGGCGAGGCCGGGGTCGGTGATCACCGCGTCGGGGTCGCGCTCGGTCATCAGGTCGGCGCACCATTCCCAGATGTTGCCCTCCATGTCGTAGAAGCCCCACGGGTTGGGCTTGAGCTTCCGCACGGGGTGCACCTGGTTCTTGCTGGTGGTCAGCGACCAGCCGATGTCGCCCAGCTTGGCGGTGCCGGCGTAGGGCTCGTCGGTCCCGCCGCGGCAGGCGTATTCCCACTCGGCCTCGGTGGGCAGGCGGTAGGTCTTGCCCTCCTGGGCGCTGAGCTTCTTGCAGAATTCCGTGGCCATGGTCCACGTCAGGTTGGTCACGGGCAGGTCGTCGCCCTTGGCGGCGCTGGGGTTCTCCTCCATGACCAGGCGGTACTGCTCCTGCGTCACCTCCGTCTCGCTCATGAGGTAGCCGCGGGTGAGCGTCACGCGCAGGCGCGGCTCGCCGCGGCCGGGCTGGCCCGTGGGCGTGCCCATGAAGAACTTCCCGGCCGGCACGCGCAGGAAACGCATGCCCATCGCGTTGGTGACGACCAAATACTTCTCGGCCTGGGCCATCAGCTCCAGCGCGGCGGCGTTGTCGGCCTGCAGCTCGAGCGCCTCGCGCAGACGGTCGCGGGCCGCCATCGCGCCGGTGGCATTCATGTTGGCCCGCGCGGCCCGCAGCAGCCGCTCGACGCGCTGGTTGACCGCGTCGGCCTGGGCGGCATCGTACTGTTTCGAGGCGGCGGTCCACTTGTCCGCCGCTTCGCGGAAGTGGTCCTGCTCGAAGGCCTTGGTCGCCTCGGCGTTGGCCGATTCGCCGGCGGTCCAGTTCGCCTGCGAATCCTCCGCGGCCTCGACCTTCTCCGCGGCGGCGCGCGAGGTGTCCGCGGCCGCCTTGGCCTTGTCGGCCGCGGTGATCTCGGCGGCGGCGGTGAGCAGGGCGTCGCAGGATTGATAGGTCGTCTGGTAGCCCGCCAGCGCGTCGGCCCATTTCTGCTGCCCCGCGGCCGTCTCGGCGATCTTGAACTGCTCGTTGACCTTGGCGCGGCGCTTGTCGATGGTGGGCGAGGCGGGGATGGCCGCGACGCGGCGCACGGCGGCGACCACCTGCTCGCGCAATTGGATGGCCGCCGGCGGGGGCTGGCCGCCCGGCCGCACCGACGACATGGAGATGTTCGGCAGGGGCGGGAGCGTCACGGTCAGGCCCTGCGGCGAGCCGCTGGCGACGGTCGTTCCGTTCATCGAGACGTTGCTGGGAAGGCCGTTGACCGTCATCGACGGCCCGGGCCCGGGCGCGCCCATCGGGGGAGCGCCTTGGCCCTGCATCGGCATGCCGGGGGTGCCGGGGTTTCCGGGACCGCCGGGGTTTCCGGGCATGCCGGGGCGTGGCGAGACGGCCGTGGGGGCGTTGGAGGAGTTGTCCGCCTTCCGCGAGCCCGTCGCCCAGAGCGCGACGCCGCCCAACACGACCGCCAAGCCGCAACCCACCAGCGCCAGCGTGCTCTTCTCCATGGGACTTTCCCTCGGGTGCCGGGTCCGATCGCCTCAAGCCTGTCGGCCGTGATCTTAGCAGCCCGACGGAGCAGCCCGGCGGATGTTCCCGCCTTCGTTGACGCCCGCTACGATCACTCCTACGTTGTGTCGGTTCAGGCGGATTTCGAGGAGTGGCCGCAACGGCCCGGAGAGCACGATGTCGGAGTCGCCTCGGGTCCCATGCACGAACTGCCGGCGGCCGCTGCCGCCCGTCGTCGACCCCTCGACGCGCTATGTGGACTGCCCGGGCTGCGCGACGCGCAACGACCTGGCCTCGGGCGCGACGCTGGTCGGCGGCTGCGACCGGCCCGGCGCGGCGGCGCCCGAGGGCCTCGGCGCGGGCAACGCCGACTCGCCCAATGCCGACGCGGCCGCGGACCTGACCGGCCGACTCCTCGGCGGGCGCTACCAGCTCGACGCGCTGATCGGGCGCGGGGGGATGGGCTCGGTTTACCGCGGGACGCAGGTGCGACTCCACCGCACCGTGGCGGTGAAGCTGCTGGGCTCGCATCTGCTGCGCGACCGGCTCTTCGTCGAGCGCTTCCGGCGCGAGGCCGAGATCCTCGCGACCTTCGACCATCCGCACATCGTGCAGGTCATCGACACCGACGTCGACGCCGAGAGCAATTCGCACTACATCGTCATGCACTACGTCGGCGGCTCCGACGGGCGCTCGCGCAGCCTGAAGGAACTGCTCGAGCAGGGGCCGATCGACGTGCGGCAGGCGCTGCGCATCCTCATCCAGGCCTGCTCGGCCCTGCAGTACGCCCACGCGAAGGGGATCATCCACCGCGACATCAAGCCGGGGAACATCCTCATCGACGCCGAGGGGAACGCGCGCCTGGCCGACTTCGGCATCGCCAGCACGCGAGGCGGGGGCGACTCCTCGCTGACGCTCGCGGGCGAGTCGATGGGGACGCCGGACTACATGTCGCCCGAGCAGCGGGCCGACCCGACGAAGGTGACGCCGCAGTCGGACATCTACTCGCTGGGCGTGATCCTCTATGAGATGCTCACGGGCGTGCTGCCGCGGAACGAGCGCTCGCCGCAGCCAAGCCGGGTGCGCGACGGGGTCGACCCGAGGCTGGACAAGATCGCCAGCGACGCGATTCAGAGGGACCCGGCGAAGCGCACCGCCAGCGCCGACGCGATGAGGCAGCGGATCGAGGAGGTGGCGGGGACGTCGGCGGGCGTGCCGCGGCCTGAGGCGCCGGAGGCTCCGGGGGTTCCGCAGCCGCCGAAGGCGCCGCGGCCCGTCGCGCCTCCGACCGGCGGCATCACGGAGGGGACGCCCCGGCCGCGCGTTGGGCTGATGGTGTTCGGGGGAGTGGTGGTGCTGGGCGCGCTCATCGCGGCGGGCGTGGCGTGGCAGTGGCAGGCGAATCGGCCTGTGTCGACGCGATCGTTGGTCGAGAACACGGCCGCGCCGGCGACGCCGCAGGTTGGATCGTCGACGCCCACTCAGACACCGACACCAACCCCGGCTCCATCTCCAGCGACCGCGCCTCATGCCGAGCCCGCGCCGGCCGCATCGCCTGACATCGCCGTCGCGATCACCCGGGGGAACGAGCCGGGCGTGAACCTCTCGGTCCGCACCAAGCCGGCTCCGTCGCCAGCACCCGCACCCCCGGCTCCGACTCCTGTTCCGGCCCCCAAGGAACCGGCAGCCTCGCCCGCGACCGTTCCCGCGCCTGCGCCGTCCGCCGAGCCCGTCGCCGCGGACCTTCTGGCCGCCATCGACAAGGGCGACGACGCCGAGGTGCGGCGGATCCTCGTCGCCCGCCCGAGCCTCGCCGGCGCCGCGGGCAGCGATGGCTCGACGCCCATGCACCGCGCCGCCGCCAAGGGGCGCACGCTTTCGATCGCCATGCTCGTCGCCGTCGGTGCCGACCTGAACACGGCGCGGCGCGACGGCGACCGCCCGCTGCACGTCGCCACCCGAGAGATCCAGGCCGACGCGGTGAAGGAACTGCTCCGCCGCGGAGCCAACCCGAGGCTGGCCGGCGCGAAGGGGCAGTCATCGGAGAAGATCGCGGCCGAGTCGTATGCGGGGCAGGAGATCATCGACCTGATCCGCCGTCCGTCGCTCGCCGGGCCGCCGACGCCGCTGCCGAGCATGACGCCGAAGTCCGGCGCGCCCTCGGGCGGCTGACGACGCCGCAGGAGCCCTGAGCCATGACGTTCCGACTCACATTCACGCTGCCCGGCGAGACCGCCAAGCCGGTGGCGACCGTCGACGTCGCCGCGGGCCAGCCGTGCCTGCTCGGGCGGAACCCCAAGTCGCAGGTCTTCCTGAGCGACCCGCGGGTCAGCCACGACCATTGCCGGGTCTCGCTCGAGGGCGGGGCGTTGCGGGTCGAGGATTTGCCCGGCCGCGGGCGCACGCTCATCAACGGCAAGGCGGTCTGGTCACCGGGCCAGCTCAATGACGGCGACGAGCTTTCGCTCAACGGCCTGGTGCTGCGCGTGGAGTGCCGCACGCTCGACGGCGCGTCGCCCGCGAAGCCGGCCGCGGCGATGCCGCCCATCCCGAGGCCGCCGCCTGTTCCGAGAGCGCCCGTCCCGGCGTCGATGCCCGCCGACGGCAGCCAGACGTTGGTCTCGCCGACGCGCCTCCGGCCGGTGGGGCCCGCCGCGGGGCCGCCGGTCTTCACGCTCCGGGCCGCGACGCACACGCTGGGGCGCGACGCGGAGTGCGACCTGCGTTTGGACAACCCGGCGATCTCCCGTCGCCACACGCTGATCCGCCGCGACAACGACTCGTGGGTCGTCGAGGACCTGCGCAGCTCCAACGGCACGTTTGTCAACGGCCTGCGCGTCCGCCGGCCGCGGAAACTCGCGGTGGGCGACCGCATGACCGTCGGCCCCTATCGGCTGGAGTTCGACGGCACGCGCCTGGTCAGCCGGCGCAGCGAGGGCGGCGTGCGCATCGCCGTGCGTGGCATCGGCAAGGAGGTCCGCAATCGCGAGACGGGCAAGCCGCTCTGGCTGCTCAACGACATCACGCTCACCTTCGAGCCGCGCGAGTTCATCGGCCTGCTCGGCGGATCGGGCTGCGGCAAGTCGACTTTCCTCGACACGCTCAACGGCCGGCGGCCCGCGACCCGCGGCTCCGTCCTCTACGACGGTGACGACCTCTACCACAACTTAAGCGCCCTCAAGTCCGACATCGGCTACGTCCCGCAGGACGTCATCCTCCACGAGGGGCTGCCCGTCGCCGACGCGCTGAGCTTCGCCGCCCGCCTCCGCCTTCCCTCCGACACCTCGCGCGCGGAGATCCAGACCAGCATCGACCGCGTGCTCGCGACCGTCGGCCTGACCGAGCGGCGGTCGACGCTCATCCGCAACCTCTCGGGCGGGCAGAAGAAGCGGGTCTCCATCGCGATGGAACTCCTCAGCCGGCCTCGCGTGCTCTTCCTCGACGAGGTCACCAGCGGGCTCGACCTGGGGACCGAGCGGCAGATGATGGAGCTCTTCCGCAACCTGGCAGACGACGGCCACACCATCATCTGCATCACCCACCACGTCGACAGCCTCGAAATGTGCGACATGGTCGCCCACTTCATGAAGGGGCGGCTGACCTTCTGCGGCCCGCCCGAAGCCATCAAGCGGCAGTTCGGCGTCGAGGAGCTGCGCGAAATCTACACCGCCGAGGCGTCCCAGAAGCCCGAGGAGTGGCAGCAGAAGTTCCAGCAGACGCCGGTCTACCGCGAGTTCGTCCAGGGCCGGCTGCAGAACGACCAGAGCGTGCACTCGCTGCCCAAGCGACGCCAGCCGCGGCGCACGGCAGCGCCGCTGAGGCAGTTCGACATCCTGCTCGGTCGCTACGCCCGCCTGCTCACGCTCGACTACCGCAGCATTTTGCTCAACCTCGCCCTCGCACCGGCGATCGCGCTGCTGCTCTGCATCCTCGCCGCCTCGATCAAGGTGCCCGACCAGCGCGTGACGCCCGATGACTTCAGGCAGTACGCCACGCGGCAGAACATCCTCTGCTTCGGGGCCGTCACCACCGTGCTCTTCCTGGGGCTCTTCGGCTCGATCCGCGAGATCGTCAAGGAGCTGCCGATCTACCGCCACGAGCGGTTCATGAGCCTGCGCGTCGGGCCTTACGTGACGAGCAAGATCATCCCGCTGGCCATGATTGGGGCGCTGCAGTCGATCATGGTCGCCGCGATCGCCGCGAACGTGGGCGGGCTCGACGCAAGCACGCCGCTGCAGCAGGCGGGGCTGCTCTTCCTCGCCTCGTTCGCCGGCACGATGATGGGCCTGGCCGTCTCGGCGGTCGCGCCCTCGACCGACTGGGCGGTGATCCTGATGATCGTGGTGGTGATCCCGCAGATCCTCTTCTCGGGCGCGCTGGTGCCGACGACCGGCCTCGCGGCGGTGATCTCCAAGCTCTTCGCCCCCGCCTACTGGGGGCAGCAGGCGATGACCGGCATGCTCGACGAGACGACCCGCCGGCTCATCGACGCCCACGCGGCGAAGGGCAAGCTCGCCTGGCTCAGCGGCGCGGTGATGCTGCCGATCCATGCGATCGTGTACGGCGTCTTGTCGATGCTCTTCCTGTGGAACAAGGACCGGCGGAAGTGACGCCGGCGCGGCAGGCCTTGGCGACGATCGACGCCGATCGGCGACGACCTGCCCCTCACTTCCGCCCCGCCCCCGGAGTCCCCGGAGTCCCCGGAGCCCCCGCCGCGTCGCGCAGCATCTTGGCCGTCCGCTCCTCGTGCATCTGCGACTTGCCGAAGCCCGGCAGCGCCCCCACCGCGACCGCCTGGGCCTGCGACTCCGCGTAGTTCGAGATCAGCATCATCCTCGCCCCGCGCGGGGCCAAGGCGCGGATCAGTTCGATCCCGCCCTCGCCCTCGAAGCCGTAGTCGAGCACGCGGTTGACCAGCAGCAGCGCATCGGGGCCCGCCATCCGCTCGGCCGTCTTGCGGTCGTGGGCCACGCTGATCGAAACCGCACCCAACGCAGTACGCACGACGTAGTCCAACGAGGCCGTGTCGGCCCCGCAGTGCCCCACCAGCACCACCTGCTTCACCGGACCTGCGGGTCCACGATTCGACACAGCCATGGCTGACGACTCCCTGTGCAACAACCGCGAATCCGGCATGCCTCGCCGCGAGGCTCCTGTCTGGTGCCACATGTCATCGTACTCGTGACATGTGCCGGCCGACGGACGGCTCAGGATGCCTCGGCGACCTCATCACGCCGCCGTTGGAGATTCGTCCGTGACGTTTCAACGCCTCCGTCAGAGGTGGGTCGCACATCCTCCCAAGACACATGTCACGAGTACGACGACATGTGGCACCAGACCATGCGAGCCCGGCTCCTCGCTCGGAAGGCCGTCTTTGGACGGTCTTCCCCTTTCATCCGAACCACGCCCGCACCTGCTCGAGCGTCGGCGCGCCCTTGGCCTCCATCACGCGGGTGGCCCGGCCGAGCTTCGCGGGGGGCGTCGAGGTCAGCAGCGCCAGCGTGCGCAGGCCGGCCCCGCGGGCCGACTCGATCCCCGCGGCCGTGTCCTCGATCGCCAGGCAGGCCGACGCGTGCAGCCCCAGCGCCGGGAACTTGCCCGCCAGCAGCTCCACCGCCATCGCGTAGGTCTCGGGGTCGGGCTTGGATCGCCGGACGTCGTCGGCGCTGACGACCAGCTTGAAGAGCGGGGCGAGCTTGAGCTTGCCCAGGATGAGGTTGATGTCGCGTCGTGAGGCGCCGCTGGCGATGGCGATGGGCATCGCGGCGCCGGCCGCGCGGATCAGGGCCTCGACGCCGGGGATCATCTCGATGCCCTCGTCCACCACGGCCTCGAAGGCGTCGGCCTTGTCGTCGATGAGCTGGGCGACGCGCTTCTCCTCCGCGGGCGTGGGCGTCGCGCCCAGGGGCAGGCCGAGCATCGCGCGGAAGGCGTCGCGGTCGTCGTAGCCGATGTAGCGCTCGACGTATTCGTCGTAGCTGTACGTCACGCCGAACGTCTTGGAGACGCGCAGGAACGCCTGGTGGTGGATCGGCTCGGAGTCAACGATGACGCCGTCAAAATCGAAGACAATCGCCTTGAGCATGGCGGAAAGTGTAGCGGAACAAGGGCGTCGCGGCGCATCGCGCGGCGACGCTCGTCCGGGGCAAAAAAGAAGGCCGCCCAAGGGCGGCCTTCGGTTCGGAGTTCCGCCTTCAGGCGGGCTTCGCTTTTGGTTTCACGGACGATGTCGGAAGGAGACCGGTCGTCTCACTTCCCCGGCGGAGGCAGTTCCAGCGCGCCTTGGGCCACCACGCCCTGCGCCTTCACGATGACCTGCTGCACGCTCGCGCCGAACATCCCCTCCATCTCCTGATCGGTGGGGAGGATCGCGCGGAGCCGGGCCGCGGTGGCCTTGCCATGGGCGGCGTCGGCGGGGTCGACCTGGGGCATCGCCGGCCCCTCCGGGCCCTCCTCCTCTCCTCCTTCTTCGGGCGCCTCATCCGCCGCCTGGATCGACAGCAGCGGGGAAAGGGCCGGGAACGCGTTGGCGAAGAGCCGCGGGGCCGCGGGGCCCCGGCCGGTGGCGCGGCGCATCATGCCCCGGCGGGCCGTCGCCTGCTCGGCGGCGTTGATGACGGCCTCGCGCACGATCCGCATCGACCGGCCGGCGTCGCTCACTTGGAACATCATGCTCGGCTCAAGCGTCAGCAGCGCCTTGCCCCGCTGGAAGATCGGGCTGGTCGCCATCGCGGCGGCGCCCTGCGGCGGCGTGCGCAGCCAAGCGAGCGTCGACTCCGTCACGCCCTTGCCCAGCCCGATGGTCATGAAGCCCTTGCCCACGAACACCCCCGCCTCCATCTGAGGCTGCTGGATGCGCAGCCCGTTGAAGCCCTGCTCCTGCACGGCCGCCTGCCCGGTGAACGGGGCGACCACGCCCAGCACCCGGCTCCACAACGGCTCGTCCAGCAACTGCCAGACGAAGGCCATGCGGTTCTCGTCGTTGGGGCTCGGACGCGCGGCCGGGGCCGGCGCATCGCCCGCCGCAGCGGCGGCGGCGGCGGGCTTGGGCAGCGGGCCGTAGGTCAGGAAGCTGTGGCGCGAGCCCAGCGAGGAGAGCAGCACCGGCAGGTCGACCTGCAGCATGCCCTTGACCTGCATCTCGGCCTGGTCGAAGCCCTGCTGGGCCTGCGGGCCCCACTCGCCGACGACCAGCTCCTTCACGCGCAGGTAGGCCTTGCCCAGGTCGAAGCTGACTTGCGAGTAGCCCAGCAGGTTGGCGGGGACCCAAGCGGGCGGCTCGGGGGCGATCGCGGCTTGGTCGAAGAGGGTGACCAAGCCCGTGCGCGGCGCGGGGACGGAGAGGAAACCGCCCGAGCGCAGGACCGTGCCGTCGAGCGAGAGGCGGAGCGCCGCGGGGCCGATGGTGTTGAAGCCCAAGGCCTTGATCGCGCGGGCGGCGTCGGGGCTGGCCTTGGGGTCGACCTTGGGGTCGAGCATCTTGACCAGCGGGCGCGGGTCGACGAGCAGCTCGAAGCCCGCCATGCCCGCGGGCATGGCGGCGGCGAGCCCGGGCGTCGCCATCAGCGAGGCGGCGACGCCGTCGGCGGCCTTGGCGTTGTGAGCCGCCAGGAAGCGGGCATAGACGCCCGTCGCCTGCTCCACGCCCGTGAGCGCGTCGAGGTCGACCTTCACGTCGCCCTTGGCCTTGAGTTCGCGGATCTCAGCCTCGTGCTGCGGGAAGGTGTTGCCGATGAGGATGCGGTTGCCCACGCGGGTGACGAAGAGCTGCGTCTGGTCGATCTGGATGCGCGGCTCGTCCTTGCGGGCCTCCTGCTGCTTCTTGAACCATTCCGTCCGCTGCTCGGGCGTCATCTGCCCGAAGTCGGCGGGGATCGCCGGGGGCTTGCCGTTGGCCGTGCCCAGGACCGGCATGCTCAGGCGCATGACCTTGAAGCCCTCGATCGTGGAGTCGACGCGCGTGGGCGTCGCGGGCTTGCCCTTCTCCTCGTCGACAGCCTTCTCGAGGGCCTTGACGAGGCGCTCGGCCAGGTCGCCGCCGGGCTCGACCCAGCTCAGGGCCATCACCAACGGGGCCTTGCCCGGGCGCGGCGCGAGCACCACGCCCAAGCCCGCCTCGCCGACAAGCAGGTCGTTCCAGTCCTGCGTCTTGAGGTTGTACTTCGCGAGGTCCTGGCCCATCTTCTCCCACTCGGTCTTGCTCTCCTCCTGGAGCATGGCCGTGAACTTGTCGAAGCGCTCCTGCGAGAGCCCGACCGCGCCGAGCTTGGTCTGCTTGCGCAGGGCCTCGAGGAACAGCTTCCCGCTGGGCACGCGCATGAGCATGACCGTCTCGGGCGGGAGGCACTCCCACGACGAGCGGGCGGCGGCGGGCGCCTGGCCCAGAGCCGACGTCGCTGCGACCATCACGATGGCGAGCGCCAGGACCTTCTTCGCAAACTGCCGCATGATCGAATTCCCTATGGGGTTGGTGGCTTGGTGTCTGATGGAGTCTGTGGTCTGGTCAATGGGACGTGGCTGGTTTCGTGTTCGTGGCCTGTGTGGCCGCGGGCTTCTTGTCGCCCGCCCGCCACGGCGGATCGAGGTAGGTCACGCCGTTCTGGGGCTGCGAGGAATCATAGAGGTACGTGTCGCGGTGCGAGAGGAAGTCGACCAGGTCGGTCGCGGGGATGCCGAAGGCGAGGCCCTGGAAGAACATCGCCCCGGCGCAGACGATGCCGACGACCTCGCCGCGGGCGTTGAACAGAGGACCGCCGGAGTTGCCGGGGTTGATCGCGGCGTCGGTCTGGATGAAGCGCAGGTGGCCGATGGCGCGGGTGGTGGAGCTGACGATGCCTTGCGTGACGGTGCGCTCGAGCCCCAGCGGGCTGCCGACGGCGAAGACCAGGTCGCCGACCTTCACGTCCGACTGCGGGTTGATCACCACCGGCTTGGGCAGCGGGCCGTCGAGCTCCGAGGGCTCGATCTGCAGCAGCGCGATGTCGCGCAGCGGCTGGATGGCGACGATGTGGACCTTCTTGAGCTCGCGCTTCTCGTAGCCCGTGGGCGAGGGGCGGAAGACGGTGACGACCACGCGCGTCTGGCCTTCGACGACGTGGTAGTTGGTGATCAGGTGGCCCTTGTCGCTGATGAGGAAGCCCGTGCCGAGCCCCACGGGCGTCTTGACCATGACCACCGCGTCGCCGTTGCGCTTGACCAGGTCGGCCACGGGGGCGGCGTCCATCCGGCCGACGGTGTAGATGTCGCGCTCGGCCTTCTGGTCGCGGGTCGCGGCGCCGTCGACGCCGTCGACCTCGAGCACGCGGTCGCCGGGGATGTTGACGACCTCATAGCCCAGGTCGATGGCGACACCCGCGTCGTTCTTGCGCAGGAACGTGCCGGTGACCTTCGCCCCGCCGACGAGGGTGACGACGACTTGCTCGGTGGCAGCTCCTTGGGTCGCGGAGACGGCGGCGGACGGACGGGTCGCCGGGCCCGGCGTCGGGGGGGGCGCGGCGTGCGCGCCGCTGAGCCACAGCGATACCGTGGCGAGGCAGGCGAGGAGGCGCGGCGAGGCTGCGGCGGACATGTTTCGGCGAGGGGGAGTCGCGGGATTCATGGGTTGCTCCGCGCGAGGTAAACCAAGAGCCGGTCGTGGCATAGCATCGCGAGGTCGCGATGGCCGTCGCCGTCGGCGTCGAGCGAGACGATCGCCCGCGGCTCGGTGACCGACGCCGGGCCGCCGCGGTCCCCGTAAGGGTAGGCCTTGTCGTCGAACACCGGCCAGGAAATCTCGGCTTTCAGGGCCTTTTCCGTGCGGGTCAGCAGCGTGAGGTGATGGCGGCGATCATCGCAGAGCAGCACCGCGGGGTTGCCCTTCTCGATCGCGTCGGCGGCGAAGAAACGGTGGATCGTCGCCTCCTTCACGCCGCTGGGGCGCCCGACGCGGCTGTCGATGCTGTCGACCAACTTCAGCTCGCGCGGCTCGCCGGGCGAGAGGCGGGTGACGCGGTCTTGGTCGGTGAGGATCAGCCCCAGCACGGGGTCCTGAACCAAGGCGCTTCCGCCGGTGAGCTTGACGCTGTCAGCCACGCGCAGGACGCCCGCCTTGTCGGGCTTCAAGCGGAAGACGAAGCGGCCGCCCTCCTCGAGCGCCCAGGCCTCGCCGTTGGGCAGCGGGGCGTAGCCGACGAGCTTCTGCCCGTCGCCGAGCATGGTCTGGTCGACGGGCTGGAGGTCCTCGCCGAGCCACTGCAGGACGCCGTCGGTCCGCCGGGCGGTGCGCAGCTTGCCGTCCTGCTCGATCAGGTCGAACTCGCCCAGATCGGCCTTGGCGAGGTGGGCGGGCTCGGAGATCACCGGCTTGCCGTCCTTGAGGACGACCAACTTCGCCGAGGTGCTGTAGGCCTGCTGCACGAGCAGGCGGTCGCCGCCGAGCCAGACGACCTTCTCGGCCTTGGCGCCGGCGCCCTCGAACTTCACGGCCTTGGCCTCGTCCTGCCCGGGAGCCCAGGTGTAGAGCGTGAGGTGCTCGCCGACGCGCTGGACCCACCACGTGGTCTTGCCCACCGAGTCGAGCGCGATGATCCGGCGGTCCTCCACCTCGGCCGAGCGGACCATCGGCTTGGGATAGCTCAGCCGCCCCGCCTCCCACTTGCTGACGTGGATGTCGGCCGCGTCCTTGGCCCAGAGCAGCAGCGTGCCGGGCTGGGCCTGCGGCGCGACCATCGCCTTGACGTTGCCGACGATCGGGAAAGTCTGCTCGGCCTGCCAGCCGTCGTCGGTCAGCGGGACGACGCGCAGCCGGGGCTGGGCGGCGTCGACCGCGGCCAGCGCGGGCTTGCCGTCGAGCGTGATCCCGCACCACACGGCCCCGTTCCCGCCCGGCATCGGCAAGGCCTGCCGCTGCCCGAGCGGGCTCTCCTTGCCCTTGCCCAGCGTGTAGCGCCGGAGCAGGCCTTCCTGCGTGCCGCCCAGGAGGAAGATCTCCGCGGGCTTGCCTTGCCCCGCGGCCGCGCCGGACTGGCCGACGATCTCCGCCCCGTTCACGGGTTGGTCGTAGAGCACCTGCGCGGGGCGGAAGTTGCCGCCGACGCTTTCGTACCAGCGGATCGTCTGCCGCGCCTGCGACGACCACTCGACGATGTCGGCCTGGCCGTTGCCGTCGAGGTCGACCAGCCACCACTTGTTCCGGCCGCGCTGCTCGCGCGGGGTGAGCCACGCAGGCCGGCTGCCGGATTCGAGCGTGATCGTCTGGATGCCCAGGTCGTAGCTGACCAGCGCCTCGAGCTTCCCGCCCGCGGCTTTGCGCACGATCATCGGCGACTGGTCCCGCCCCTCGATCGTGCCGGGCAAGAGGTCCCAGCTCTGCGTCTTCTTCCAGGCGTCGCCCTCGCGCTGCAGCAGGAGGATCTTGTTCGACGGCGCGGCGAGCACGACCATCGAAGGATGGGCCTTGTCCGTGGTGTCGACGAAGACGTCGATGGGCAGGTCGTCGAGCGGGACTTCCTCACGGGCCCACTCGGGGGCCATGGGCAGTTCGTTGGGGCGGTCGGGGTCGATTGCGGGCGCGGCCTGCCGCTTGCCGACGGGGCGCCAACTGTAGATTTCGAGGCGGGATTGGCGGGTGTTGACGACGATGAGGTCGTCACGCCCCTCGCCGCGGAGGTCGCCGACGACCATCCGTCGCGGGTCGCCCTCCTGGTTGATGACGCGCATGGTCTGCCAGCCGGGGAACTCCTCCCCGGCCGCGGTGCGCAGCAGAACCGCGAGCAAAAACACGGCTGTCCAGGTTGATCGTTGCACAGGCCCTGACCCGGTTGGAGGGGATCGAACGATTGGCCGCATCCGCCTGTCGAGCGTGCAGTTTAGCCCGGACGATTGCGGACGCAAACGACCCGCGCGCGACGGGCGCGGGTCGTTGGCGGAGACGAGGCAACGCATCGAAAGTCGCTTGCGTTTGGTTCATCTTCTTTTGCAGAATGAAGACGAATCACGAAAAAGAGTGCGCCTCCTGTAAGACCCGCACAAGCGTCCGGCCAAATCCGGACAAGCCCGGTTGAGACGGCCCACAACTCCTTATTTTTCGTCGCGGGGAAAAATTATCTTCGGAATTCCGGTTGCGTTTTTGGCGTGGAAACGAGGGTGGTGCGCCTGGAAATGCTCTGCCGGATGTCCACCGATGCCACACCGGCGTCCTACGCCGGGCTCGGTGCTGGCCTCCTCCGGGGATGTTATTGCCCCACCCGGTCGCATCACGTCACGAATTCAGCGCCGGATCGCCGTTCAACACGCGGGTTGAATTGGATGCGAGCCTTGAATTGTCCCGCCGAGGGTCTCCCCCCGGGGTCTCTCCCGGAGAGTATCTCCCGGGGGGCTCTCCTGGGAGTCTCTTCCGGGGGCGCGGGCTTCGGTACGACGTGCGTGGGCGCGATGATCGCGAAGCCCCACAGGGGCGTCTCAGCCAGAGCCCAGGGCAACGCCCTGGGTCACGAGGGACAAGGAAGGTTGAAGCCCTGTAAGGGCGATTCAATGGCCGCGTGGACGGGCGCGTTGAGTCGCCCTTAAAGGGCTCGCATTCAAAATGCCCCGGCAACCCAGGGCGTTGCCCTGGGCTCTGGCTGAGACGCCCCGTTGGGGCTACAGAGAGCGCGAGAGGCTTGCGAGCCCTCAGACCCACTGCCCGCGCACGATCCGGACAAGCCCGTCTTGCTAGCCGGAAGCGCAAGCGACGGGACGGGGGTCGATCGATCAACAGCCCGACCGACGCACGCGGCGAATGTCCAATCCGTCATCGCATCGGCGAGACCTTGTGAGTCTGCGGGCGCTCCCCGTGCGCCAGCGCTGCGGTGAATTGACGCACCCCCGCCCCGTCGCTTGCGCTTCCGGCTAACAAGACGGGTTGTTCATAGACTTCTTGCGTCTCTATCAAGGCTGCGCTTGATGCAATGCGTCGCGGAGAGAGAGGGCAACGCCTTCCCTCCGGAGATACGAACCTCACTTGTGCCGACCGCCGGAACCATGCGATTGGTTCGAACTCGAACGCTGCGGCGGAGGCTGAGGCGGAGGCGCGGCCTGGACTGCCGCGGGCGGCTAAAGGTGGATCGTGCGCTGAGGTTGCGGGATGTTCAGCGCTGGACGTTGGTGTTGAACATCCCTGACATGAAATTGGAGTTGGTCATCCCGGTCATCTGGCCGTTGTTGACCTGGCCTCGCATCATGTTGTTGTTGACCTGGCCCTGGCTGAAGTGGGTGTTGGTGAAGCCGCCGATGTTGCCGCCGCCGGTGGTGACCACCGAGTTCTGGCGGACGACCATCGGGCCGACCTGGACGGTGCCGGTGGTGAAGGGATAGGGCTGGCCGGCGACGGCGTTGCCGCCTCCGGCAGAGCGGAAGGCCCCGCCCCCGGAAGTGTTGAAATTGCCCGTGTACGAGCTTGGCCGGCCGGTCTGGCCCGGGCCGTAGACGACGCCCCCGGGCGAGCGCGGCAAGTTTTGCTGAGGCCGCAAAGCCGGCGCAGGCGCATTCACGCCGACGGCGACCGAGCCGTTGTCGAACCGCCCGCGGTAGCGGAGCGAGAAGTCGAACGGGCGATGGGCGGGCAACGCGTAGACGGGGCGTTGCACGACCACGACCGAGCCGAAGTAGGAGCCGTAGCCGAAGTTGTTGTAGCACCACCCGCCGATGGGAGCGGCGTAGTAGTATCCCGAATTGGAGAAGTAGTAGGGGTAAAGGTAGGAGCCGAAGGGAATGTATGTTTCGCCGGGGTATGTTTCGCCGGTGATGGGATTGTAGGCGTTGGGATAGTTGCCGACGGTGCCGTAGGTGGTGAAGGCCGAGGGTCCGTTGGCGTAGCCGGCGGGTTGGTTGGGAGCGTAGGCGACGCCGGGACGGATGACGCCGACGATCGGAGTCTGCGGGGCTGCGTCGCTGCCGGGGCGAGGCGCCGCATCACCTTGGCGGTCGGCCTCATTCGGCGCTTGGGCGACGGCTTCGCCTGCGGGAACGGGCGGAACCACGGCCTCGACGGGCAGGCCCATCTCGGCGCGGATCAACGCCCGCACCTGCTGGCCGAGGGAGTCCTCGACGCGGAAGAGCTCACGGATCGGCCCGGTGGCGCGGGCGGCGCCGATCACGCGCCCGGTGTTGGCGTCGGCTAGCTTGGCGATGATCCGCACGTCCGGGTCCATCAACTGGAACGAGCCGTAGACCACGAGGTTGGCGCCCGCGCGGCGGGCCGCCTCGATGGCGAGCTTGTCGTCGGCCATCGGCTTCTGGGCATCCTCGCCGGGCAGGCTCGCCCGCAGGCCGGGCATGTCGTTCATCCACGAGAGGAGGTCGTCCTGCACGGCCTTGCCGATCCACCCGAAGCGGACTTGGTTGTTGAACGGGGCGAGTTGCAGGATGGCGATGTGGCGGGTTGCGCCTTGGGCGACGTCGGCCGCGGGAGCTG
This sequence comes from Planctomycetota bacterium, assembly GCA_026386955.1. Lineage (GTDB taxonomy): Bacteria > Planctomycetota > Phycisphaerae > Phycisphaerales > Phycisphaeraceae > JAPLMQ01. The sequence goes on from JAPLMQ010000297.1 coordinate 22,458, forward strand.
CGTTTCCGGGGGTTGCAGGCGGAGCGCTTTGGGCGAAGGTGGCGGCGTGGGACGTCAGCAGCAGGCAGGCCGCCGCGACGAAGACGTTGAGTGGGCGATTCATGAGGCGCCTCCTTTTTCCCCGCGGCACCGATCTTCCACATCTCATTATAGGGCATGGGCCCCCGAGCAGCCGCTGGATCCGGGGTCGGGGGGAGGCCCATGCCTGCTGATCTCCGGATGGATGAAGCGCACGGGTGCCACGGGCCTCCTCTCCTTCGTCGGTGCCAAGTTGCGTGGTTCGCCTTCTCCCATCAGGCGCAGCCTGATCAGAGACGGACACTGTGTGTCCGAAGATCGGGCGAGGCGGTACCCCGCCCGCGCGAATCGTCGGCCGCCATGAACCGCTTGGTTTCCCTTGAAGCCTGCGATGAAGGCTTGTTTCCGAGCGCGTCGCCTGCTCTTGGCGGCGCCATCGACGCCGGCACTTCGCGCGGGCGGAGTACCGCCTCGCCCGGTATTCGGGGACACAGTCCCCGTCTCTGTTCAGACAAGGCAATTCAGCGGCCCCGTGTCGTTGTGCGCCGCGCCGGTGGGCTTCGCGGAGTACCGCTCAGCGCCACCCTACAAGACAACGATTCGCGCCTGCGAAGCTGGCACGTCGCGCGGGCGGGGTACCGCCTCGCACTGACTCCGGACACACAGTGTCCGGCTCTGATCAGCCAGGACGATTCAGGGGAATCACTTCGTAGCCCGCGGGTCGTAGGCGTTCAACTCCGGCTTGGTCCACGTGCCGGGGTTGTAGCTGGGCCAGGCGAACGTCTTGGCGAAGGGCGTCATGGCCGCGTGGCCGTCGGCGTAGCCGTAGATGTCGCTCTGGTTGTAGAAGCCCAGGGCCTGCGACTTGCCGAGCTTCTTCACGGCGTCCCATGCGTCGGCGGCGTCGCCGCTGAAGTCGATGGTCGGGGCCGTGGGCGGGTTCGAGAGCGAGCCCGCGGCCGCGGGGCCTGCCTGGTTGTAGAGCGTCATGTCGGGATAGGGCGTGTTGGTCAGGTCGTACGAGCCCATGGCCACGCTCTGCGGGTTGGGCTGCGAAGAGTCGTAGCCGAAGAACTGCGGGGTGAAGTGGTCCTCCCACGGGCCGTCGGCGTTGTACTCGGCGGTGAGGATCGAGCCGGCGGCGTTGATGGTGGCGTCCATCTTCGCGGTGAAGTAAGGCGGATGATCGGAGCTGAAGTAGGCGTTCAGGCCGTAGGAGGTGTGGCGGCGCTCGCCGGTGTTGGGGTCGGGGTTGTCCCAATAGGCGAAGGTGTCGTTGGGAGAGCGGAAGGCCTTGGCGGTCTGGATGTAGGGCGTGACCTTGGCGATGCGGGCGAGGTAGTCGTCGTACTCGGCCTGGGAGCCGAAGTCGGCGAGCTGCTTGATCGCGGGCAGGCCGATGGACTCCATCCAGGTCAGGCCGGTGTGGCCGGTGCCGGGGAAGGTCTGCTGGCAGTCGGTGGCGTAGAGGAACATTCCCAGCGCGATCTGGCGGGAGTTGGAGAGGCTCAGCGTGGTGCGTGCGGCCTCGCGGGCCTTGCTCAGGGCGGGGAGGAGGATGCCGATGAGGAGGGCGATGATGGAGATGACGACGAGGAGTTCGATCAAGGTGAACCCCCGGAAGCGCCGCCCCCGGAAAGCCAGCCCCTGGAAGTTGTGGGGCGCGCGGGCGGGACGCGGGGCGAACGAAGCGCGGACGGAAGAGCGGGACAAGGGCATGGCGGTGACCTCCTGAGTCGGTGGACCCGTCGCGATGGCGCGGGCGGCCGACCTTCAAAAAGAGCTCTGGCGGACGAACGACGCGTGAGGCCGCGGCGACGGGCCGCGGGCGTCATTGATAATGATAAACGATAATCAATAATCGTTAGCGGTCAAGGCCGAGTGCGCGGTGAGTGGTATCGAGATGGGTGGCACGGGTGGCTTGCCCACCCGTGGAGGTTGGCCGTGGGTCGTGCCGTGTCGCGGATGGGCCGAGAAGCCCTCGTGAACCCTTGCGTCTCCGTGCATCCCAGCACGGGCGGACAAGCCGCCCGTGGCACCCGTGCGCGATTGCGAACCGAATCGAGGTGAAGACGTAGGCCCTCCTCCCCTCAGGCGCAGCCTGATCTATTCCGGGGGCAGAGACGGACACTGTGTGTCCGAAGACGGGGCGAGGCGGTACTCCGCCGCGCGAATCGCCGGCCGCCATGAACCGCCTGGTTTTACGCAAGGCCTGCGTGAAAAAGACTTGTTTCCGAACGTCTCATCCGCTCATGGCGGCGCCAACGACGCCCGCACGTCGCGCGGCGGGGTACCGCCTCGCCATGACTTCGGGGACACAGTCCCCGTCTCTGATCAGAGGTCGATCCGAGACGCCCACAGCGATCCGCCGGCCTCGCCGACGCGCACGCGACCGGTATGATGTCCGCTCGACTGGCCGACCGCCTTCTCGCGCATCCGCATCACGCAGGCCTCACCCTCATGGCCAAGCTCGATCCCTCATCCGGCGCGGCCTCGCCCCAATCGCAATCCGCCCTCATCGCCACGGGGAATTCCTTCTCCGCCGCTCCCGCCCCCGCCCCCGGAATGGCCGCCGCCCTCCCCTCCCCCGCCGCTTCCCCGCCCTTCCCCTCGCGCGTCCCCCTGCTCGGTTGGATCGCCATCGTCATCGTCGCCACGCTCATCGCCTACGGGGCCTGCCTCACCCACGCCTATTTCCTCGACGACTTCTGGCATCTCGCCAAGGCCCAGCAGACGCAGGCGAAGGACCTTTGGCGGCCGTGGGAATATGTGGGCAAGGAGGACTTCAAGGCCTACTGGTTCGCCAACACGCGGGTGCACGACAAGCGCGAGCCGGGCTTCTTCCGCCCGCTGGTGACGGTGGTCTACTACACGGGGCTGAAGATCTGGGGCGGGCAGCCGATGCCGTTCCACGCGGTGAACCTCGCGGCCCACGTGCTCTCGACGCTGGGGATCTTCTGGATGCTCCGCCGGCTGCTGCGGATCGACGCCGCGGCGGCGCTGGGGGCGATCCTCTTCGGCATCCATCCCTGCCACTACGAGACCGTCGCGTGGATCGCCGCAAACGCCGACGTGATGGCGGGGCTCTTCGCGATCCTCGCGGTCGCGGCCTTCACCGAGTCGGTCCATCGCCGCGGCGAGGCTGGGCCAGGCTCGAGGCTGCACTACGCCCTGTCGCTGCTCTTCTTCGCGCTCAGCCTCGCGTCGAAAGAGATGGTGGTGACGGTGCCGGGCGTGCTGGTGGGCGTCGAGGCGTGGCAGCTTCGGCGCGAGCGCGGCAAATGGAGGGAGCTCCCCCGCCGGTTTTTCCGCTGGCATCTGCCCTTCGCGGCGCTGCTGGGGCTCTACCTCGCGTGGCGGATCCCTGCCGCGATCGCGCTGATGCACCTGAAGGCGGGGAGCAACTACGCCGTCGAGCCGAGCAACCCCGTCGCCCTGCCTGCCATGCTGCTCAACTTCACCTTCTACGCCTTCCAGCTCCTGCTGCTCTACCCGATCTTCCCGATCAACTTCACGGAGATCGGCGGGCTCCACTGCTTCTGGCTGGCGGGGATCGCCGCGGCCGTGCTGGGGCTCGTCGCGTGGCGGCTGCCGCGCCTCGCGGGGTCGGCCTCAAGCGTCGCGGCCCTGGGGCTCTACTGGTTCGCCGTCACGCTCCTGCCTTTCTGCTTCCTCGCGCCGGGGATGCGCATCATGCACTACCCCTCGGCGGGGCTCGGGCTGGTCGTCGGCGCGCTCGCGGCCGGCGCGATGCAGCGCTCGCGCGAGACACGCGCCGATGGCAAGACCACGAAGCCGTGGAAGAGCATCCTCGTCGGCGGGCTCTTCGCAGGTCTCTGCCTCGCCGCGACGCTCTCCTACGTCACGACGATGGGCTTCGTCAGCGGGCAGATCCAGCGGATCGCCGACGACCTCGACACGCACCTGGCCGACGCCCCCGCGGGGTCGGAGATCTACCTGATCAACCTTTGGCAGCCGGCCTGGATGAGCGAGCGGCTGGTCGAGGTCCGCAGGCCCGACAAACACTTCGACGTGCAGGTGCTGACCTTCGACCCCTCGATCCTCCCGGCCTCGATGCGGGCCAACCCGGGGTTCATGGCCAAGTGGTTCATCTATTGGTTCCCGCTGGAGGCGAAGGCGGCGGCGTGCGACGTGCTCTTCCCCAAGCCGGGGGTGCTGCACATCGGCGTGCCGGGGAACGTGCTCTTCCGCGGGGTGGTGGAGGAGGCGATGCCGGTGGCGCCCGAGGCGATGACGCTGCTCAAGCCGGTGAAGGCGGAGCGGTTCACGGCCGTGCCGACGGAGGGGAAGGAGAGGCAGATCGACGGGGTGACGTTCGTCTTTCCGGGGCGCGATGCGAAGGCGTCGAGTGCGCCGACGCGGTTGTTCTTGAAGTGGAACGGCGCGCGGTGGGATGAGGTCAAGGCGCCGGAGGGGTGGGACGCGCTGCCGTAACCGTAGGGTGGGTAGAGCCGTACCCGGCGAAACCCACCACGGCCACGCGGAGGTGATCCGGCATCAAATGCGATTGCGAGTCCGCAGGGTTCCCGTTTTCCGTGGTGGGTTTCGCGGAATACCGCTCTACCCACCCTACGGGAATCACAGCGCCAGCGTCTTGCCTGTGAGGCGCGTGTACGCCTCCAGATAGCGGTCGAGCGAATTCCTCACGACCTCCGCGGGCATCGTCGGGCCGGGCGGGGTCTTGTTCCACTGCCCCTTGTCGACCAGGGCCTGCAGGTAGTTCCGCACGTACTGCTTGTCGAAGCTCGGCTGGTCCTGCCCGGGCTTGTATTGGTCGGCCGGCCAGAAGCGCGAGCTGTCGGGCGTGAGGACCTCGTCGATGAGGATCGGCTGCCCCTGGGCCTCCGGGGGTTCGCCGGGCAGCTTCGCGATGGGCAGGCCGAACTCGAACTTGGTGTCGGCGATGATGATCCCGCGCGTCGCGGCGTAGTCGCGCGCCATCACGTAGATCGCCAGGCTCATGTCGCGCAGCTTGGTGATGAGCTCGACGCCGACGATCTCGGCGGCCCGCTCGAAGGAGACGTTCTCGTCGTGCCCCGTCTCCTCCTTGGTCGCGGGCGTGAAGATCGGCGAGGGGAGCTTGTCGCACTGCTTGAGCCCCGCGGACAGCTTCACGCCGCAGACCGACTGCGACTGCTTGTATTCCGCCCAGCCCGAGCCGGCGAGGTAGCCGCGGACGACGCACTCGATCGGGACGACCTTGGTGCGACGCCCGATCATGACGCGCCCGCGGAGCGGGGCCCGCTGGGCGTCGGTGAGGCCGGGGATGTCGGCGGGGTCGGTGGAGATGAGGTGGTGCTTGAGCTGGCCTCCAAGCTTGGCCTTGATCATGTCGAACCAGAAGTTGCTGATCTGGGTGAGGACGACGCCCTTGCCGGGGATGCCGTTGGGCATGACGACATCGAAGGCGCTGAGGCGGTCGCTGGCGACGATGACCAGGGCGGGCGAGCCGTCCTTGAGCGAGGCCTCGTAGATGTCGCGCACCTTGCCCTGCCGCCGGCCGGGCAGGGGGAGGTGGGTCTGCATCAGGGGTTCAACCATGTCAACCACTCCCAAAAATCAGGCGTCGCGACAGATCAGGGCGCAGCGGATTCCGTCGGCTGCGTCGCCGCGTTGGACCCGATCGCCCGCGTCAAGGCCGACACCAATGTCGCTTTGGTTTGAAGCCCCACGAACCGCGGGCCGGGCTTGCCGTCCTTGAAGAGGATCAGGCAGGGGATCGCGTTGATCCCGTACTCCCGGCAAAGCTTGGCGCTGTCGTCGATATTCACGCCCGCCACTTTCACGCGCCCCTTGTATTCGGCCGCCAGTTCCGAAACCACCGGCGCCTGCATCTTGCACGGCACGCACCAGTCGGCGTGGAAATCCACCAGCACGGGCGTGGAGGACCGCAGCGCCTCGGAGTCGAAGTTCGCTTCGCTGAGCGCCAGCACATCGGCGGACAGTTCGTGCTTCGCGTCGAGCAGGGCTTGGACCTCGGCCGGCGGCCCCGCTTGGGGCGCCGCGGCCTCTCGACGATCACACGACGCCAGCACCGACAGCGACAGCAGCCCCCCCGCAAAGGTGAGTCGCCGAGTCCATCGGGACCGACTGGGAGGAGGCTTCACGCCGTGATTCCTGATCGCGGTCAGAACTGCCTGAGGAACCGCACGTCGTTCTCGAAGAGCCAGCGGATGTCGGTGATGCCGTACTTGCGCATGGCGAGGCGCTCGATGCCCAGGCCGAACGCGAAGCCGGTCCAGATCTCGGGGTCGTAGCCGACGGCCTTGAAGACGTTGGGGTCGACCATCCCGCACCCGCCGATCTCAACCCACTTCCACACGCCGCGGATCTGCATCCAGACGTCCATCTCAGCGGAGGGCTCGGTGAAGGGGAAGAAGCTGGGGCGGAGACGGATCTTGCAGTCGGGCCCGAAGTAGGCGTGGATGAACTGGATGAGCGTGGTCTTGAGGTCGGACATGCTCACGCCGCGGTCGACGTAGAGCCCCTCGACCTGGTGGAACATCGAGTAGTGCGTGGCGTCGTGCTCGTCGGGGCGGTAGACGCGCCCCATGGCGACGACGCGGACGGGGGGCTTGGCCTTCTCCATCACGCGGATCTGGATGGTGCTGGTCTGCGAGCGGAGGAGGTGGGCGGAGCCGGGGGTGGTGTCGATGTAGAAGTTGTCGAGCGGGTCGCGGGCGGGGTGGGCCTCGGGGATGTTGAGGGCGACGAAGTTGTGGGACTCGTCCTCGACCTCGGGGCCGGTGGCGACGTCGAAGCCCATGCGGCCGAAGACGTCGACGAGGTCGTCGATGGTCTGGGTGAGGACGTGTTGCCGGCCAAGGCGCGGGGGGAGGCCGGGCTCGGTGAGGTCGAGGGCGGGGCCTTTGGGCGCGGCGGAGGGGCCGCCCCCGGAAGCAGAGCCCAAGTTGGCCTTGAGCTCGTCGAAGCCGGTCTGGAGCTTTTGGCGGAGCTCGTTGGCGGCCTTGCCGAAGGCGGGCTTGATCTCCGCGGGGACGTCCTTGAGGGCCGTCATGAGGTCCTTGAGCGCCCCCTTGGGCCCGAGGTATTTCGCGCGGAAGGCCTCCAGGTCGGCGGAGTTCTTCACCGAGCCGAGGTCGGCCGAGGCCTGACGGAGCAACTCATCGATGCGGGCGAGCGTGGACATAGACGCGGTAGTGTAACGAATCTGCTAAATCTGAGCCGGTGCGTCCACATCGAATCTCGCGCGAATGGCAGATCAGAAAGGATGGGCCGTCTTATTCACGAGCACAGCACACAAGAAGCCATCGAAGAAATCATTCGCCAAAACGAGAAGATTCGTGACACGTGGAAACACGTGTACGGGTGGGCTCCGGCCGATGCCGCTGACCTTCTTGCGAAAAGCCGCCTCGACAGACAGGTGTCCTTGTCCCACTGCCTCAAGCTGTGGCTTCGAGACCCTGAAGACGCTGAAGCAGATGGAAACTTGATCCTCGCCTGGGTCAATTTGGGGAGTCTCGTTGAGGGAACGATGAAATTCTTCTTATCCGTCTATCTCCATAGCTATTCAAAGTCGCCGATCACGAAACGGGGAAAGCCTGTTGATCCAGATGAACTCGAACTCGAGGGATTGAGGCAGTTCTTTGACGCAAACAGCGTCTGGATCGATCAATGTGCACTGAGCGATTGGGTTCGCCACATCCAACAGCGACGCAACGCAATTCATTTTTACAAAGACCGGGAGATCGGCACCTTCACAGAATTTGATGAAGACTTACATCGCTACTTGGACTTCTTGTTCGATTTAAGCGGCCGCATTCCATGGCCTGAATGACTTGAAACCAAGTGGGTGTCCGGTACCCCCGATGACCGGCTCCGATCGCCTCCGAACCCGACGGCGTACCGTCGGGATCAGTGGGCTTGATCCGATTGTTCGCCCGCAACGGAAAGAATCGCACGCGCTCGTGCGTTATCCTTCCATTCCCTTCATCCTTCATCACGCGAGGCCGCTTCATGCCGAATGCACCGCATCGCCCCCCCACCGTCTCCAGCGTCTCGCCACGCGTCCCGGCCATCCTGCTGGGCCTGCTCGGTCTCCTCCTCGCGCTGGGCAACCCCGCCTGTGCCCGCGCCGACGACGCCGCCTACCTCGCCCGGCGCGACGCCATGCTCCCGGGCTACGCCAAGCGCGAGCTGAAGTTCGGCGTCAACCCGCTCATCTGGGTCGACACCGAGCGCTGGTGCGTCGCCCACGCCGCGCTCACCCTCGACACCCGCCTCGAGGACGCCAACAAGTACCTCAGCGAGGTCGTGGGCGTCTCGCTCTCGCACGGACTGGTGGCCGACATCGACGTGCAGGTGACCGACCTCCTGCGCACCTATCTGCAGTTCAAGGACAGCCCGCGCCTCACGCCTGCCGCGAAGGAGCGCCTGCTCAGGTTCTTCCGCGAATGGGTCGTCCCCAACCAGGACCGCAACCGCACGGCCGACACGACCTACGAGTGGCCCGGCGAATACACCGAGAACCACAGCCTCAACATCCTCACCGGCGCCTACCTCATCGACGTCGCGCTCAACCGCGACCGCAAGCTGCACCGCGAGCTGCTCGAGCGGTTCCTCGCCGACCGGGCCCGCTGGGGCTGGAGCGAGTTCCACTCGCCCAGCTACGCGATCGTCACCGCCAAGGCGCTGGTCTGCCTCAACGACTTCGCGCCCGACAAGAACATCGCGACGGCCGCCAAAATGACGCTCGACATCCTCGCGATCGAGTTCGCCAACCACGGGCTGAACACCTGGCGCGGCGTGCCCTTCCTCCGCGGGCTAAAGCGCGAGGTCGACAACACCTCCAACTCCTTCTATCCGCTCGCCCGGCTCCTCTTCGGCGACAAGACCGACCCCAAGCACGAGGCAAGCGACCCTTGCCTCGTCCACCTGCTCACCAGCTCCTACCGCCCGCCCGAGGTCGCCGTCGCGATGCTGGCCGACCCCGTGCAACGCGGCAAGTACCTCATGCAGGCCGTGCTGACCACCGGGCCCGACCGCCTGCGCGTCCCCACCGCCGTCTGGGTCACGCCCAACCTCACCGTCGCCTCGGCCCTGGGCGCGGGGCATTACTACGGCGGATGCTACTGGTCGATCAGCTTCGCCAGCGCGCCCCAGAACGTCATCACCGGGAACTACGACGTCGACCGCAACATCGTCCAGCGCAAGAACGTCCTGGCGACCTTCGGCTCCGTCACCTGGAACGGCCCGGGGCTCAAGAAGACCACCGAAGGCAACATCACCATCGGCGGCGACGGGAAGGCGATGATCGGCCAGATCGACCTCGCGGAGGACTGCCACCTCTTCCTCGCGGCCGACCCGGGCGACTACGCGACGCCCGCGGAGTTCAAGGTCGCGCTGACCATGATGCAGGCGACCTTCGCCGACGGGGTGCTGAGCTGGACCATGCCCGACGGGAAGAAGATCCGCTGCGTGAACCGCCGCGACGGGAAGCGCTGGGCCGTCGAGCAGGTCTTCGAGGACGACAAGCTCGTCCGGCTCGACACCGACATGCTCTACGCCACGCCCTGGCTGCAGAGCGTGCGCGACAGCAAGGTGATCGAGGTACTCTGGGCGGGGAAGAAGCAGGTCTACGACTTCCGCGACATCGCCAAGCCGGCGGTCCGCAGCGAGTCAGGCCCGTTGACCAAGCTGCCCGATGAGGAGATCGACGGGACGCTGGGCATCAAGCTGCTCTACATCCCCCCGGGCCAGTTCCCGATGGGCTCGTCCGCGGCCGAGGGGCGCGAGCACGAGCGCCCGCAGCGCTGGGTCGACGTCGACGGCTACTACATCTCGCGCACGGAGGTCACCTTCGGGCAGTACAAGCCATTCCTCGCGGAAAACCCCTCGGCCGCCAAGCTGCCCGAATGGTTCGCGAAGGAGTGGGGCAAGACCGACGAGTACCCGATGACGTGGGTCTCGTGGGACGAGGCCAAGGCCTTCTGCGCCTGGCTCTCGAAGAAGACCGGGAAGAAGTTCGACCTGCCCACCGAGGCCCAGTGGGAGAAGGCCTGCAAGGGCTACTCGCACCGCATCTACCCCTGGGGCGCGACCTACCACGGCACCGAGTCGGGCACGCCCAACGAAACCTACCTCCCCGTGGCCAACAAGCCGACGGACATCAGCCCCTTCGGCGTGCTCGACATGGCGGGCAACGCATGGGAGTGGTGCAACGACTACTACGACCCCAAGGCCTACAGCACGCAGCCCGACGCGAACCCGCTCGGCCCCGAGAAGGGCACGCTGCGCGTCTTGCGCGGATCAGGCTGGAATTTCGACCCCGACACCTTCCGCTGCAGCTACCGCACCCGCAGCGAGCCGGGGCTGAAGTCGGTGCACGTGGGGTTCAGGGTGGTGCGGGTGCCGTGAGGGATGAGCAAGCCATTGAAAATGGGACCGCTAGCTAGCCATACGGACTGTTCAAGTCTTCGGTGCGGCTTAATCGAAATATATCGTGATCGACGGCTGAAACTCTACTTGCTGAGTTTCACGCCAAGCGATCGCAACATCGCAAAAGTGTCGACGCAGGGCACATCCAAGACACGGCATGCATTCGGTATTTTGACGCGTCGTCTGCACTTGGCGTCGAATGTTTCGTGCGTCACGACAGTGGCGCCTACAGCCTTGGCGTGAGCCACAAGCCAAGCATCAGCAACCTCCGCGAACTCGGCCTTGGCCGCGTCGGTGAAAGGCTGTTCCTGCGCCCACTGCATCAATTCGGCATAATGGGCCAATGTTTCAGGCGTATTCGATTCTCTGATGAATCCGGCAAACTCGTCATGCATCCAAGCCTTCAACGGCCCATCTTCCTTGATCTCCACGGCGATGCGGTCAATGGTGAATATCTTGTCCAACTTGCCGTGCTCTTCCAGGCAAACCCAGAATGCCGGAACGATGTCAAACGCGTAATACCGAATCGAAGCTTCGATAAACACATTGGCATCAAGCACGAACGGGCTGGATGAAGTCAATCAAGCCCGCTTTCCTGGGCTCGTTGGGCCAACTCGCGGAAGGACTTTCCGCTCAATCCTGTGAGTCGGTAGGCCTCCGTATGCAAAATCCGCCCTTCGCCCAACGCGCGAACCAGCTCCATCGCGAAGCGCTTGCCCACCCGCTGGGGAGATGTCGCGTGAAAGTTTCCGCCTGACGCCGCCAAGTCCTTCTGTTTCCGCTCTTGGCTGACGTATCGACGATAGAACTCGAGGAAATCATCCCGGGTGATCAGCGCAAGATCCAGCAGCCTTCGAGCCGCAACGATCTGGCTGACCTTGAACGTGCGTGCCACAGTGTCGTAAGGATCATCTTCGTCATCCTTCCACATCTTCCTGAGCAGCGCTTCAGGCACGAGAAACTCCGCAGCGACGCGATTGCACGCCTGCTCGATCGCGTCACCGGCGGGTTGCATTTGACGAAGGTCGAACGCCGCGCTTGAACCGAACGCGACGTGCGCCAACTCATGAGCCAGCGTGAACATTTGTGCCGATTTGCTGTCCGCGCCGTTTATGAACACGAGCGGGGCGTAATTGTCGACCAACACAAATCCACGAAACTCCTCAACATCGAGGACGCGGTGCGTGTTGTTGCCCACAACCCCGTTGACGACAACGACTATGCCCGCCTCGCTCATGGCGTCCTGCAGCACTCGCAAGGCGTCCGACCATGTGCGCGATTGGGCAGCCCAGTTTGATTCAAGTTTCAACAGGTCTCGAACACGGCCAGCAACCACATTCACGTTTTCCTTCGGATTTGCGCATTTGACCAGCGACACCTGTTCGCGCCCCTCCTCGAGCAGGTAATCGTGAAGCCACGCTTGTCGGCGTTGCATCGTGTGCAGCGTGTCCAGCAATTCAGTGGATGGCGCGCGGACAATTTTGTCGTTCAGCGTGCGGTAGTGGGGGATTTCGAGCCGCTCAACGGGAGGTGATTTGAGGAAGAGGAAGCCAAGCGGTGTCGCGGTGGCCTTCGAGAACTGCTCTAGTTGATTGAGCGTTGGAGCGTCTTCGCCCGCAAGCCAAAGGCCAAGTTTAGGGAAGCGCCCTTCCAACTCGGACTGTCCTTTGGAAGACCTGTCCGACGCCCATTGCAGCAGTTTGGGGTTGACTGTGACTTTGTTCATTCCGCGATCCCTGCCGGGATTCTAGCCGAACTCTGTGCCGCGCTTCGCGATTCAGCTTGTGCCTTGGGGCAAGGCAATGCAGACGTTTGTCCCGTGATCCATGTTTGCAGTTCTTTTTGCCGCAGGGCAAGCCCACTTTCCAAAGTCCGGCAATCGACTCTTTCATCGGGAATCGGCCTGTCACAGCTCAAACCTTGCGGGCTGATATTGCGGGCGCGCCCTCGTCTGGCTTCCCCGACAACCAAGACCAAGAATTTTGCATTCAAGCCCCCTACCCCAACAAATCCGGCCTTCGCTTCATCGTCCTCTCCCGCGCCTGCTCCTCGCGCCATTTGGCGATCTTCGCGTGGTCGCCGCTGAGCAGCACCTCGGGCACGCTCATGCCCATCCATTCGCGGGGCTTGGTGTAGTGCGGGTGGTCGAGCAGGCCCTTGGCGCCGCCGGAGAAGCTGTCGTGGTGGGCGGAGGTTTCGTCGCCGAGGACGCCGGGGATGAGGCGGACCATCGCGTCGACGAGGACCATGGCGGGCAGCTCGCCGCCGCTGAGGACGTAGTCGCCGATGCTGACTTCCTCGATCGGGGCGAGCTTCTCGATGACGCGTTCGTCGATGCCCTCGTAGTGGCCGGCGATGATGAGCACGCGCGGCTTGGTCGCCAGCGCCGCGACGGCCGCCTGGTCGAGCCGGCGGCCCTGGGGCGTCATGAGCACGCGCGTCGCGGGGCGCGGGTCCTGCGCCTCCGCGGCCATGACGGCGTCCCACACCGGCTGGCATTGGATGACCATGCCCGGCCCGCCGCCGAACGGGGGGCGGTCGACTTTGTGGTGCTTGTTGGTGGTGTAGTCGCGGATGTCGACGAGGTGGTAGCTGACGGGCGGGCCGGAGGGACCGGGGAGACCGGAAGGCGTGGCGGGATTGGCGGAGCTTCCGGAAATCCCTGAAGCGGCGGCATCCTCCGGGGAGGCCGGCGCGGCGGCGGCCCGCTCCGCATGGAGCGCGGGATCAGCGGCCCGCTTGACGATGCTCGAATTGAGCACCGAAGCGAACATCTCGGGGAAGAGGGTGAGGATGTCGATGCGCATGGCGGCGCTCGTCGCCAGTCAGCGCTTCCCCGGGGCCACTCGGGCGCGAAGGTGAGCGCGAGCGCAGAGACGGGGACTAGGCCAGGCCCGGCGAATCAGTTCGCGGCGGGAGCGGGCTCGAGCTTCTTGCCCGGGGTGGGGTCGATCCCCGCCTTCTTGAGCAGGGAGACGACCGTCTCGGTGGGCTGGGCGCCGACGCTCAGCCAGTACTTGACGCGCTCGGGCTTGAACTGGATGGCCTTGGCGTCGTCCTTCTCGAGGGGGTCGAAGGTGCCCAACTCCTCGATGGAGACGCCGTTGCGCGGGACGCGGATGTCCATCGCGTTGAGGCGGTAGAACGGGCGGTGGATCCGACCGAAACGCTTGAGCCGAAGCTTGACCACGTGCTGCATCTCCAACGGCCTTGGCGGGCCAAGACCAAATCGACCACAAATCGACCAAGACAGGACCCGCGGCCAAACCGCGAGTCGGGCCGAGTAGTCTACCCAAACGGCCCGGCGGGAACAAGCAGCGGGAGAAGGCAAGCAGACGCAAGGGCTTGCCCCCCTGCGAAAACGTCCGGAGCCACTCCGACAAGCCGGCGATTGTACGGTGTTCACCCCGGCTCTTGCCAGCCAGCCCCTTTGCCGCTCCGCGCTCCCCGCGGCGGTATCTTCTCCCCGCACTCCGGGCACTCCGACCCGGCCGATCCACGAAGGTCATAGCCGCACTTCACGCAGAGTGGAACTGCCGGGGTTGTGATCGTGACGACGTACGGGTGCATCCCGATCACCCACAGGACCGGCGCAAAGATGCAGGCCGCCATGACGCCAAAGCACGCCGCGACCCATGCCATCGATCCCCCGATAGAAAGCGCATGCAGGCCATTGAACACCGCCAAGATCGCGGTGATAACTGCCGGGCATCCAAACAAAAATCCAATCACCATGATGGCCGCTTCGCCTAGCGACAAACCTGCATTCGTGAGGACTTCGCCGCACGCAGGACAGTTAAAAGTCCTCTCCCGCAGCGCCTGACGACGCGTCATCCGCGTTTCGCAGCTTGGGCACACCGCCCGCCATTTGAGCCCCATCATTCCTGTTCCCCCATCGATGCGCCTCCCCCCGACATCACCCGCCGCTCTGCGGACACCTTCCACGAGACCACAAACAAGGTCAAGCCGCGTCGAATGTAGACTACTCCGGCATATCGACCGCTCGGGCTTTCCGGAACCGGCGCATGGTGGCTCTCCAGATCTTCGTGATGGTCCTCTCCTTCGCCGCGGCGGCGACGGGCGTGATCCTCATCTTCACCGGCGTCCGCGGGGTGCCCGAACTCAGCTCGCCCCGCTGCGGCAAGTGCCACTACGACCTGCGCGGGCTCCGCTTCGACGGCGACGAGCGGGCCTGCCCCGAGTGCGGGGCCGACCTCAAGCAGCCCAAGGCCGTGCGCTGGGGCGAACAGCGCTGGCAGCCGTGGATGATCGTCGCCGGCCTCGCGGCCCTGTGCTCCCCGATCCTCTTCTTCGTCCTCCTGATCCAGGTCCAGATGATCGCCCGCCCGCCGAGGGTTCCCACGGCCCTGCCCACGCAGAGCAACGCGACGCTCCTGGCGAACCTGCCCAAGAGCATGAACGAACCGGTGCTGTGGAACGAGCTTGACGTGCGACTGAAATCGGGCCGGCTTACGCCCGCGGAGACCGACCAGGCGTTCGCGGCCATCACCACCCATCTCCGCGACCCCAACGTCGCGGGCAAGCCTCGCGATAGGATCATCTGGTCAAGCGCCTTCGTGGACAGCGCCCTAGCCAGCGGGAACCTGAAGCCCGAACGGATGCAGGCGTTTTGCCAAGCCTTTCTCGGCGATGGGCCCGAGGTGAAGGTGCCCGCACTGGTCCGCATGGCCAGCGCGCCCCGAGAGGGCGGACCCGTGGGGACGCAGACCGAATTCGAGATCGCATGCCCGCAGTTCAACGGCGGCTCGGGCTTCATCGTGATCTGGGCGGTGCGCGGCCAGAAGCTCGACGGCAAGCCCGCGGCGCTCCTGCGCGACGTCAGCGTCCCGTCGGCCAAATTCGAGGCCAACGGCGACTATCTGAGCGGCTCGCCGCGGAACTACTCGCGCTGGCGGCTCGCCCCGCCTGCGGAGGCCGGCCCGGGCGAGCATGAGTTGGAGGCCACGTTCGACGTGGCGGTCGTCCCCGCCGCGGCGCGCTTGATGGGCATCGACGGCCGGGCGGGCACGCCCGACAAGTGGCCCAAGGCCATCTGCATGTGGAGTTCCGTGGCGAAGAGAAAGTTCAAGCTGATCGGGCCCGATGAGGAGATCGTCAATTTGGTCACCGACCCGGCCCGTGACCCGGTGGCGGCCGGTGGGCTCGCGCTCAAGGGGATCGCCACCCGGGCCGCGTCGCAGGGCGTCACCTTGATGTTCGATTGGGCGATGCCCAGCAAGGCGCCCGGCATGCCGCTGATGGGCGAAATCCGCGTGCGCGGCGAGGGGATCGACCAAACGCTGGGCATCTGGAGCTGGATCTCCAACGGAACTGTCCAGGCCGAGTGGAAGGTCCGGGTGCTTCCCCCGGAGCTCAAGACGATCGACGTCACGATCACGCCCGCCCCGCGCTCGGCGGAGCTGCGCAACGGCGTGACGGAGATCTGGGGCAAGCCCATCGAGTTCAAGGACGTTCCGCTGGAGAGGCATGACTTGCCGGAGGCGAAGGGGCCGTAGACGCAGGCGCTTTTGCGTGCGGCTTGAATCCCGCGTCGGACGCGGTAGCCTCCGTCAACAACCAAGGTTTTGCGTAGGGGCTCGGCCCAAATCACTTCACCGGCGCACTTCAGGTCAATCGGGGATTGGTCATGTTGGAGCGGTATCAACCCTCGGGGCGGGTTCACCCGATGCACTTCGTCCTGGCGGGCGCGGCGACGGCGGCCGCGTTGCCCGGGGCGTGGATTTATCAGGAACTCCTCAACTGGGTTCCCTTCATGGTCGTCCACATCCTGCTTCCAGTCGCAGTGGGTGGCGGACTTGGGGCGCTGGCGGCAAGGATGGCCAAGCGCGGCCGCTGCCGGAACCCGGTGGTGGCGGTCGCAACCGGGGCCATCGTCGGCGCAACGTTTCTCGTCGCTGGATATTGGGTCACCTACCTCGACCACCGCGCCGTCATCGCCAATTACCACGCGAATGAGATCGAGCAACATCACTGGAGGACGCTCAAGGACGTCGGCGTTGTATCGCTGCCGGGGAATGTCGACCCGGCGACCGTTCGGTTGACACCCGACTTCTTCCTCCTCGGCTATTCCTTCCAGGAGCATCTGGCGAGCCGGGTGAAGGACGGATGGAGGTCGCATGGCACGCACTACGCCGGCCATGTCGTCTATCTCTTTTGGTTGATCGAGGCGGCACTGATCCTGGGCGGCAGTTCGATGGGAGGACTCGCGCAGTCGCGCAGACCCTACGACGAAGGAAGCGGCTCATGGATGGAGTTGATCCGTCTCCATCAGGTTTCCGACACCTCACGGGACGCGGCGAATCGATTGGCCGAGGCCGATGAGGTCCATCCCCTGCTCACGCTCGTGCCCCAAGTCGACGGCGGCGATGTCGCCGTGACCTACCAGCTCGCCAAGCCGCGTGATCCTGCGGAACCCGCCTACCTCACCATCAAGCAGGTCTCCATCGAACCCGACAAGCAAGGGCAAGGGGTCACCAAGGTCAGGACGCTCCAGTCGATGGTGTTGCTGTCGCCCGCGCAGACAGCAGATCTCCTGCAGCGTGTCAGCAAGGCCGCCGCCGCGCCCGAATGACGCCCGCTTGATCCGCCGCGGAATCACGGTAATTTGTCATGGCCTTTCTTGGCCGTCGCCTCGCACCCGTGCCTGAAGCATCTCAAACGACTGGGGGTCCATCATGCTTGAGCGGTATCGGCCTTCGGGCCGCTTCGACCCGGTGTTCATCGGCGCCGCCTTCGCCGCCGTCATCCCCGCGCTGGTCGCGGCGTGGATCTACCAGAAGCTCATCTGGTGGATCCCCCTGATCTACATCTGCTGGCTCATCACCTTTGGCATGGCGTTCGGGCTCTACATGCTCACGGGATTCGCCGTGCGGATGGGAAAATGCCGCAACACCGCCATCGCGGTCGTCGCGGGGGCGCTCCTGGGGTTCGCCGCGCTCGTGGCGGCGCATGCGGTGAACTACCTCGATTGCCGCGCGATGTTCGCCCGCGAGGCAATGAGCGAAGCGACGCAGAAGGGCTGGAAGACGCTCGCCGACGCCGGCATGGCCGAGGGCGGGAACGGCACCGAGGGCGCGAACGGCGCCGAGACCGCCGACCTCGCCAAGGTCCCGCTCTCGGCCGACCTCTTCGCCCACCTCTACACGTTTGACGCGCACCGCGCCACCCGCGCGGCGTCGGGCTGGACCATCGGCCGCCACGGCTCGGGCATCCCCATCACGGGCCTCTTCGTCTACCTCATCTGGCTGATCGAGGCGGGCCTGCTCGTCGGCGGAGCCGCCATGGGAGGGATGGAAGGCGCCCGCGCCCCCTTCGACGAAACCGGCAACGCCTGGATGGAGCAGACGGAGGTCCACAAGGTCGCCTCCACCACGGCGGAACTGGCGAAGCAGATCGCCGACGCCGACGAGGTCGACCGCGTCACGACCCCCGCGCCGACGATCAAGAACAACGTGGTGGGCCTGAGCTACAAGCTCGCAAGGCCCAAGGACCCCGCCGAGCCGGCCTTCCTCTCGATCGAGCAGGAGACGCGCTCGATGGACAAGCACGGGAAGGAGCAGACGAGCTCCAAGACCATCCATTCGTGGGTCCTGCTGACGCCCGCGCAGACGGCGCTGTTCCTCAAGCGCATCGCCGCCGCCTCCGCTCCCGCGCCCCCGCCGGCGAACGTCTGACGCCTGGCGCGGCCCTGCGTGCCCGCGCCCGGCCCGCCGGCTCGTTGATCCTTACAATCCCGCCATGGCCACCCTCACCGCCGCGCAGCGACGCTTCTTCGACACCTTCGGCTACCTCGCCTTCCCCGGGCTCTTCGCCGACCGCGTCGAGACGATCATCGAGCAGTTCGAGGGCGTCTTCACCGCCAAGGGCGGCGGGCACTACGGCAAGCCGCACGACGGGAAGGCCCGCTCCTGCATCGTCCCCTTCGTCGACCAGAACGAATACCTGAGCGCCCTGATCGACCACCCGCGCATCGACGGCATCTGCACCGACCTGCTGGGCGAGGACTACAACTACCTCGTCAGCGACGGGAACTACTACGTCGGCAACACCGGGTGGCACTCCGACAGCTACTGGCAGAAGCGCGGGCTGCACATCAAGCTCGCGTTCTACCTCGACCCGGTGGACGAAAACTCCGGCTGCCTGCGCGTGATCCCCGGGAGCCACCGCATCGGCGAGGGGTATGCCGAGCAGGTCAACGCCGAGTCGCGCAACCCGGGGGAGAACTGGGGCGTCGCGGGCGAGGAGGTGCCGTGCATGCCGCTGCGGTCGAAGCCCGGGGACGTGCTGCTCTTCAACCACGATTTGAAGCACGCGAGCTTCCACGGGGCGGCGAACCGGCGGATGTTCACGATCAACTTCTGCCAGCGGTACCAGGAGGCGGAGCTGCCGCAGCTTCGGGACTACATCGGGACGATGTCGCGCTTCTGGATCGACCGCGTCTTCGGGGAGCCGATGATCCGCACGGCCACGCCCCAGCGGATGCGGCACCTTGAGCAGATCATGGCGAACGACGGGCACCTCGCGGCCCTCTCGGCGAAGGCGCGGGAGACGATGCCCGAGCCGTCGCGGGGGTGAGAGGTGCGGAGCCTCTTTCTGGTGCCACATGTCACCGTACTCGTGACATGTGCCGGTCAACGGAGGGCTTAGGGCCTTGCGGCAATGTCCCCGCATGATTGACGAAAACCCATGAATCAAGGGGTTTCGACGCGTCTTGTCGGGGTTGGATTTCACGTCTTATCAAGACACATGTCACGAGTACGATGACATGTGGCACCAGACAAGCAATCGTCATTGAAAGCCCAACCATGTCCGACGCCGTCCTCATGCTGACTTTCCTTTCGCTCACGCTCCTCGCCACCGCCGCGATGGCCCAAACCGCTCCCGGCCCGGCGACTCAGGCCGCCGGCCAAGCCGCTTCGACAACCCAACCCGCGCCCGCGCTCGTCGGCGCGATCCGTTGGGAAGCGTGGCATGGCGACCTGGGCGAGCCGGGCAAGGCCGTGCAAAAAGCCCTCGGGCCCAAGGAGTGGCACGGCCGGCTGCCCTTCTTCGCCAAGGTCGTCTCCGACACGCAGGTCGAGATCCAAGGGGCGACTCAGGAGGTGATGGACCAGGAGATCGCCTACGCCCGCCGGGCGGGGCTCGACTACTTCGCCTTCGTCACCTATCCGCCCGATGCGTCGATGTCGCTGGGCCTGAAGCTCTTCCTCTCGAGCCAGCGGAAGGAAGGGATGAAGTTCTGCCTCTTCATCGAGAACGCGCGCTTCGGGACGCGGGCCAACCACCGGGCCAACATCGAGCGGTTCGCCGAGCTGATGGGCGAGCCGTCGTACCAGCGCGTGTTGGGCGGCCGGCCGCTGCTCTACGTCGGCTTCCTCCACGAGGGCCACCTCAAGAGCGAATGGGGCGGCGAGGAGGGGTTCCGCGGCGTGCTCGACGAGCTGCGCGGGCTGGTGCGCAAGCAGGGGCAGCCCGAGCCGTACATCGTGATCGCCGACTTCGACGCGAAGCGCGGCGGGGAGCTGCGGGCGGCGTTCCACGCGGACGCGCTGAGCAGCTACGTGAAGGCCGGGCCGGGGCACAACGGCACGCCCTACGCGGAGCTGGCCGCGGGGGCGGAGAAGTTCTGGAACGAGTGCGCCGCGACGGGCTCGGAGGTGGTGCCGATCGCGGTGGCGGGCTGGGACCGCCGGCCGCGGATCATGCACCCCGTGCCGTGGGAGAAGGGGCAGAAGCCCGGCGAGGGGATGGAGCGCTACTACGCCGCCCCGACGCCGGCGGAACTGGGCGCGCACATCGCGCAGGCGGTCAAGTGGGTCGACAAGCATCCGGCCAAGGCGCCGTCGCGGGCCGTGCTGGTCTACGCGTGGAACGAGAACGACGAAGGCGGCTGGCTGGTGCCGACGCTGGGCGAGGGGACGGCGAGGATCGAGGCGGTGGCGCGGGCGCTGGGCCGGGGGAAGTGATCAGGGCGAAGGCGATGTTTGGGCCGGCTTCCCCAACGCGGGAAGTCCCGGCGCATCGGTCCGGAACGGCGACGCCGGCAGGCCGGCCTTGTTGAAGAAGTTCACGTCGGGCGAGTTGGCCCAGGCAAAGCGGACGGCCACGGGGTTGGAGACCGCCGGGGCCGACACCAGGACCCGGTCGTCCACGATCTTCGCCGAGCCGGGGACGAACTTCATGTCCGCGCCCGCGATCGTGAAGCCGCGGAGGTCGCCGCCGCGGGCCTCAAGCCCGCCGCCGACGTGGGTGAAGGAGAGCGACGCCCGCCCGGCTTCGATCGTCATGGCCTCGAATACCGGCCCGGAGTGCTCAAGCCTTTCGCCATAGGCGATCGCCCGGGCGGCGAGCGCCAGCCTCGCGCCGATCGGCTCCTTGCGCGGCGGGTGGATCTCGACGGGGTCGCCGCAGTCGGTCGCCACCACCATCGCGGTGCGCGGCGTGCCCAGCCACGACAGCAACTGGGCCTCTCGGAGCTCCGGCGGCCAGCGGTCGTTGCTCGCCGCCTGGACGAAGAGGAACGGGAACTCGCCCTGCCCCCACGCCTTGCGCCAACCGCGGATCATCGCGGGGAAAATCTCGCGGTAGCGCTCGGGGTTGGGGGAATCGGACTCACCCTGGTACCAGACCACCCCGCGGACCGCGTAGGGTTGGAGCGGCGCGATCATGCCGTTGTAGAGCTTCGAGGTGTTGGCCTTCAGTTCGTTCTCGACCTCGGCCTTGCGGGCGGGGCAATCGTCCCACGCCTCGCGGTTCATCCACCAGCCGATGGAGGTCGCGCCGACGGAGGCGTGGATCATGCCCACGGGGACGCCGAGCGCCTTGCGCAGATCGCGGGCGAAGAAGTAGCCCACGGCCGAGAACGCCCCGGCGTTGACCGACCCGGTCCAGGAGACGCCCACGTCCTCCAGCGGCGCGGGAGCCGACGCGGGCGGGCGCACGGTGCAGAGCCGGAGCAGCGGGTCGGCGGCGCCCTTCGACGCCTCCTTGCCGTTGGCGGCCACGTAGAGCTGCATCGCCATGTTCGATTGCCCGCTGCAGACCCAGACCTCGCCCACGAGCAGGTCGCGGATCGTGAGCGTGCCCTCGCCCGCGATCGTCATGTCGAACGGTCCGCCCGGCTTGAGCGGCTTTAGCTGGACGAGCCAGCGCCCGCCTTTGTCGGCGACGGCGGTGGCCTCTTGGCCCTGAAATTGGACGACGATCCCCTCTCCCGGGTTCGCCGTCCCCCAAATCGGGACATCCATCCCCTGCTGCAGCACGGCGCCGTCGGAGATCAGGCTGTGGGGCCTGGGCGCGCCGCGGGTGGGGTCGGGCGAGGCCAGCAAGGCGAAGGCGATCGCCAAGCGCAAAGCCCCACCGACCAGGCCGCGAGGGGCAGGCCTCGAACAATTGAGTCGGCCCATGAGCGCCGAGGACATTCGACATCCCGCCTTGAAGCGCGTCCGATTCACGCCTTCACCGACACCGCGCCGGCCAAGTTGGCCGTCTCGCTCGCGTAGAAGCAAGCCGTGGAGTGCGTGGCCGAGCCGTTCTGCGCCTCGAGCTGCGGGGCCTCGTTGACGCAGCGCGCCATCACGCGCACCGGCTCGCCCTGGATGCGCAGCTCCACCGTCGGGCCGGCGCCTGCGCCCCCCCTCGCGGCGAGCTGGCGGGTCAGCGGGCAGCGCGGGTGGAACGTGCAGCCTGACGGCGGGTTGATCGGCGAGGGCACCTCTCCGGGCAGGACGATGCGCTTCGACGACCGCACGGGGTCGGGCCTCGGGGCGGCCGAGAGCAGGGCCCGCGTGTAGGGATGGCGCGGGTCGCCGTAGAGCGAGTGCCGGTCGGCGACCTCGACGATCCGCCCCAAATACATCACCGCCACGCGGTCGCAGAAATGCTCGACGACTGCGAGGTTGTGGGCGATGAAGAGGTAGCTCAGCCCCAGCTCCTCGCGCAGATCAGACAGGAGGTTGAGGATCTGCGACTGGATCGAGACGTCCAGGGCGCTGACCGGCTCGTCGCAGACGATGAACCGCGGCTCGAGGCCCAAGGCCCGGGCGATGCCGATGCGCTGGCGCTGCCCGCCCGAGAATTCGTGGTGGTATCGCCTTGCGTGGTCGGGGTCGAGCCCGACCTTGCGCAGGAGCGTGGCGACGCGGTCCTGCAGTTCGCTCCCGCGGGCGAGGCGGTGGACGCCGATGGGCTCGCCGATGATGCGCCCGACGGTCATGCGCGGGTTGAGGGAGCCGACGGGGTCCTGGAAGACGATCTGCATCTTCTGCCGGAGCCGGCGCATCGCGGCGCGGTCGGCGGCGAAGACGTCCTGCCCGTCGAATTTCACCGAGCCCTCGGTGGCGGGGATGAGCCGGAGGACGGTGCGCCCGACGGTCGACTTCCCGCAGCCCGACTCGCCGACGAGCCCGAGCGTCTCGCCCGGGGCGATGGCGAAGCTGACGTCGTCGACGGCCTTGACGTGGCCGACGGTCCGCCGCAGCAGTCCCCGCTTGACGGGGAAATAGGTCTTGAGGCGCGAGACGTCCAGCAGGGTCGCCGCGCCGGCACGGGGGGGAGTCATGCGGACAGTATAGAAACCTCACGCGCGATCGCGCAGCGCCTCGGCGCGGCTCAGCGCGCCTCACCGTGCCTCATCGATCCGGAGGCGCGTCGAAGTAAGCCCGCGTCGCCGTGCGGGCCGGGAACGGGGCCGACTCGTGGTCCTTCATGGGCGCGGCGTTGAGCCAGACGAAATCGGTCTCGGCGTAGACGACGCTGCCGTGGTTGGGCGGTGCGGAGGTGGGGTCCGAGACGTAGTCGTTCCGCCGCCAGATGCCGCTCAAGCGGAAGCTCTCGCCGCTGGCGAAGAGCCGGCGGAACGGGAGCGTCACCCGCCGCGGACGGCGCGGGAAGCCCGGCCCCTTGGCCACCTTGGGCTTCGGGCCGCCCTCGTGGTTGAAATCCGCCATGTCCATCGTCGAGAGCGGCCGGCCGGCGATCTCGTAGTGGACGTCGTAGTTGGGGTCGTGCAGCACCCACTGGCGCAGGACGGAATCCCACACCTCGGCCATGAAGTGCCCCTCGGGCGTGTGCAGGTAGTTGGTGACGCAGACGCAGCGGGCCTTGTGCCCCAGGGCCGCGGCGAAGCCGACCATCGCCGCCCCGTAGTGGACGCACATCACCACTCGCCCCTTGCGCCCGTGGGCCCACTTGCGTTTGCTCCAGTCGAGTATCGTCTCCGGGTCCCAGGGCGTGTAGCTGCCGGGGCGCGGGTCGTGCGTCCAGTAGGTCGCCAGCCAGGAGCGCAGCTGCAGCACCTGGGCCCAGGGCTCCTTCTCGCGGCGGATCGGCGCGGGGATCACGCCGAGCAGCTCGCGCACGCGCGGGTGCTTCGCGTCTTCGTAGACCACCGAGGCCGGCGGCGGGTCTTGGAGCGTCGGGGCGTGAGAGCGCAGGCGGACGAGGTACTCGCCGCGGAGCACGCCGTGGGCCCCCATCGCGTGGTTGCGCCAGCTCTCGCCGCGGTCGGTGCTCAGGAAGCTCGCCGGCTTCTCGTGGCCGTTCTCCACGCCGAGGATCCACCCGTTCATGGCGGTGTTGCCGGCCCGCAGCTCGACCACGTTCGCCCCCGCCTTCAAGCGCCCCTTGGGCACGGCCACGCGGATCCAACTGAACCCGCGCGGCAGCCCCTCGCTGGGCTTGACCTTCGCCAGCGGCTTGCCGTTGAGCAGCACCTCCAGCGGCTGGCGGTTGCCGTCGTACATGGCCAGGCTCATCCACAGGTCGGCCGGGGCCTTGGCCGCGGCGGGCGGCAGCGTGAGGCCCTTGCGGGCCCAGCGCCACTTGCCGATCTCCTCGTTGAGGCCGATCAGGGCCCGGCCGGACTCGGTGTAGAAAAGCTTGCTCATGGTGGTTCCCTCTTTCCCCGTCTCTTTGCCCGTCTCGTTCTTCCCCTTCGCTCGCGCGGGACGCGGCTACATCATGCCACGCCCGCGGCCGACCGTCCGCGGAGATCGTCGCCGATCACCTCCAGCACGCGCAGCACCGGCTCGTAGGTCGCCGCCACCGCCGCCGCCCGTTGGCGCTCCTGCCCGGGGGCGATGGGCGTGAGGGCCTCGCGCCCGAAGCGGGCGAAGCCGTCGGCGTCCGCCACGCTCAAGACGTTGCCACGGAGGCGACCGAGCACTTCCGCGGGCGCCAGTTTCTCGCCGAAGCGCAGCTGCCCGTAGAGCCGCAGGGGCGTCTCGAAGAACATCCCGCCCATCCGCCCCAGCTCGTTGCGGACCAGCCAAGCGGAATCGAAGCCGGGGATGACCTGCGCGTAGAACTGCAGCCGCCCCTGCATCAGCCGCACGAAGCGCACGCTGTCGAAGAAGGTGACGCGCGGGTCGACGGCGATCTTGGCGGTCTTGGCCTTGAGCC
The DNA here is from genome assembly GCA_026386955.1 of Planctomycetota bacterium. Taxonomy (GTDB): domain Bacteria; phylum Planctomycetota; class Phycisphaerae; order Phycisphaerales; family Phycisphaeraceae; genus JAPLMQ01. The sequence continues at coordinate 47,316 of JAPLMQ010000297.1, forward strand.
GGGCGACGTCGTCGGCCGGATCGACCTCGATCAGGGTCACGCGCCCCCGGCCCCCGAGCGAGGCGTACATCGCCGCGAGGTAGGCCTCCAGGTCGCGCTCGATCCGCGTCAGCCGGGGCTCGGCGTAGTCGGCGGGGACCTCGTAGTGGCGGTCGACGGCGTCGAAGATCTGGTCGATCACCTCGGGGCGCGGGAAGAGGTTGCGGGCGAGGCGCAGGGCCTCGAGCTTGCCGCGGCAGGCACGCCGCTGCGCCAGCGAGACGCCCGCCTGCACCGCCGGGGCGAAGTAGTGCATGTAGCGGCTGTGCAGCGGGTATTTGCTTTCGAAGCGCCCCATGTTGATGGGCGGGTCGATCCCGCGCTGGTAGGGGCCGAAGTAGGCGGCCAGCTTCTTGAGGTGGAAGGCCTCGTCCTCCACGCCCCAGGGGCGGGCGGCCAGGGCCGACTCGGTCGCCTCGATCACGGCGCGGTCGCCGCTGTAGAAGGTCCACTGCGGGAACTCGGGGTAGTAGGCCCGCGGGTCGACCACCTCGTCGGCGGCGAGGTTGATGCCAGGCAGGTGCTCGAGGATGCGGGCCCAGCGGGGATGGCTGCGGGCGAGTTGGGCGTGCACCGCACCGACGCCCACGGAGATCTCGGCCCATTCGCGGGCCCGCGTGCCCGCGGCGGCGATGAAGCGGGTGTCGAAGTCGGACATGCCGGGGATGAGGTCCTCGCGGGCCCACTTGCCGCCGATGACGCGCAGCTGCGGGCAGCGGGCCCGGCAGGCGTCGAAGTAGACGGCCATGAACTCGTCGAAATCGTCGAGGGGGCGCGGGGCGAAGATGGGACCCATGTCTGTTTCCGGGGGCGGGAGCGGGTTGGCGTCGCTCATGGCTTTGCCTTCCCGCCCGCGCGGCCCGCGGCTCGTCCCGTTGCCCCGCCCGCCGCGTAGATCGCGTCCATCAGCTCGTCGACCTTCGCCGCCTCGTCGAGCGGGCAGATCGGCTGCCGCCCCTCGCGCACCGCGGCGACAAAGTCCTCGATCAACGGGAGATGGACATTCGCGGCCGGGGGAAGGTCGAGCTCGCGCGTCTCGCGGCCGAGGGTCAGCTTCACCGGGCCGGAGTCGAAGGGCGACCAGACCAGCCGCCCCTCTGTGCCGACGATCTCCATGTCGTGCCCGAAGGTCTTGGAGTTCCACCCGAAGTTCACCTGCACCGGCGCCCCCGGAATTTTTCCCTTCGCCCCCGGGAGCATGAGCAGCGCGGCGGCGGTGTCCTCCACTTCATAAGGCTGGACGGTCGTGCCGACGAAGGCGCTCTTGACCGTCGGCACACCCGCGAGATGAATGAGCATGTCGAGCATGTGGGAGCCGACGTCGGACATCGGCCCCCCGCCGCTCTCGGCCCAGCTCACGCGCCAGAGCTTGGGGTCGTCGGCCGCGGGGCTGAACCAGCTCTGGCAATTCATGCGCACCAGCACCAGTGGCCCCAGCGCGCCGGAGCGCATCAGCTCGCGGGCGTGGGCGGCCCGGGGCGAGCAGCGGCGGTAGTAGGCGCACCCGACGCGCTGCCGGGGCGACGCCGCCGCGAGGCGGGCCAGCTCGCGGGCCTCGCCGCCGTGGAGCGAGAGCGGCTTCTCGATCAGCACGTGCGTCCCGGCGGCGATGGCCTTCTTCGCCTCGAGCGCATGCCGGCGGACGGAGGTGGCGATGTAGACGGCGCTGGCCTTGGTCTTGGCCAGCGCCTCGTCGAGATTGTCGTAGACCTCGCCCGCGCCGTGCTGCTGGGCCAGCGCCGTCGCCCGCGATTTCTCGCCGCAGATCCCGACCAGCCGGCTCCCGGCCGCGCCGGTCAGCGCCGCCGCGACGCGCTTGCGCACGATGTCGCCCGTGCCCACCAGCAGCCAATCGACCGTCGCCTGCTCGCTCATCGTCGCTCCTTCGCGGTTCCGTATCGTGCCGTGATCATCACCCGGCCTCGCCCCGGCGGGATGGCAGCGGAGACGACCTCCTCGCCGTGGCGCTCGATCGCCTGGCTCGGCGCTGCGGCCCCGTCGACGCTCATCGCCTCGAGCCGTTGTCCGCGCCATGTTGCGGGGAGCCAGAAGCGCAGCCCCTCGGGCGCCGGCGGGCCCGCGGCCACGAGCTGCAGCTCCCGCCCGTCCCAATTCAGCCGCTCGACGCTCCAGCCGTCGCGGGCGAGCCAGAACCTGCACCACTGGTCGTACGACCAGACGGGAAAGCCCTTGCGCTTCGCCACGCGGAGCGTCTCGCGCCCCGCGTCGGCGGAGAAGAGCGCCCAGCCGCCGGGATGGAAGTTCACGCCGTAGGGCGTGTGCCAGTGGCGGGCGATATCGTCGAGGACGCGGGCCAGCATCGCCGCCCAGGCTTCGGGCACGAGCTTGGCGGAGTATTCGACGGTGGGGTGGAAGTGCGTGTCGTCGGAGGGGTGCGTGGGCTGCTGCAGGACGTCGAGCATGCGTCCGTCGGGGCGGCAGAAGCGCACGGGCATCGCCGAGCCGAAGCCCGCGTAGGGCTGCAGGTCGCGCGAGCGCAGGTAGGCGGCCGCCACGAAGTAGTTGGCGTCCATCCGCACGCCCAGCCGCTCCTCGATCTCGATCATCTCGAGGTAGCCGGCCCACGCGGTGCAGTGGTTGCGGAGGCTCATCGGCATCTCGCCCGCCAACTCGGCGTAGAGGTGGATCTGCCGCTCGAACTCCGCCAGGCGCTCGGCGACGGGCTTCTTGTCGAGCGGGCGGATGTTGGGGTGCGGGCCGACGTCGTGGTGGGCGCGGTAGCGGTCGATGTCGGCCCGGGTGGAGGGCGTGTCGTTGGGGATGATGTAGAGGTTCATCCGCCCGCCCGCGGCCGCGACCTCGTCGAGCTCCGCGTCGCTCTGCGCGACGGGGGCGAAATCCTCGTCGCCGGAGAAGAGCAAGAGGCCCGGCGAGTCGCCCGGCACGTGGGCGAGCAGCGGGGCCGGCGCGGGGAGGCAGCGCAGCGCGAGGTCGACCAGCAGGCGGGCGAGCAGGTCGGCGAAGGGGACCCACCCCGCCTCGCGCAGGCCCATGTCGGGCGGCAAATGCGAGGGGCGACTGCAGCCGTCCTCGGGGGGGATGCGCTCCTGCAGCGCGGGGTCGCCCTGGCGGAGCAGCAGCACGGAGAGCGGCAAGTCGAAGGCCAGCGCGATGATGCGCCCGCGCCCCACGGCTCGCTCGAAGATGCCGGGCGTCTCGCCCTTGTATTGCCCCGGCGGGGAGAGGTAGCCGAGCGGGCGCGGCGGTTGGGCCGATTTTTCCGCGTTGCTTGTCGGGGCGTAGTCGCGCACGGGGCCGACGATGGGCAGGAGGTCGCCTGTCAGTCCCGCGACGCGCATGCCCGTCACCCGCAGGCGGGCGGGGCCGGGCTTCTCGCCGAGGTCGTCGAGCCCGGCCTCGCGCCGCAGCGCGGGGCCGGGGAGCATCGTGATGAGCGAGCCGCCGCGCTGGACGTAGGCGATGGCGGCGCGGGCGACGGCCTCGTCGGCGTCGGCGTCAGAGTCGGCGCCGTTCGGGAGGATCGCCACCGGCGCGTCGGCGGGGTCGAGCGTGGGCAAGCTCTTCAGCGGTGCGAGGGCGATCGCGCGCAGGCCCCAGCCGCGGCAGAGCTCCAGCGCGTAGTCGCACAGGCCGGCACGATGTTCGAGGATGACGATGCGCATGGTCCGCTGCCCCAATCGTGCGGTTCAGAGCGAGATGCCCGCGGGGGCCTTGCCCTTGGCACGCCCCGGGCCGGGACGGAAATCGGGGATGTCGATCGGCCGGCTGCCCTGGTCGAGCGAGTCGGCGGCGAGGATGCCCGTCGCGGCGATCTGGGCGGCGCCGTAGGCGTCTAGCTCGACGGGCGGGCCGCCGCGCAGCGCGTCGCGGAACGAGGCCTGCACGTAATAGTCGGTGTCGCCATGCCCGGTGGAGCGCGACGCGTCGGGCGCGTCGGCCCGCTCCAGCCGCCAGTCGACGGCCGCCAGCTCGTGCATCTGCCGGTCGGCCTGCCACATCGCCGGCCGCTCGCTCTTGGCCCGCCGCCACTGCACGCGCCCCTTGGTCCCGATGCACTGCCACCAGTGGTGGTCATCGTGCGGGCCGGGCTGCATGAAGCCGGTGGCGAGGCGGACCACGGTGTCCTTGCCCATCTGCACCAGCGCGACCTGGATGTCGGGCTGGCCGATCTCGGGATGCGTGTAGCTCGGGCGGCGGGTGCCCATCGCCACCACGCGGGCCGGGCGGTCGTCGAGGATCTTCATCAGCGGGCTCAGGTCGTGCACCACGTAATGGATCGGCGGCATCTCGTGAAGCCAGGTCGGCTTGGCCTGCGGGTGGTCCTTCAGCTCCTCGATCGTGTGGAACGTGCCGGTCCCGAAGTCCTGGAAGAATTGCCTCGTGCCGTAGTAGCCGATGTACTGCCCCTCGCAGTAGGTCACCTTGCCCAGCTCGCCGCGCGCGACCAGGTCCTGCCACGCCATCGTGAAGCCGGCGTAGCGCACCTGCTCGGCCAACTGGTAGACCTTGCCCGTGCGCTCGGCGGCGAGGACGATCCGCCAGCAGTCCTCGATGGTGTGGGCCGCGGGGACCTCGGCGTTGACGTGCTTGCCGGCCTCGAGGGCCTTCGCGGCCAGCGCGCCCTGGTCCTTGCGGCGGACGGTGAGGGCGACCGCTTCCATTTCCTTGAACTTCAGGAACTCGTCGTAGTCGGTGAAGGTGCGGACTTCGTCGCGGTAGGGGATCAGCGCCAGCGTCTGCTCGAGCAGCGGCTCGATGAAGTCGTAGAGGGCGGTGATGCGGTAGCCGGGGATGCGCTGCAGGAGCTGCACCCACCAGCGGCCGCGGTGCCCGAGGCCCGCCACGCCGATCTTGATGTCGCTGGCATTGCCGCTGGTTTTGCCGCTCGCCTTGCCGCTCGTTTTCTTGCTTGTCTTCTTGCTCGTTGTCTTGCTCATCGTCATCGCTCCGTTGTGTTGCCGACGCCCGCGTTCACTTCAAATCTTCCAGCGATTGCCGCACCGACTTCGCCAGGTACTCGATCTCCTCGGGCTTCGACTGCGCGAAGACCGGGAGCGAGAGCACCTCCCTGCATGCCCGCTCGGCGGCGGGGCAGCCGGTGCGGTCGTGGTCGACCTCGGCGAAGGCCTCCCACGACCAGACGATGGGGTAGTGCAACGCCGTGCCGATGCCGTAGCGCGTCTTCAAGTGGGCCTGCCAGCGCTCGCGCGGGAAGCTCGCCCGCGTGGAGTCGAGGCGGACGACGTAGAGGTGGGCCCCGTGGTCCTCGTCGAGCCCGGCAGGAAGGATCAGCCCCGGCGCGCCGGCGAGCAGTTCGCTCAGGCGCTTCATGTTGGCGAGCTTGGCGTCGATCACCCGGCGGGCCTTGGCGGTCTGCGTGACGCCCACCGCGAGCTGCGGCTTGGTCATGCGGTAGTTGAACCCGGTGGTGACGACGCGCAGCTGCGGGCCGTAGACGAAGCCGAAGGTCTTCCGCCGGCGGATCTCCTCCGCGAAGGCGGGGTCGTCGGTGGTGACCGCGCCTCCCTCGCCGAGCGTGGTGATGTTCTTGTTCGACTGGAAGCTGTAGCAAGAGGCCTTGCCCGCGCCGCCGACGCGCTTGCCGTGCCGGCGGGTGCCGACCGCGTGGGCGGCGTCGTAGATCACCGGCACGCCCGTGCGCTTGGTGATCGCGTCGAAACCCTCGACGTCGGCGGCGAGGCCGGCGAAGTGGACGGGGATGATCGCCTTGGTCCGCGGCGTGATCTTCTTCTCCACCGCGGCAGGGTCGAGGCAGAGCGTCGCGGGATCGACGTCGGCGAAGACGATCCGCGCCCCGCGGGCGCTGGCGCAGGTGGCGCTGCAGATGAAGGTGAGCGGCGTGGTGATCACCTCGTCGCCCGGCTTGATGTCGAGGACCATCATGCAAAGGTCGAGGGCGGTGCCGCAGGAGTTGACCGCCACCGCCGCCCGCGCGCCCTCGTGGGCGGCGAAGGCGGCCTGGAACTCGTTCTCCTCCGGGAGCGGGAAGAAGTTGCCGCCCGGCGCGCCCGCGGCCTCGATGACGCGGGCCGCGGCCGCGATGTCGTCGGCCTCGAAGAGCCCGCCCAGGGCGAGGAACGGGAGCGTGCGCTCGGGAGTCGTTGGCGTCGCCGGCGTGTTCATGCCCGGGCCTTTCGTTTGCCCGCGGACTTCTTCTTGTTGGCCGATTCGATGGGCTTCGCTGCCGCGCCGCTCAGGTATCCGCGGCGGTCGAGCGCCAGGTGCGTCGCCGTCGAGCCCAGCGGCACCGTCTTGCGGTAGATGGCGGCCAGCTCGCGCGTGGTGACGCCCTTGAGGTCGAGCCCCGCCGCCTCGGCGATGCTTTGCGCGGCGCGGATGATCCCCTCGAGCGTCTCGCGGCGGAAGTCGCCCTTCGCGCCGAACTCGAAGGTGTTGTGCGTCGCCCCGCGGATCTGCTTCACGGGCGTCTTGGCCGCGACCTGACGGTCGACCGCCTTCTTGATCGTGTACCAGTGGTTCTTGGTGTCGACCAGCTCGACGCGCAAATCGAGCGGGTGCTTGCCGCCCCACATGCGCGAGTCGGGGTCGAGCGTGCAGGGCACCTCGACGTAGTCCAGGTCGCCCACCAGCACGCGGTTCCAGCGGTGGGCGTAGTGGAGGTCGAGCGGCTTGCCCGCGTGGACCGAGGCGCACTCGGGCAGGACGCGCGTGGGGATGCAGGTCGTGCCGTGGCGGAAGCCCAGGTCGTGGAAGACGCCGTAGGAGAAGTCGTTGACCGAGCCGTAGCCGATGCAGAGCGATCCGGGCTCGAAGCCCAGGCTGCTGACGAAGCGATCCTTGGCCTCGCTGAGGATCTTGCGCTGCTCGTCGGGGCCGTAGACGCCGAAGAACTCGGCGTAGCCGTCGGCGGCGGGATGCAAGTGCAGCCCGATCTCGTGGCCGGCGGCGTGGAGGTCGCGGTAGACCTTGGGGCTGGCCTCGATGTCGGTGGGGATGACGTGGAACGTGCCGCGGAGGCCGTGCTTCTCCAGCACCGCGCCGAAGCTGCGCGAGGAGCGCTCGCCGAGCTTCTTGTCGTTGACGGCGGGCTGCGTGGCCTCGCAGTCGATGAGGAACGAGAAGTAGAGCTTGTCGGGTTTCATCGCTTGGCTCCCTTGGCGGACTTGGTGGTCTTGACGGCCTTGCCGTTGGACTGCGTCGCCGCGACGGCTTCGCGCGACGGGCAGACGCCGGCGATCTCCCAGAGGTAACTGCTGCGCCAGGGGACGTCGTTTTCCCCGCCGTAGATCGTGCCGTCGGGCGTGATGCACATGTTGTGGCACTGGTACATCTGCTCCTCGAGCGCGGGGTCGAAGATCGGCCCGAGGTTGGTGAGCTTGCCCGAGCCGGGCTCGAGGCTGAAGAGGTTGGCCGCGCCGAGGCGCCCGCACGAGCCGTAGAGCTTGCCGTCGTGGCCGTTGACCATGCCGGTGAGCCGGGCCCCGGGGGCGGGCTTGCCGATGAACTCGACCTTGGCGTTCTTGGAGTTGATGCGGTAGAGCGCGCCCTCGGCCGAGCCCATGTAGACCGCGCCGTCGGGCCCGAGGTGGACGCCGTCGGGCTTCGCGAAGCCCTTGCCGTCGAGGCTGGGCAGGCCGTGGCGGTGGTAGACCGGGGCCTTGTCGTCGGGGTGGTAGCTCCACAGCCGCGCGCCGACGGAGCCCACGGCGTTGGCCCACGCGCGGCAGACGCCGTAGCAGCCCCAGACCGTGCCGTGCGGATCGACCACGAGCGTCTCGGCCTGCGAGAGCCCCTGCCCGCCGCTGATCGTGCCCAGCGTGGTGCACTTGCCCGTGGCGAGGTCGTAGCTGAAGAAGTATTCCGGGTAGGCCGTCTGGCCGTAGAGGACGTTGCGCTCGCGGTCGATCTCGATGCTCTGGATGTAGAGGTGCGGGAGCGGTCGGTCGATGACGCGCAGCTTCTCGCGCTGGGGGTCGAAGCTCACCAGCGCGCCGCCCGGGGCCTCGAGGAAGCGGTCGGGGTCGTGGTAGAGCGCCGTCGCGGCCAGGACCTGCCCTTCGTTGTCGTGGAGCAGCGAGCGGTGGAACTTCGCGTCGAACTTGTTGCCGACCTTCGCGTAGCCCATCGAGCGGAACTTGCCCGTCGAGCGCTCGTAGGCCCAGAGGACGTCGGAGGTGAAGGTCGCGATGCCGCACCAGACGATGTCGCGCTCGAGGTCTGCCAGGAGGCAGTCGAAGCTGATCCAGGCGTCGCGCCACTTGCGGTTGGCGGGCTTGAGGAAGTCGTCGTAGTCCCACGAGCCGTAGGTGGCGTCGATGGCCTGGCGGCGCGGGAAGTGGCCGTCCTTGAGCTTGAGGGCGCGGATGCGGGGCTTGGTGGAGGTCGAGGCGACAGAGGCCGGGGCGAGGGACGTGGTCATGCGAGGAGGCTCCTCAGTTTTTTCCGGGGGCGGGGGCGGGGGCGGGCGAGTGAACGGGCAGGGGATGCGGACTTGGCGCGATGGGCGGGCTTGGCGCGGGCGCGCCGGCGGCGAGGCTGGGAATCGGGGTCTGACTCATCGTTGGCGCCGCGCTTGGCTTCGCCTTCGAGGGCGGAGGACGGCGGAGTCTTGCCGGCGAGCGGATAGTGGTAATGGCAGGCGATGACGCGCAGCTCGTCCTCCAGCGTCGCCCGCGCGACGCGGAGCGGGTTCTCGCGCCGGGCGGCGTGGAGCGTCCACGGCAAGGCCCGGCGGCGAACCTCCTCGATCCACTCGGGCCGGTCGCGCAGGACGTAACCGCCGACGACGATCAGGTCGGGGTCGACCAGGTTGAGGATGATGGCGAGGCCGCGCCCGAGGCGGTCGAAGACGCGGTCCATGGCCGTGCGGGCCAGCGAGTCGCCGGCGCGCCAGGCCTGGGCGATGTGGTCGACCGCGGCGCGGGCGCTGGCCCGCTGCAGGAGCCCGGCGTCGAGCGTGGAGGCGACGCCGGCGCGGAGGTCCTCGCGCACGGCGCGGACGATGGCGGGCCCGCTGCACCAGGCCTCGAGGCAGCCCCGCCGCCCGCAGCCGCAGAGTGGGCCGTCGGCCTCGAGGGAGACGTGGCCCAGCTCGCCCGCGAGGGAGCCGTGGCCGGCGTGGCAGCGCCGCCCGGCGATGAAGTGCGAGCTCACGCCGTCGCCCACGCGCAGGTAGACCATCGAGCCCGGGAGCGGCTCGGGCAGGAGGCGGTGTTCCGCGACGATCGTGGGGGTGAGCACCAAGTGGACGGGCAGGCCCAGGGCGTCGGCCAGCCGGGGGGCGAGGGAGGCGTCGACCCAGGGGAGGACGGAGCTGGCGAGCGTCCGGGCCCCGAGCGGGACGGCGTTGATCGAGAGCCCCAGCCCGGCGAGGTCGCCCCGCGCCAAGCCCGCGGCGGGGAGCACCCGCGCGAGCATGCGCTCGACCAGCGCGATCGCGCCGGCCTGGCCCTCGACGGCGGCGAGTTCCTGGCGGCGCACGCCGCGGACCGCGAGGCCGGCGTCGACCACCGCGCCCGAGGCCTCCGAGCCGTCGAAGAGGACGACCGCCACCGGCGCGGGGAGGCGCAGCCCGTAGGCGACGACCGGCCGGCCGCGGCGGGAAGTTGAAACGGCCGCCACGTTCGCCACAGAAGCCGCATTGTTCGGCGTGGTCTCGTCGGGCAGGTCCGTCGTGGGGACGCGCATCGCCTGCCCGCGGCGGACCAGGCGGGCCATCATGCTCATGGCGGTCGACGGCGGGACATGCAGGGCCCGCGCCACCTCGGGCGCGGAGACCGCCGCCCGGTGGAGCATATAGTCCAAAAGCGAGTGATCGGAGAGCGAGCCGGCCCGCATATTCACGATCTTCGTGTTTTATGACAGCCTGTCAATTCTTTAATCACGAAGATCGTGAAAAGTCTTGCAAACCGGCGCGCCGAGGCATAATCTGCCATCCGGTTTTCCGAACAGGTCCCCAAACGGTCCTTCAGGCCTCTCGACTCTCCATCCCTTCCGCAGGCGGCCCCGCATGAGTTCCATCATCGACGCCTACACCACCTCCGGCACGGAGCGCGAGACGGCGCTCCCCGTGGAGGAGCTGATCCGCCAGCTCGACGACGCGGGGATCGCCCGCGCGGTCGTCGCCCCGGAGGACCGCGAGATCGCCGTGCACAACCGCGCGGGCAACGAACGCATCGCCCGGCTCGCCGCCGACGCCCCCGGATCCCCCGGGGGCACCGGCGCCCCTGGAAACGCCGGCCGGCTGATCCCCGCCTGCACCGTGAACCCCTGGTTCGGGGCCGAAGGCGTGAAGGAACTCAGCCGGGCGGTGCACGCGGGGGCGCGGATGCTCGTGCTCGCGCCGGCGCTGCAGGGCTTCTACCTGGGCGACGAGATCGCGAACCCGTTGTACGAGGCGGCCAAGGAGATGCTGCTGCCCGTCTACGTCCACACCGGGCCACACGGCCCCGCGGCGCCCACGCAGCTCGCCCTGGTCGCGATGCAGTTCCCGCGCACGCGCTTCATCATGGGCCACTGCGGCAGTACCGACCACGCCCACGACATGCCTGCCGCGCTGAAGCTCAAGCTGCCCAACCTCTGGTTCGAGCTGAGCCTCGTGCGCCCCTTCGCGATCCACCACTGGGGAAAGATCGCCGGCGACGAGCGGCTGATCTTCGGCACCTCCGCCCCGCGCAACCTGCCCCGCCACGAGCTGCAGCACGCCGACCTGAGTTGGCCCATCGCCAAGAATTCCGGGACGTACGGGCGCAACATCGAGGCGCTGCTCGCGGAGGTGCGCCCTTGAGCAATACGGCCATGAACGTCTTCGACTGCCACACCCACTGGGCCCCCTGCTTCCAAAACCGCGACGGGCGCAACCCCGCCGCGTGGATCGAGCTGATCCGCAGCGCGGGCGTCTCGCACGCGGTGATCCTGCCCTTCACCGGGCTGATCCACGACGGCAAGGTCGGGCAGGACAACGACGACCTGGCCGCGGTCTGCGCCCATCCCGCGGCCGAGGGGCGCATGATCCCCTTCTGCACGGCCCAGATCTCCGTCCCCGACGAGGGGCTGGCCGAGATCCGCCGAGCTTTGGGCACGCTCAAGATGCGCGGGATCAAGTTCCACCCCTGGCTGCAGGGGCTGAGCCCGGGCTGGGCGGCGATGGACGATGTCTGCGACCTCGCGGAGGAATTCGACGTCCCCATTCTCTTCCACGACGGCACGCCCCCCTTCTCGCTCCCCGCGCAGATGGCACTGCTCGCGAAGCGCCACCCGCGCGTGCAGATCATCCTCGGCCACACGGGGCTCTTCGAGCATTGGCGCGAGGCGATCGCCGCGGTGAACCTCACGCCCAACCTTTGGCCATGCCTCTGCAGCCCGCACGTGGCGGCGCTCAAGGAGATCGTCCGCCGGTGCGACCCGCAGCGCCTGCTCTGGGGCAGCGACCACGGCTTCACGCTCGACAATTTCTACCCCTACCGCAGGGGATTGATGGAGCTGATCGGGCTCGACGACAAGCAGCGCGAGGCGATGTACGACGTGAATCCGAGGAGGTTGCTGAAGATGTGAGGTGGGTTGGCGTGCTGCGACGGAGGTTTTGTCTCATCAGGCGAAGCCTGATCTGATTCAGGTCAGAGCCGGACACTGTGTGTCCGTCTATCGGGCGCGCAGCGGTACTCCGCTCGCGCGAAGTGCCGGCCTCGCAGGGGGCGTCCCGATGTTGATCCCAGTTCCATCGACAGCATCTGCTGTTGGCGTCCCGTGCTTCTCGCGCCGCGAGGGCACCCGACGATTCGCGCGAGCGGAGTACCGCTGCGCGCTCGATCGACGGGGACACAGTCCCCGGCTCTGATCAGACGCTCCCTTGCGCCTCAATGCACGGAGCCGGTTCGCTCACGCCCCGACGATGTGGTCCTTCCTGCCCTTCACCCCGCGCATCGCCCCGCGGGTGTCGATGACCAGCTTCGCGTGGTCGGCCACCATCTGCCAGTCGTAGGCGGCGTGGTGCGTCGCGATCAGCACGCAGTCGTAGGTCTTGAGCGTCTCGGGCGTGAGCGGCACGCTGGTCATGCCCAGGTCGTGCTCGCGCATCTTGTGCGTCGCGGGCACGTGCGGGTCGTTGTACTCCACCTGCGCGCCCAGGTGCTGCAGCCGCTCGATCAGCTCGATGCTGGGGCTCTCGCGCACGTCGTCGACGTCGGGCTTGTAGGCCAGGCCCAGCACGAGGATGCGCGAGCCCTTGATCGAGCGCCCGCGGTCGTTGAGGGCGAGCGTCGTCCGCTGGACGACGTAGTCGGGCATGCCGCGGTTGATCTCGCCCGCGAGCTCGATGAAGCGCGTGGGCATGCCGACCTCGCGGGCCTTCCACGTCAAGTAGAACGGGTCGATGGGGATGCAGTGGCCGCCCAGCCCCGGGCCGGGGTAGAAGGCCTGGAAGCCGAAGGGCTTGGTCTTCGCGGCGTTCACCACTTCCCAAATGTCGACGTCCATCGCGGTGAGCACGACCTTGAGCTCGTTGACCAGCGCGATGTTCACGCAGCGGTAGATGTTCTCCAGCAGCTTGGCCGCCTCGGCGACCTCGGCGCTGGAGACCGGCACGACCTGCTTCACGGCCTTCTTGTAGAGTGCCACTGCGGCCTCGCCCGAGGGCGCGTCGATCCCGCCCACCAGCTTGGGGATGCTCTGCGTGTCGAAGTCCTTCCGCCCCGGGTCCTCGCGCTCGGGCGAGAAGGCGAGGAAGAAGTCCTTGCCGCACTTGAGCCCGCCGGCCTCGAGGCGCGGGAGCGTCACCTCGCGCGTGGTGCGCGGGTAGGTCGTCGACTCGAGCACGACGAGCTGCCCGGGGCGGAGCGTCTTGGCGATCGCGTCGCTGGTGCGCTCGATGTAGGAGAGGTCGGGCTCGAGGTGCTTGCCCAGCGGGGTGGGGACGCAGATGGCGATGGCGTCGGGCTCAGCGAGGCGGGAAAAGTCGCTGGTGGCGGCGAAGCGCCCGGAGTTCACCATGTCGCGGACGAAGTCCTCGCCCAAGTGCTTCAGGTAGCTCTCGCCCTTGGAGAGCAGGCGGATCTTCTCGGGGTCGATGTCGAAGCCGACGACCTTGAACCCGCCGCGCCAGAAGGCGCGCAGGAGGGGCAGGCCGACGTAGCCCAGGCCGATGACGCCGATGACGGCGGAGCCGGATTCGATTTTTTGAATGAGCGATTGCTGGAGCGTCACCCGAAAGGTCTCCGTGAGGCTGGAAGCGCCGAGGCTGGAAACGCCGAGGCCGGAAACGTGGTTCGGCCGCCATCTTAGGGCGATCGGGGGGAGTCCGCATCCGCCCGGCGCCCGCCCGCGGGGGCGTTGTCCGCCATGGCAGACAATGCCCATTCGGTTGATGCCAACCCGCGGCGCGCCTAGAATCTTCCCACTTATGCCCGGAAGTCACCGGGATATTCCCGGAATCCCCCGGGAGCCCCGGAACTACGGGCAGCAATGCCTCTCGCAGCAAGGAGCCCACCATGGCAGGCGATTCAGTCCTCCAACTCACCGACGACAACTTCGAGAAGGAAGTCATCAATTCCGACAAGCCCGTGCTGGTCGACTTCTGGGCCGAGTGGTGCATGCCCTGCCGGATGCTCGCCCCCACCATCGACGACCTCGCCAAGGAATTCGACGGCAAGGTGAAGGTCGGCAAGGTCGACACCGACTCCAACCGCGAGGTTTCGCTCAAGTTCGGCATCAACGCCATCCCGACGGTCCTGCTCTTCAAGGGCGGGCAGGTCATCCGCAAGTTCGTGGGCGTCCAGCCCAAGAAGGAATTCGTCGCGGAGCTTCAGAAGGCCTCGACCTGATCGGTTGAACACGACGCCCGCCTGGCGGGCGCGACACGTGCGACATCGCCCGGCCCACGGGACGTGCGGAGCCTCCTGATCAGGAAGCCCCGCGCGTCTCGTGGGCCGGACTTTCATAGGTCCACTGCACGCATGCCCCTCTCCTTCCACCGCCACACGCTGCCCAACTCGCTCACCCTCGTCGCCGAGGTCAACCCCGACGCCCACACCGCGGGCGTGGGCTTCTTCGTGAAGACCGGCTCGCGCGACGAGACCGCCGAGCTCATGGGCGTGAGCCACTTCCTTGAGCACATGATGTTCAAGGGCACCGCCCGCCGCTCGGCCGACGACGTCAACCGCGAGTTCGACGAGATCGGGGCCGACTACAACGCCTACACCAGCCAGGAGACGACGGTCTACTACGCCCACGTGCTGCCCGAGTTCATCCCCCGCGCGACCGACCTCCTGGCCGACATGATGCGCCCCGCCCTGCGGGCCGACGACTTCAACGTCGAGAAGAAGGTGATCCTCGAGGAGATCGGGATGTACGAGGACCGCCCGCAATGGCGGCTGCAGGACCAGGTCGTCGAGTCGTTCTACGAGGGGCACACGCTGGGGCACCGCGTGCTGGGCACGGCCAGCACGGTGCAGGCCCTCACGCCCGAGCAGATGCGCGGCTACTTCGACCAGCGCTACGGGCCGGACAACATCGTCGTCGCCGCCGCGGGGCGGATCGACTTCGACGCGCTGGTGCGCGACGTCGAGAAGCTGACCGCCTCGTGGAGCCCGCGGCGCAGCGCCCGCGCCTACCGCGAGCCCGCCTTCGCCCCGCGCGAATTGGGCATGGCCGACCCGAAGGTCAACCGCCACTACGTCTGCATGATGTGCCCCGCCCCCAGCGCCCAGGACCCGAGGCGCTACGCCGCCCGCATCCTCTGCGACGTGCTGGGCGATTCCGACGGCTCCCGGCTGTACTGGGCCTTGATCGACCCCGGGCTCGCCGACGAGGCCGACCTCTCCTTCATCCCGCAGGACCAGACCGGGGCCTACACCGCCTTCGTCTCCTGCGACGAGGAGCGGGCGGCAGCGGTGGAGAAGAGGCTGCTCGACACGCTCGACGGCTACGCCGCGGGCATCGACCCCGCGGAGCTGGAGCGGGCCAAGAACAAGCTCGCGACGTCCACCACGCTCCAAGGGGAGAACCCCGGCGGCCGCATGCGCACGCTGGGCAACCAGTGGATGTACAACCCCGAGTATCACCCGCTGGAGCACGAGCTGAAGCAGATCATGGCCGTCACGGTCGGTGATCTCCGCGACCTGCTCAAGGCGTTCCCGTTCACGCCGCGGACGGTGGTGAGGCTCGGGCCGAAGGGGTGAGCGAGGCGACGCGGACGATGGGGGTGGTCGATGATGAGGGTGCGACACGTCGTATTGCCCAAGCTCGCCGTCGGCCTCATGCTTCTGATCGCCGTCGGCATCGTCGTCAATGGGTGCCGCGACGCATCGCCGCCGTCCCCCGCTCAGACCGTGGTAGATGACATGCAGCTGGCGCTGCTGCCGATCGATGTCACATCCATGTCCTACCTGGAGCGAATCCTCGAGCACATCACGGTTGATCCTGCCGGCAATCTTCGATATCAAGCGACCCACAACAAAGGCTGGGGGCCCAACGACATCGACCCGAAGCACGAAACCACTGAAACCCGGGAAGGCCGGCTCAGCGCCCAAGCCCGTGCCGAGCTGGCCCGAATGTTCGCGGACAGCGAAACCTGGTCCGGCGAGCAATACGTCGGCCCCGCGGACAGCCCCATAGTCACCGTCCACTACGGCCAGAAGACCGCTTCCGGGGGCGACCTTCCCAAAAAAATGCAGGCCTTGGAGAACCGCCTGCGTGAGTTGGCGCGGAGCATGCCGATCGTGACGCGGTAGCCCTCAGCGCCCCGGATCGCCCGCCGCCCGTTACCATCACCTCCATGCATTCCATCCCCGAAATCCTCGACGACCTCCGCGCGGGGCGGATGGTCGTCCTGGTCGACGACGAACGCCGCGAGAACGAGGGCGACCTGGTCTGCGCCGCCCAGCATGTCACGCCCGAGGTCGTCAACTTCATGATCCGCGAGGGGCGCGGCGTGCTCTGCCTCGCCCTCACGGGCGAGACTTGCGACCGCCTCGAGCTTGCCCCGCAGAGCGCCGTCAACACCACCCAGCGCGGCACGGCCTTCACCGTGACCATCGACGCCCACGAGCGCTTCGGCCTCACCACGGGCGTCAGCGCCGCCGACCGCGCGACCACCATCCGCGTCGCCATCGATCCCGCCGCCCGCCCGGCCGACCTCGCCCGCCCGGGCCACATCAACCCGCTCCGGGCCCGCGACGGGGGCGTGCTCGTCCGCCCCGGGCAGACCGAGGGCTCCGTCGACCTCTGCAAACTCGCGGGCCTCAGCCCCGCGGCCGCGATCATCGAGGTCATGAACGAGGACGGCTCGATGGCCCGCCTCCCCGACCTCGAGCGCCTCTGCGCCAAGCACCGCATCAAGATCTGCTCCGTCGCCGACATCATCCAGTTCCGCCTGCAACGGCAGAAGCTCGTCGAGCGCATCGACGCCGTCCCCTTCGAGACGCACCAGGGCACCTTCAACCTCATCGCCTACCGCAGCCAGGTCGACCCCTTCCCGCACGTCGCGCTGACCTGCGGCGACGTCGGCCGGCTCGACGCCACGGGCGGGGTCGTCGACATTGCCGAGCCCGTGCTCGTGCGCATGCACAGCCAGAATCTCCTGGGCGACGTCTTCGGCGACCTCCAGCAACCCTCTGGGCTGACGCTCAACGCCTCGATGCGGATGATCCAGCGCGAGGGGCGCGGGGCCTTGGTCTACCTCCGCCACGAGGGCATGGGCTCGGGCCTGCTCAAGCGCCTGCAAACGCTCCACCGCGAGGACGCGCCCGACGACTCCGAGCGCCTCCGCCTGGGTTCGACGCAGCAGGCCCCCGGCATGCGCCCGCCCGCGAACACCAACGACTACGGCATCGGCTCGCAGATCCTGCGCGACCTGGGCATTCGCCGGTTGCGGCTGATCACCAACCACCCGTTCCAGCCCGCGGCGCTGGAGGGCTTCGGGCTGGAGATCACGGAGTTCGTGCGCGTGGAGGAATGACGCGGTCGCGCGGGGTATCATCCCCCCATGCGTCTCGACGTCCTCGAAGACCAGCGGTTCTCCTGCCGCACCTGCTCCAACTGCTGCCGGAACTGGCACGTCGAGCTGCTCGACGACGAGATCCGCGCCCTGCCCGCGCTGGCCTGGCCCGAGGGCGACCCCTGCCGCTCCGTCTCGCCCTTCCTGAAGTTCAGCGGGCGGACCTACCTCGCCCACGCGGCCGACGGGGCCTGCGTCTACCTCAACCGCGGCAACGGGCGCTGCAGAATTCACGAGCAGTTCGGCATGGAGGCCAAGCCGCTGGGCTGCAGGCTCTTCCCCTTCCAGATCGCCCGCACCTTCGAGGGGCAGGTCTCCGTGCTGGGGCGGAACGACTGCCCCGCCATCCGCGACAACTACGGCCAACCCTTCGACGAGCAACGCCGCGACATCGACGCCCTCGCCCGCGAGCTCCCGCTCGGCCCGGCCTTCGACCCCCAAGTCCTCGACCATCTCTCGCGCGAGCAGGTCCAGGCGGCGGTGGAGTTCGCCGTCGCGCTGCTCAACGCCTTCCCCGACGACCGCGGCAAGGTCCTCTTCCTCTACTATTTCACCGACTGGCTGGCGACGCAATCGGTCGAAGGGCTCAGCAGGGAGACGCTCGGACTCGGGTTTCCGGAGATCCAGGGCCACGTCCAGAAGGTGCTCGCCCTCCCGGCCGGGCGCGTCGGGGCGATCCACCGCCTCGCCTTCCGGGCCCTGCTCGCCCAACACCTCCGCCGGGACGAGGACGTCGTCGACGGCAGGGCTTGGCGAATCCCCCGCGCGATCGCCATCGCCCGCATCGTCCTGGGCGGCGGCGGGCTTCCGGGGGTGGGAGCCGTCTTCCCGCCGGGGACGATCCGCCAAGCCCGCCTGTTCACCGGCGACACGCACATCGCCACCGCTTCAGGCGCGTTCGACCTGCACTGGCGGATGGTCCGCCTCAAGCTCGCCAGCTTCCAGTTCATGGGGCGGTCGGCGGGGCGCGACTTCCTCAACGGGCTCCGCGGCATCGCTCTGCTCTACCCCTTCGTGGTCGCGACGGCCCGCCTCCGCGCCGCCGGGCGCGCCTCGGCCGTGGTCGACGCTCAGGACGTCGACTTCGCCGTCGGCGCGATCGACCACGCCGTGGGACGCCAGCCGATCCTCCGTTCCCCCCTAGCCCGCCAGCTTGAGTCGTTCGTGCTCGACCCCCGCGCCTTCCCGATGATCGTCCGCCGCGTCTGACCACCTCCCTGACCACTCCCTCCCTGCCTCTCCTCCCGGAACCCGCCATGTCGCTCAAGTCCATCCTCGAAGAGCTCCGCGATTTCGACGGCGCCCTGCTCGCCAACACCATCAACTACATCGACAAGTCGCCCACGCACGAGCTCTACATGGGCTCGGAGATCCAGCCGATCACCACCGGCCTGGGCCCGAGCGTGGGCGTCGCGCTCACCTGCGTCTGCGACAGCTCGACGCCGGGCAACACCGCCGACACGGCCGTCTTCTGGCAGACCCTCGAGGCGATGGAGAGATCAAGCGAGCCGACCATCTGGGTCGTGCAGTGCGTCGGCTCGCGCCCGCGGCACGAGTGCGTCATCGGCGACGGCATGGCCAAGACGCTCCACGCCGCGGGTTGCGTCGCGCTGGTCACCGACGGCCAGGTGCGGGACATCCCGGGCCTGATGAGCACGCCCTTCGCCGCCTACGGGCGCGGGAAGGTCATCCATCACTGCGCCCTGCGCTTCGCCCGCTTCAACGAACCCGTCGAGGTCGGCGGGCTGACCATCCGCAGCGGCGACGTCGTCCACGCCTCGGCCGAGGGGGTCATCCGCATCCCCAAGAGCTGCCTCGAGGCCCTGCCCGCGAAGGCCTCGCAGATGCGGGCCTTCGAGCACGACGCCCACCGCGCCCTCCGCCGGACCGACCTGACGCTCGCGCAGAAGAAGGCCGAGGTCGGCAGGCTGCTGGGGATCTACGGCTTCTCGGATTGCGTGAGCTGAGGCCGCGGCGGAGCGAGCCTCCACCCACAAAAGTCGATCCCAAATCGGTTTATCGACCGATGAGATATCGGACCATGCCCACTCCAGGACCCTCCCACGGACTCCACTGCGCATTAAGGTTCGGCAAAAGCTAGAATGGGGCCTTGCCGCGGCCTCTGCCGTGAGCGCGACCTGAGCCTCCCAAGGGACCATCATGAGTAAGCCCGACGCCTCTCCGTCCGCCAGCACCGCAGCGCCGACCCTCGACGCCCCGCTCCTGCCGCGGATCAAGAGCCCCGCCGACCTCAAGGCCCTCTCGGTCGACCAGCTCCCCCAGCTCGCGGAGGAGATGCGCCACGCCATCTGCGACACCGTCTCGAAGTCCGGCGGGCACCTGGCCCCCAACCTCGGCGTGGTCGAGCTCTCCATCGCCCTCCACTACGTCTTCGACTTCTCCCACGACCGCCTGCTCTTCGACGTCGGCCACCAGTGCTACCCGCACAAGATGATGACCGGGCGGGCCGACCTGCTTCCCAAGCTCCGCCAGCGCGACGGCATCTCCGGCTTCCCCGAGCCGCGCGAGTCGCCGTATGACCTCTTCAGCGTCGGCCACGCCGGCACCGCAATCTCGACCGCCGTGGGCATGGCCCGCGGCGACCAGGCGCTGGGCCACGGCGACCGCCGCGTCGTCTCGATCATCGGCGACGCCTCGATCGTCAACGGCGTCGCGATGGAGGGGCTCAACAACGCCGGCACGCTCCACCGCCAGTTCCTCGTCGTCCTCAACGACAACGGCATGTCCATCGCCAAGCCCCAGGGCGCGATGGCCCAGTACTTCGACCGCATGCGGGTCAACTCCGCCTACGGCCACTTCAAGAAGCGGGCCCACGAGGTCCTCGCCCGCACCCCCTTCGGCCACGCCCTCGAGGACATGTACCATCGCGCCGGCGAGATGATGAAGGCGATGATCACCTCCGGGCACATGTTCGAGCAGTTCGGGCTCCTGTGCGTCGGCCCGATCGACGGGCACGACCTGCCCTCGCTGATCGACATGCTCAACGAGATCAAGGACTTCGACCGCCCCGTCCTGCTCCACTGCAAGACCATCAAGGGCAAGGGCTTCGACTTCACCGCGGGCGACCCCTCCAAGTTCCACTCGCCCAGCCCCTTCACCGTCGAGGGCTGCCGCGTGGAGATGAAGAAGTCGGGCAGGTCGTTCACCACCGCCTACGCCGACGCGATGGTCGACATCATGAAGCGCGACGACAAGGTCTTCGCGATCACCGCCGCGATGCCCGACGGGACCGGCATCAACAAGATCCTCCCGCTCTTCCCCGAGCGCAGCCTCGACACGGGCATCTGCGAATCGCACGCGATGGACATGGCCGCGGGCCTGGCCAAGAGCGGCATGAAGCCCTTCTTCGCCGTCTACTCGACCTTTGCCCAGCGGGCCTTCGACCAGGTCTTCCAGGAAGTCTCGCTGCAGGGCTTGGCGGTCCGCATCTGCCTCGACCGGGCCGGGTTCGTCGGCGACGACGGGGCCGTGCACCACGGGTTCATGGACATCTCGATGTTCAACCCGCTCCCGGGCGTGGTGATGCTGGCCGCGAGCGACGAGGGCAACCTCCGCGCGGGGCTTGAGTTCATGCGGACCTACGACGCGGGCTGCTCGGTGATCCGCTACCCGCGCGACGCCGTCGCAGAGACGCAGGTCGTCGCCAACGTCCCCGCCTACGAGCTGGGCAAGGCCGCGCTGATTAAACCCGCCAAGGGGGCGAAGGCCGACATCGCCATCCTCGCCTACGGCACCGAGGTCTACGAGGCCCACAAGGCCTTGGCCGACCTGGAGAAGCAAGGCTACGACGTCGCCCTCTACGACGCGCGCTTCGCCAAGCCGGTCGACGTCGAACTGGTCCGCCAGCTCGTCGAGGCGGGCATCCCGATCCTGACGGTCGAGGACCACTTCATCACCGGCGGCTTCGGCGCCTGCGTGCTCGAGGCCTGCAACCAGAACCGCATCCCCACCGACCTGATCCACCGCCTGGCGATGCCCGAGAAGTGGGTCTACCAGGCCAGCCGGAAGTTCCAGTTGGGCGAAGTCGGCCTCGACGCCACGGGCATCGCCCGCAAGGTGCGGCAGGTGCTCGACCAGCGCACGGCGGCGAACGCGGATGTGGCGGCGGCGTCGCGCTGAACAACGGCCCTAAAACCAGAATCGATTCAAGCCGGACTCACTTCGTGAGTCCGGCTTTTTTTTGACGAGGCCTCGCACGCGTCACCGTCACAACCCCGCTTCGCGAATGAAGTCCCCCAGCATCTGGCCTGAAATTCGTCCGCGAGCCCGGCGAAACTCCGCGGCCTTGACCTCGATGACCAAGGCGTAGTGCACAAAGCAGGATTTCGAGAGGCCCGTGGCGGGAAAGTCGGGGTGGTCGTGCGCGATGTGGAAGCAGTCGCCGGCGTAGCACTGGCCCGAGATGGAGAAGCAGCCGAACACTCCGCCGGCCCTCACGTCGACGATGACGTAGGGCCTCTGGTCAGCGCAATTCCTCCACACCCGGTCCACGTTATGGATTTCAAACGGCCGCATGGATCGATCACAGGTCCGGTTCCGAGGCTCGGAACGGCGCGTTCATCCGTGACGCCATTTCGGTCGAGACGACGGGCCGGTTCAACCGCCACTTGTTCTCGTCGCCGCCGGCGTAGTGCTTGAGGATCACCTCATAGGGGATCAGCGTCGAGGTCCCTTCGACGTAGGTCTCGCGGTATTCCGGAAACTGATGGGTCTCCTCGACCAAGTCCCACCGCCATTTGTGGCCATGGTCGGCGATCGTCTGCGAGAGCACGCGGCGCTCTGAAAGCGAAAGCCGATCGATCATCAAAGGCTGCTTCAGCGTGACGCTGTTGTCGATGACGTGCATGTGGTCGAAGACGACCTCGCGTTCGCCCACAGGCGACTCACCATCGAGGACCTTCAGGCACGAGGACGGCACGGGGCCGAACTTCATCGCGTATTGGTCATCGCCCGTGATGGGATGGCCGGCGGCCAAGAAATGATTCCGGTCCGCGATGTAGAGGAGCTTGATGAGCTTCACCTTCTCGACCGCGCCGCGATGGTGAACCACAAAAGCCATCGCCTGAAGGGCTTTGGGGAGATCGAATTGGAATCGAATGCGGCCGCTGACCATTGCGCTGTCGCCTAACTGTTTCCGAACATTTTACGCGGCGGCCAAGGACAGGTCTAGTGCAATCATCGGACGACGCTCACGGCATCCTTGACGCATGGCGGGTTTCGCCGATTACGGCTCTACCCGCCCTACTCGCTCACTTCCGCGCCAACGCCTCCTCGCGCATCTTCAACAACCGCTCGCCCGCGTCGTGCAGGGTTTGGTCTTTTTTCGCCCACATGAAGCGGACTTTGGTCCGCCCCTGGCTTTTGGGGTTGTAGAAGCTGCCGCCCGGGACGCCCGCGACGCCGACGTGCTCGACCATCCAGCGGACGAAGGCCGTGTCGTCGGTCGCGCCGAGGTCAGCCGCGTCGGTCATCACGTAGTAGGCCCCTTGCGGCACCTCGAACTTAAGCCCGGCCTGCCTCAGATACGGGAGCAGGATGTCGCGGCGGCGGGTGTAGTCGGTCTTCAATTTGGCGTAATACGACGTGGGCAGGGCCAGCGCCGCGGCGCCGGCCATCTGCAGCGGGTGCGGGGCGCCGACGGTCAGGAAGTCGTGCACCCGGCGGATCCCCGCGGTGATCTCCTCGGGAGCGATGCAGTAGCCCAGCCGCCAGCCGGTCACGCTGAAGGTCTTCGACAGGCCCGAGATCGTCACCGTGCGCTCGGCCATCCCGGGCAGCGTCGCGATGCTGATGTGGGGATGGATTCCGGGGTCGCCGTAGATGATGTGTTCGTAGATCTCGTCGGTCAGCGCCAGCACGTCGTGCTTGATGCAGAGGTCGGCGATGAACTGCAGCTCGACCCGGGTGAAGACCTTCCCCGTGGGGTTCCCCGGCGTGTTGATGATGATCGCCTTGGTCTTGGGCGTGAACGCGGCTGCAAGCTCCTCCAGGTCGACGTGCCAATCCGGCTCACGCAGGTGGACGTAGACCGGCTTGGCCCCGGAGAGCAGGCCGTCGGGGCCGTAGTTCTCGTAGAACGGCTGGAAGACGATCACCTCGTCGCCGGGGTTCACCACCGCCAGCATCGTCGCCATCATCGCCTCGGTCGCGCCGCAGCAGACGGTGACGTGCTTGTCGGGCTCGCAGGAGATGCCGTTGAAGGCCTTGGCCTTGACGGCGATCGCCTGCCGAAGGGCCGGCGCGCCCCACGTCACTGCGTACTGGTTGAAGCCGTCGTGGATGGCCTTGCACGCGGCCTCCTTGATCTCCTGGGGCGTCTCGAAATCGGGCATGCCCTGGGCGAGGTTGATCGCGCCGAAGCGGGCCGCGAGGCGCGACATCTCGCGGATGACCGACTCGGTGAAGTAGCTGACGCGGTCGGCGAGCATGAGTGGCGGCTCCGGTCCCCGGCCCCCGGGCTTCATGGGGGATCGAAGACTCTACCCGGCCGGCGAGGCGACGCAAGACGCGGGGAATGTGGGCATGGGGCCGCCGCACGGCATTCGCGTGCCTGGCCAACGGGCTCTTGCGGAAACAAGGCGAAGACCGCCTATAGGCGGAACTACGAGCCAAGAGCCGCGCTGTCTGGAGGTTTGCCTTTGGGCGGCGCACCCCCGCAAGCGATCACTTCGCCGCTTCGCTGTGCAGATTCAGGAAGTCGTAGCCGACCTTGTACACGTCGCCCGCGCCCATGGTCACGATCAGGTCGCCCGGGCGGGCGATCACCTCGAGCTGCTCGACGATCGCCGCGAAGGGGTACAGGTGCATCGCCTGCTGCCGGCGCTGGCGGAGGCGGTCGACCAAGTCGCCGGCGCTCACGGCCTGGCGCTCCTTCTCGCTGTCGCGCACGAAGTAGATGTGCGGGACGATCACGATGTCGGCCTCGGAGAAGCTCGCGGCGAACTGCTCCATCAGGAACCGCGTCCGGCTGTGTTGGTGCGGCTGGAAGACGCAGACCAGCCGACGGGGCTTGTAGTGCCGGCGGAGGGCGCGGAGCGTGGTGTCGACCTCGGTGGGGTGGTGGCCGTAGTCGTCGACGACGGTGACCTCGCCGGAGTGGCCGTTCTCGCCGACGGTGCGGGTGCCGATGAGCTGCATCCGGCGGTCGAGCCCCTTGAAGGACTCGATGGCGCGGGCGATGGCGTCCCAAGGCGCGCCGACGTGATGGGCGAGGATGGCCGCGGCGGCGGCGTTGTAGGCCATGTGCTCGCCGGGGAGGGGCGAGGTCCACGACGTCACGACCTCGCCGCGATGAAGCAGCTTGACTTGCATGCCCGCGCCCGGAACCGCCGGGTTCGCCGGATTGCCCGAGGCGACTTCGACGCGCCAATCCGCCTGCGGGGCGAAGCCGATCGACTCCACGGCGCAGTTGAGCCCGGCGGTGATGGTCAGCCGGTGCGGCATCTCGTGGTTGATCAGCAGCAGCCCGTGGTCGGGCAGGCGGTGGGCGAAGACGCGGAAAGACTCGACCACGGCGTCGAGCGTGCCGTAGATCTCCATGTGGTCCTCCTCGACGTTGAGGATGACCGCGTGGGTCGGGAAGAAGTTGTGGAAGGAGCGGTCGAACTCGCAGGCCTCGGCGACCAGGAGGTCGGACCCGGTGCGGCTGGTGCGCGAGCCCCCGCCGATCTGCTCGCAGTTGGCCCCGACGATGAAGGAGGGGTCGAGCCCCGCCTCGATGAGGATGTGGCTGAGCATCGAGGTGGTGCTGCTCTTGCCGTGGGTGCCGGCGACGGCCATGCCGCGCCGGCCGATCATCAGCCGGCCCAGAAGTTGGGCGTATTTCAGGACGGGGATGCCGCGGCGCTCGGCCTCGGCGACCTCGGGATGGTCGGGGCGGATGGCCGCCGAGATGACCACCAGGTCGCACTTCTCGGGGACGCTCCCGGCGGTCTGCTCAAGCACGACGGGGATGCTGTCGGCCCGGAGGGCGTCGATGGCGGAGCCTGCGTTCTGGTCGCTCCCGGAGCAGACGGCCCCCGCGCGGCGGGCGATGCGGGCCAGCCCGGACATGCCGCACCCGCCGATGCCCACGAAGTGGACGCGTTGGCCGGTGAGCTGCGGGGGCAGGGCGCTGGGAGGGGGCATGACGGTCGACGCGGCGGGTGAACGGGCGATCATCGGACGGCTCGGCAAATAGTATAGAGGTCTGTTTGTCGGGATCGGCCAAGGTTGGGGGTGATCGTGAATTTCGAGGGAAGTCCAGGTCGCCGCGGCGCGCCGGGGAAACCCAGGCACTCGGCTCCTGGGCTTTGGGGCTGGAATGACCCGATTCACGCCATTTTGCGGCTGAGCCCAAGCGTTTGCCGCGCCGCCGAAACCCGTTATCATTTCCCGTCCTATGGCCAAGTCCCGTGAAATCAAGCGGCGCATCAAGGCGGTCGGCAACATCAAGCGCATCACCAAGACGATGCAGATGATCGCCACCGCGCGCTTCCAGGCCGCCCAGCGCCGCGCCACCGCCTCGCGCCCCTACAGCCTCAAGATCGCCGAGCTCGTCGGCGAGCTGGCCGCCACGGCCGCCGAGTCCGGCGGGCTCGAGCACCCCCTGCTCGCCTCCGACCGCCCCAAGACCAACAAGCACCTCCTGCTGGTCATCACCTCCAACCGAGGCCTCTGCGGCGGGTACAACGGCAACATCCTCCGCGTCGCCGCCGCCAAGCTCCGCGAGGCCAAAGGGCAGGGCGCGACGGTCGACCTCGAGCTCGTGGGCAAGAAGGGCCTGGCCTTCTTCAAGTTCATCAACCAGCCCGTCTCGCAGTTCTACGGCGACTTCAGCGACCGCCCCACGTACGACCAGGTCGAGAAGATCGCCGACAAGTACATGGAGCAGTTCGCGGCCGGCGCGTACGACAGCGTGAGCGTGATCTACATGTCGTTCGTGAGCATCTCCCGCCAGGCGGCCAAGGCCCAGCAGATCCTCCCGATGGAGAACCCCGCCGCCAAGGCCGTCGAGGCCGCCGCCGGCGCTCCCGGAGCTGCTGGAGCCCCCGGAGCCAAGGCCGCCGCGCCGGGCTACCGCTCGTTCTACGATTTCTCGCCCAGCCCCGCCGAGCTGCTCAACGAGCTGCTGCCCGAGACGGTGAAGACCACGCTGTTCCAGGCGTTCAACGAGGCGGTGGTGGGCGAGCAGATCGCCCGCATGGTCGCGATGAAGGCCGCCACCGACGCCTCGGGCAAGATGAACAAGGAACTGACCCGCCGGTACAACCGCGCCCGTCAGTCGGCGATCACCACCGAGCTCACCGAGATCATCGCGGGCGCCGCGAGCCTCGAGTAGGCCTCTCGATCCCCTGGATTCCCTGGGTTTTCACCCCTTCTCCTCGACGCCCTCGGGCCCGGGCTTCTCGCTCTTCATCCCCGCGGTGAGGACGAATCGCATCGCGTCCTCCATCGACATGCTCACCGGCGTGACGCACTCGCGCGGGACCAGCAGCGTGAAGCCGCCCATCGCGTAGCTCAGCGGCATGAAGACCGCGACCGTCTCGGGCTTGGCCATCCCCTCGGGCAGGTCCATCAGGCTCTCGCGCGTCACGAAGCCCACCGCGCGGACGCCCGACTCGGCCAGCCTCACCACCACCACCTGGTTCATCTGCTTCCGCTCGGACTTGCTGAAGAAGCCCGTGACGTCGCGGACCGAGGACATGATCGTCTTCGCCACCGGCAGCCGCTGGAGCAGCCCCTCGCTCGCGGCCAGCATCTGGCGGACGATCAAGGCGTTGACGAAGAGCCCCAGCAGGAAGATCAGCGTCAGGCCCAGGACGAAGCCCAGGCCGCTGACGTAGTGGTGCTCCACCCGCAGGAGGACCATGATGCGCTGGATCGGGGCGGCGAAGATGTCCTCGAACGTCCGGGCCATCCAGACGATGACGATGAT
This sequence comes from Planctomycetota bacterium, assembly GCA_026386955.1. Classification (GTDB taxonomy): domain Bacteria; phylum Planctomycetota; class Phycisphaerae; order Phycisphaerales; family Phycisphaeraceae; genus JAPLMQ01. Next base: position 74,246 of record JAPLMQ010000297.1, read on the forward strand.
CGCCACGCCCACGGGCAGGATCGCGATGAGCCCCTTGGCGAAGGTCTGCATGAAGCCCACGCCCATCCGGCGGGCGAACGACTTGCGCGGGGCGTCGACCGAGATGTCGGCCGAGGCGTCGCGCGAGTCTGACTTGTCTTCGACGGGGGTGCCGGGGTTTCCGGGGTTTCCGGGGGTTCCGGGGGCTTTCATAGGATCTCCCGGACGGCTTCGGGCGGCCGGCCCAAGCGGGCCTTGCTCCCCGAGACGACGATCGGGCGCTCGATGAGGATCGGGTTGGCCGCCATCGCGGCGACCAGTGCCTCCTCGTCATCCAGCTTCTCCGCCAGCCCGAGCTCCTTGTAGACCGGCTCGCCCCGGCGAAGCAACTTCGCGGCGGGGATGCCCAGCTTCTTGAGCAGCCCGCGGATCGCGGCGGCGTCGGGCGGGGTGTTCAGGTACTCGACGACCTTGGGCTTGTGCCCGGCGTCGGTCAGCAGCTTCAGGGTCTCCCTGCTCTTGGTGCAGCGGGGGTTGTGGTAGATGGTCAGGTCCGGCACGGGCGATCCTCTAAAACAAGCATTCCAAGGGGGCCACGGCGAAGGGGATATCTTATCGCGATTGGGCTTCGAGGTCTGAATGCAGGGGTTCATCGGGGGCGTTTGCATTGATGCGTGGGGGACACGCACTTACGAACGGGTCTCCGCGCGACGCCTGCCGAGGCCGGGGTTTATCCACATCTTGGTTCTTGATTCTGAATCAGAATCAAAAGCGGGGGGTTGGTGGGGGATCGGCTTGACTAGCTTACTTATTTTATAAAAACCTATTAAATAACATTTTATATTTCACAAATTTGACTCGTCTTCACGTCACCCGCTTGATTCAGGGTTTTGATTCATGCGTGAATCAACGTGAATCAACTATCCACAATCGGGGCTGGCGTCTTCTCTTGTTAGCCGGAAGCGCAAGCGACGGGACAGGGGTCGAACACTCCACAGCCGAGCCTGTGCTCGCGAATGGCTTGGAGATTCAGATGGGGATGGGTGAATGGGTGGTCGAGCGCGATTCGCGTGATTGCATCGCGGCGGTGGACTGCGGCACCCCCGTCCCGTCGCTTCCGCTTCCGGCTAACAAGAGGGCTTCCGTCCACTTCGAGGCCGCCGTCGCGCGCGTAGCGGAAGCCGCTCCCCCACCCCCGCCGCGGCCCCGCAAAACCCGCGAAAAACCGCGTGATCCCCGGTGAAATCGGCGCTCCCGGAGGTTTGACACCGCGCCGCCGATCCGCTACTTTTCCCGACTCACGTGGGATCGCGTGGTTCCCGCGGAAACCGTTCGGTGTCGACTTCGCCGTCGACTCAAGATCGACCGATTGAGGCCTTCAAAGGCGATGCCGCCCGGCATGGGGCGAGAGCCATGACGTCGGGATCTCCACCCCCGTCCGACCCCGGAGACGAACCTCCACATTCGCCTCCCTCGAACGATGTGCCCTTCGCCCCGGCGCCGATCGACGCTGCCAAGGCCCTTGCGGGGGCCGGCTTCGAACTCGCGGGCATCGTCGTCGTGATGACCTTGGGCGGCTGGTGGCTCGACAACCACTTGGGCACCAAGCCGTGGCTGCTGCTGGTGTTCGCGGCCATCGGCGTCGTCGGAGGTCTCTACCGCTTCATCCTCAACGCCACCCCGCGCAAGCCGCGCTGACCCCCGGAACCCGGAACCCCGTCCCGCCTGCGACCCGTCTCCACTCTTATGCCCGACCGCCCGCTCCAACCCGCCTTCCCCCTCGGACCCGCCGTCCTGACGCTCAGCGCGCTGGCGCTGCCCGTCTCGGCCGTGGCGTTGCTGGCGGTCTCGGCGATCCGGCCGGAGCTGTTCCCCCCCGTGGCCGCGGGCCTGGCCGTCTCGTGGCTCTCCTCGATCCTCGGCTTCCTGCCCATGGCGCTCTGGAGCTCGGGCGGCGCGAAGGCGACCCAGGCCGCGTTCCTCGCCGGCTCGGCCCTGCGCATGGGCCTCTGCTTCGCGGGCCTGCTGACCATCCACGCGACGGGCATCGCCGTCCTCCCCGCCGCGCTGGCGATCGTCGCCCTCTACTTCCCCTTGCTTGCCCTCGACACCAAAATCGTCTCGAACCACCTGAAGTCGATGGACCACCAGCCCGCGGGCAATCCCGCCTCCGCTGGTCCGGTCACGGAGTCCCTCGCGTGATTGCCCCGTTCACCCTCGCTCCCACTCTCGCGTCGGGCAACCCGGTCGGGCACGTCGTCGACCATCCGTTCTTCGGCTGGTACATCTCGCATGTGACCGTGATGCTGGTCGCCTCGGCGATCGTCACCTGCCTGATCGTCATCCCCGCCGCCCGCCGGATCGCCTCGGGCCCGCGCGGCTCCGCCGCCGACTTCCGCGCCAAGGGGCTGGTCGCGAACCTCGTCGAGTCGATCTGCCTCTACCTGCAGGACAACATCTTCAAGCCGATCCTCAAGGAGGAGGCCAACGTCTTCGCCCCGATCCTCTGGACCTTCTTCTGGTTCATCCTCACCTGCAACCTCCTGGGCATGATCCCGATCCGCGACATCAGCGCGATGCTCCTGATCTTCGGCAGCGAGAAGCTGCACCTCTACTCGCTCGACCAGAACGCCCTGGGCCTGACGCTCAGCCACGGCATCGGCGGCACCGCGACGCAGTCGATCTACGTCACCGCCGCCCTCGCGATCGTCGCCTTCATCTACTACAACTTCCTGGGCATCAGCCGCGACCCGGCGGGATACGTCGCCCACTTCACGGGCGGGGCCCCGTGGTTCATGTGGCCGATCATCATCCCCATCGAAATCCTGGGCATGTTCGTCAAGCCCTTCGCGCTGACCATGCGTCTCTTCGCGAACATGACCGGCGGGCACGTCATGATCGCCGTGCTGCTCAGCTTCGTGCCGCTGATGATCGGGGCCCTGGGCGCGCTGGGCTACGGGCTGTCGATCCTCGCGATCCTCGGGGCCGTCGCGATCAACCTGCTCGAGCTGCTCGTGGCCCTGATCCAGGCCTACATCTTCACCTTCCTGACCTGCCTCTTCCTGGGCCAGTTGATCTCCCACGGCCACGGCGAACACGGGCACGGGCACGGGCATGACCACGACCATCACCACGGCCACGACCATGGCCATGACCACCATCACGACCACGCCCACGGCAAGCCTGCCGCGGGGCATTGAAGATCAGGATTGAAACTCGGAATTGATGTCCGAAACCGAATCAGGAACCCACTGTTTCAGAAAACTTCCCCGAAGCCGGCCGTGCGAGGCAGCCGGATGACCCGAGAGGGCGGGGCCCAAACCGATGCGACTTCGCCGCATCTGCGAACTCAGGAGCTTGTCTCATGCGGAACGTCCTTCTCGTGCTCAGCGCCATGGTGGCGCTGACCCTGGTCCTCAGCACCCCGGCGATGGCTCAGGAAGTTCCCCACAACGGCGGCGCGGTCGTCGCCACCGGCACCAGCCTCGGCCAGTACTTCGGCGCCGCGCTGGGCATGGGTCTCGCCGGCCTCGGCGCTGCCTTGGGCATCGGCCGCATCGGCGGCTCCGCCGTCGAGGCGATCGCCCGCCAGCCCCAGGCCTACAACAACATCAACAGCGCCATGCTGCTCTCCGCGGCCCTCATCGAAGGCATCGGCCTGATCGCGATCATCTTCTGCTCGCTGATCGTCTTCCTCAAGTAATCGTCCCACGCACGCGGCCCACCGGCTCCGTGCTCCCGCGCCGCGATCCTTCGCGCGGCCCGAGAGCGCCGAGTCGGCATCCTCCGACCACGCCATTGAATACGCCCTCTGAGTAGGCCAAGCTCCATCCGCCCCCGAGGCTCCCGCATGAATCTCCACAAGACGCCCTTCGCCGCCGCCCTGCTCGTGCTCGTCACCGCCTCCTCCGCCTTCGCGCAGGAGGGCCACGAGGAGCCCAGCCTCTTCGCCGGCACGATCTACCAGTCGATCGCCGCGATCCTGGTCTTCCTGATCCTCCTGGCGGTGCTCAAGAAGCACGCTTGGGGCCCGATCATCAAGGGGCTCTCGGACCGCGAGGGCAAGATCCGTGAGGACCTTGAGCAGGCCGAGCGGGCCTACAAGCAGGCCGCGACGACGCTGGAGGAATACCGCAAGCAGCTCTCCGCCGCCCATGACGAGGCGCGGAAGATCATCGACCAGAGCCGGGCCGACGCCCAGCGCATCGCCACGCAGATCAAGGACCAGACCCAGGCCGAGATCAACGCGATGCGGGTGCGGGCCCAGGCCGAGATCAAGCAGTCGAAGGAGCAGGCGTTGTCGGAGATCTACACGCAGACCGCCAACCTGGCGACGGACGTGGCCTCGCGGATCCTCCGCAAGGAGATCAACGCCGCGGACCAGCGCCGCCTGGTCGAGGACTCGCTCGCCGCCGCCGCCGCCCGATCGAACTGATCATTCACCGCAGTCCGCTGGCGCCGCGAAGGCGGCGCCGGGAGCCGAACCTTGGCCACCGACCAGAATCCCGTGATCGAGTCCGTCCAGAGCGTCTACGCGCTGGCCCTGCTTGAGTTGGCGAACGAGGCGGGCAGCATCGACGCCGTCGCCGCGGAGATCCAGCAGTTGGGCGAGGTGCTGGAGCAGTCGCCCGATTTGGTGGCGCTGCTGGAGAGCCGGGTGCTCTCGGTGCAGGACCGGGCGGGGATCATCGACCGCATCTTCAAGCCGCGCGTGAGCGACCTGCTCTTCCGCTTCCTGCAGGTGCTCAACCTCAAGAACCGGCTGAACATCCTCCCGGGGATGATCGTCGCCTACCGCCAGGCGAACCAGACGCACTTCGGGCAGATCGAGGTCGAGGCCTTCGTCGCCCAGGCGCTCGACGCCGAGCAGGAGTCGCAGGTCGCCGCCCGGCTGAGCAAGGCCATCGGCCGCACCGTCATCCTCCGCCAGCGCGTCGACCCGGACCTGCTGGGCGGGCTCAAGCTCCGCATCGGCGACGAGATCGTCGACGGCTCGGTGGTGGCCCAACTGCGGATCCTCCGCGAGAAGATGATCGTCTCGGGGCGCAAGAAGGCGGCGGAGATCGCCGCCGCGATGCCGAATGTCGCCGCCGTCTGAGGCCTGATTGGGCCGAACAAGAGTCACTGAACCCACGAACGAAACACGCGAAAAGCCGAACGCAGCAACGAAGAGAAAGTCACCGGCCGCAAGGCCCCGAAGCAGGACCTCACCATGAAGATCGACACCGCCGAGATCGCAAGCGTCATCAAACAGGAAGTGCAGCGCTACGCCACCGAGCTGGAAGTCTCCCAGGTCGGGCAGGTCATCGAGGTCGGCGACGGCATCGCCCGCATCTACGGCCTGTCGAAGGCGATGGCGGGCGAGATGCTCGAGTTCCAGGCCGAGGCCACCCCCGGCCACGGCGGCGGCTCCTCCTCGAACCTCATCTACGGGCAGGTCTTCAACCTCGAATCCGACATCGTCGGCGCCGTCATCTTCGGCGACTACCTCCGCGTCAAGGAAGGCATGCAGGTCCGCTCCACGGGCCAGCTCCTCTCCGTGCCCGTCGGCGAGGGGATGCTCGGCCGCGTGGTCAACGCCCTGGGCGAGCCCATCGACGGGGCAGGCCCGATCCAGACCACCGAGCGCCGCAAGGTCGACATCATCGCCCCGGGCATCGCCGACCGTCAGCCCGTCAAGCAGCCGCTGCAGACCGGCGTGAAGGCCATCGACTCGATGATCCCCATCGGGCGCGGGCAGCGCGAGCTGATCATCGGCGACCGCAAGACGGGCAAGACCGCCGTCGCCCTCGACGCCATCATCAACCAGCGCGACACCCACAAGACCAAGGACCCCGTCTACTGCATCTATGTCGCGGTGGGCGGCAAGGAGTCCTCCGTCCGCGCGGTGGTCGAGACGCTCCGCCAGCAGGGCGCGCTGGAGTACACCATCATCGTCGTCGCCTCCTCGGCCGAGCCCGCGCCGATGCAGTACATCGCCCCCTACGCCGGCTGCACGATGGGCGAGTACTTCATGTGGAAGGGCAAGCACGTCCTGTGCGTGTACGACGACCTCAGCAAGCAGGCCGCCTCGTACCGCCAGCTCTCGCTGCTGCTCCGCCGCCCGCCCGGCCGCGAGGCCTACCCCGGCGACGTCTTCTATCTCCACTCCCGCCTCTTGGAGCGCGCCACCAAGCTCTCCGACGAGAACGGCGGCGGCTCGCTCACCGCGCTGCCCATCATCGAGACACAGGAAGGCGACGTCTCGGCCTACATCCCCACCAACGTCATCTCCATCACCGACGGGCAGATCTACCTCGAGCCCGACCTCTTCTTCGCCGGCGTGCGCCCCGCGATCAACGTCGGCATCAGCGTGTCGCGCGTCGGCGGCAACGCCCAGATCAAGGCCATGAAGCAGGTCTCGGGCTCGCTGCGGCTCGACCTCGCCGCCTACCGCGAGCTGGAGGCCTTCGCCCAGCTCGGCACCGAGCTCGACAAGGCCACGCAGCGCCAGCTCGACCGCGGGGCCCGCATGGTCGAGCTGCTCAAGCAGCCGCAGTACTCGCCGATGGAGATCATCGACCAGGTCATCCAGATCTTCGCCGGCACCCGCGGCGTGCTCGACGACCTGCCGATCAAGAGCGTCCACCCCTTCGCCAAGGCGCTGCTCGAGCACTTCGCCGGCTCGGCCTCGTCGCTCCGCGAGGAGCTCGCGAAGAAGCAGGGCTTCGGCGGCGACCTGGAGGAGCGCTTCCTCAAGGCGACCCGCGAGTTCAAGGCGGATTGGGTGGCGCGCAACGTGCCGGCGAAGGCGTGAGAGCGGGTTCGCCGTTGATGACGGTTTCGCCCGACCATTGAATGAATCCACGCGGCCCGCCGATGACGGCGGGCCGTTGTTTTTTGGTTCGCGTTTCAGGGCCAACGGCCCGTTTTATACCAGCCTAGGGCGAAGCCCTAGGACCACCAGCGCCCCGATTTTTGAGGGCTGAAGGCCCGATTTATCCGGGTTTTGAACACGCGATAAGACGGGCCTTCAGCCCTTCAAACGCTTTTTGTCGCATGCACCTGGGGCTTCGCCCCAGGCTGGTATAAGTCGGGCCTTTGGCCCTCCAGAACTGACCTTGAGTCGAGCCCTCCATGACGAGAGACGTGCCACATCGCAGCCGAAGGCTGCTATGTGCGGGTAAACAAGTGGACCATGGTCTCGCGAGCGGCCTTCTCCCTGCACCTGTGGACGCGTGTAGAACCGTGCGTCGCGCACACCCTGCGATTCTGGTCGACCGGCACACAGCAGCCTTCGGCTGCGGTGTGGCACGTCCAAATTCTCTCTGGCGTCGGAACTGAAACTGTTCGCCTCTGATCAGCCCACGACCGCACTCTTCGCCCTCGCCAAACCCCTCAACTGGCGAGTTTTCGCCCTGTTCCCTACACTATGAAATCGACCGCTTCTTTACCCCACCGTCCGGACCGAATCGGGATACACCATGACCGAGCCCGCCAAACTCCAGCTTGATGGAAAAAGCTTCGAGTTCCCCGTGATCGTCGGCAGCGAGGACGAGCACGCGATCGACATCTCCGCCCTGCGCAGCAAGACCGGCTACATCACCCTCGACGACGGCTACGGCAACACCGGCTCGTGCGAGTCGGCCATCACCTTCATCGACGGCGAGAAGGGCATCCTCCGCTACCGCGGCATCCCCATCGAGCAACTGGCCGAGCACTCCACCTTCGTCGAGACCGCCTGGCTGCTGATCTGGGGCGAACTCCCCACCAAGGCCCAGCTCGCCCGCTTCAGCGACCTGCTCACCAGCCACGAGATGCTGCACGAGGGGCTCTACCGCCACTTCGACGGCTTCCCGCCCAGCGGGCACCCGATGGCGATCCTCTCGGCGATGATCAACGCCGTGAGCTGCTACCACCCCGACATTTTGCTCAACGACATGCACAACTTCGACGACTCGGCCGCGAGGCTGCTCTCGAAGGTGCGCACGATCGCCGCCGCGGCGTTCAAGACCTCCATCGGCCAGCCGATCGTCTACCCCAAGCCGAAGTTCGACTACTGCTCGAACTTCATGCACATGATGTTCTCGATCCCGTTCAAGGAGTGCGAGCCCGACCCGGACGTGGTCCGCGCGTTGAACCAGATCTTCATCCTCCACGCCGACCACGAGCAGAACTGCTCGACCTCGACGGTGCGCATGGTGGCCTCGAGCGGGGCGAACCTCTTCGCCTCCTGCTCGGCGGGCGTCTGCGCCCTGTGGGGCCCGCTGCACGGCGGGGCGAACGCGGCGGTGCTCGACATGCTCGAGCACATCCACGTCAACAAGATCGACCTCAAGGACTACGTCGCGAAGGTCAAGGACAAGACCTCGGGCATCCGCCTGATGGGCTTCGGCCACCGCGTCTACAAGAACTACGACCCGCGGGCCAAGATCCTCAAGGCGGCGGCCGACAAGATCCTCGACAAGCTCAAGGTGAACGACCCGCTGCTGGCGATCGCGCGGCAGCTCGAGGAGGCGGCCCTGAAGGACTCCTACTTCAAGGACCGCAACCTCTACCCCAACGTCGACTTCTACAGCGGCATCATCATGCGGGCGATCGGGCTGCCGGTGAACATGTTCACGGTGCTCTTCGCCATCGGGCGCATGCCCGGGTGGATCGCGCACTGGAAGGAGATGCACGACCAGAAGTCGCGCATCCAGCGGCCGCGGCAGGTCTACACGGGGTATCAGCCGCGCGACTATGTCGCGGTGGACAAGCGGGGCTGAGCGGCGGCGGTTGATGATCGCGATTGATCGCTGAGTTGATCGCCGCGCTTCGCGCCGCATTTCATTCTTTCGATCGCCCCCGGCTTTCCCTCGCGCGAGGCCCGTGTCATCCTGTGGATGACTTGCCTCCGCGAAAGGGATCCCATGTCTCCATCGAGCAGGCCCGCCGACGGGCACGCGCTGCGCTTCGAGGGGTGCGTCACCAACATCCACGAGGCGCCCGTGCTGGGCAACGGCGAGTTGGCGGCCGCGGTGCAGCTCTTCCAGGACGAGTTCCGCCTGCACCTGGGCAAGACCGACGTCTTCGACGCCCGCTTCGACTTCGACACCAAGGCCTCGATCTTCCGGCAGGAGGCGATGATCCGCGCGTCGCGCGACTTCGGCTTCCGCCTCGAGGGCTCAACCTACGGGGCCAGGCCCGCGTGGGACCGCACGCCGCCGCCCGAGCTCGCCTACCCCGACGACAAGCAGGGCTGGGACCGCCACGTCTTCCCCTGCCCCAAGCCGGCGGGGCTTGTCCGCATCCTCCACTCGGGCAGCCACTCGACGCAGATCGAGACCGTGGTCGACATCGCCAAGGGCACCGTCCGTTCGCGCTTCGCGATGGAGTTCGACTGGCACGGCCGGGGCGAGCTGGAGATCGAGGCCTTCGTCGAGGCGGAGCGCAACGTCGTCCGCATGCGCGTCACCCGGCGCGGGAACCTCGGCCACTTCTGGCTGCTGGTCGAGAAGCCCATCGACCGGCTCGACGCGAGCATGCCCCTGCCCGAGGTGAAACGCGACGGCGACTGGGCGGGGACGGTGACGCAGCGCGTCCCCGCGGGGTTCGGCGCGGAGGCCTTCGCGTGGCACTTGGAGGGGGCGTTCGCCAAGCCCGGGCCGGGCAGGACGGTCGGGCCGGTGGAGGCGCAGGTGTATGCGCTGGCGCAGCGCTGCGCGCTGGAGCCGGGGCAGTCGGTGGAGTGGGAGGTCGCGGTGCGGACGGATCGGGCGCCGCGACGGCAGCGACCCGCGCCGAAGGTTGAAGCCTTTGAGCCGGCGCGGGATAGGCAGGCGTCGCGCTGGGGGAAATTCTGGGAGGCCTCGGACATCGAGCTGGAGGACAAGGCCCTCGAGGCGACGTGGCACCGGAACCTCTATTCGCTGGCCTGCCACATCCCGCCCGGCGACTTCGCCACCGCGCCGGGGCTCTGCGCGAATTTGCCCGTCTACGACAAGTCGCCGTGGCACGGCGTCTACACCGTGAACATGAACATCCAGAAGATGTTCCTCGCCAGCCTGCCCACGGGGCATCCGGAATGGATCGAGAACTACGCGGGCTGGCTCGACGACATGCGCCCGAGCTTCGCGCTGCTGGCCCGCGAGACGTTCGGCATCGACGGCATCTACTCGCCGCATATGGTGCTGCCCTGGGTGAAGCCCGAGCGGCAGTTCAGCACGAACACCTGCGGACGGGCGCTGGGCATGACCGGCTGGCACGGGCAGCCGCTGTGGTGGCATTGGGAGTTCACGCGCGACAAAAAGTTCCTCGCGGAGCGCGGCTACCCGTACCTGCGCGACGCGGCGGAGTTCTACCGGCAGTACCTCGACAAGTTCACCGACGAGAGCGGCGACATCTATCCAAGCCTGATCCTCGAGGCGCCGCCTTGGTCGCGCGGCATGGCCCGCAACCGCGACTGCTTCACGGATTTGATCCTCATCCGCAAGAGCTTCGAGTGGGCGATCGACGCGGCAGCGGCCCTGGGCATCGACGAGGAGAAGCAGGCGGGCTGGCGCGCGGCGATGGCGCGGGTCCGCCCCATGCGCTGGGAACAGGCGCCGACGGGCGAGACGTGGATCGCCTCCGACAAGGGCGCGCCGACGCCCGACCCAAGCTGGTGGAGCGAGAAGGCGAAACGCGCGGAGCTCGCGCTGCCCGCGGCGTGGAGCGTCTTCCCCGGCGAGTGGGTCGATGGCGACGAGCCCGACGGCTTCGCCGCCGCGGCCCGCGAGGTGATGACGCGCTCGCGCTGGGAGGAGCTGCACCCGGAGATCGTCTGGATCCACCATTGGTGGTGCGCGCTGCCCGCGCTGCGGCTCGGCCTGCCGCGCGCGTTCGAGAACGCCCGGCGGATCATCCTGCAGGAGCGCTTCCCCGCGGGGCACGCGCGGACCACGCAGTGGGTCAACCTCCAGCCCGAGGCCTGGCGGTGCGTCGAGGACAACTACTTGGGCGTCGCCGCCACGACGGAGATGCTGCTGCAGAGCCAGGGGCGCGTGCTGCGGCTGTTCCCGTGCTGGCCGCGCGAGAAGGCTGCCCGCTTCCGCGCGCTGCGGGCCCGGGGCGGCTTCGTGGTCGACGCGTCGTGGGACCCGCGCGACGGGTTGGCGGCCAAGATCCGCAGCCTCGCGGGCGAGACGATGCGCCTGCGCTGGCCCGGCGGGCTACATGGCGAACTACTTGGAGAGCTGCGCGTCGAGCGCGGCGGCCGCGCGGTCGACGTGAAGCGCGACGGGCGCGACTGGGTGTGGGCGACGCACGCGGGCGAGGAGGACGCGGTTTCCTCGCGATGAGCAGCGCCGCCGCGCCCGCCGCGGGCCTCACGCGTTCTGCGGCGGGCCGGCGGGCCGGCGATCCTCCGCCTGGGCGGCGTTCGCCAGACACAGGCAGGCGATCGTCGCCAGCAGCAGCCAGATGAACATCGGCATGAGCAGCGCGTGCCCGAGCGTGCCGACGACCGGCCAATGGTCGAGGCGCAGGGCGACGACGTGCGTCAGCCTTGGGTGCATGAAGAATAGGAAGAGCATCGCGAGGCAGGCGGCGATGGCGAAGAGGCGTGGCCGGCCCGTGGTCCGTGTCGCGAGCCCTGCGGCGTAGGTCAGCGGAAGGGCGAGGATCGTCAGGTCATAGGTGCGGTGGTAGAGGAACATCATCGACGCAGCGACGACGATCGCCCCCGCGGCGGGCCGGGAGAGTTGGCCCGGACGGACGACCTTCAACCACAGCCACCCCCCGCCGAGGAGGATCAGGCCGGCCTGCGCGACGCGGACGGCCGGCCGCGCGTGGAGCCCCATGCAGTAGAGCAGGCGATCGATCCCCAAGAGCGAGTGGACCTGCCCGGAGTCGTTGGTGTAGTCGTTGATCTGCCCGGGCTCGGTGAGCGAACTGGCGTTGTGGAGCATCTCGCGCGTGCGGTCGGCGAGCTGGTCGAACGGCGCGCTGAACAGCCAGGAGAGCCCGACGGCGACGGTGAAGGTCAGCCAAGTGAGGATGTCCTTCCTGCCCGACAGGAACAGGAGAAACAGCGGCAACACCGTCTGCGGCTTCACGGCGGCGATCGCGAGCAGGAGCCCCGCCAGCACGGGGCGTCCGCGCCCCTGGGCGATCAGGGCGCCCATCGCGCAGAGCGCGATGTAGATCGTCGGCTGGCCGAGCGTGACGGAGAAGTAGACGGGCAGGCTCAGCGCGACGGCGGCAGAGAGGATCGCCAAAACGCCGATGGGGAGTTCGCCCCCGCCCTCCGTTTCGGCGAGGGGCTCGGCGGGCCGTCCCGCGCGGGCGAGGCTGCGCAGCGCCAGGTACGCGACCGGCACGAGCATGGCCGCGCCCACGAGGTTGACCAGCAGCATCAACAGGCTTGCCGCCTCGAACGGGATGGAGGCCGGGAGCGCAAAGAGAGGCAGCGCGTAAGGCGGGTAGTTGTTCATCACCGACTGCGTGTAGGGGTCGACCCCCTCGAGCCACGCGCGGCCGGCCATCCAGTTCCGCTCGAAATCGACGGCCGCATGGTCGAGGTTGAACCGCCTCAGCCCGTTGCAGAGGCCGAAGAGGATTCCCGCGCCCGCGAGGACCAAGCCCGTGCGCTTCGAGACGCGCCAGCCCAGCACCGCCGCCGCGGCAAGCCCCAGGAAAAGCACGGCCGCGGGGTAGAACCAGAGGTAGAGATCGATCTTGTCGGGGGAGGCCCCGGGCATGGCAACATCCTTCGGCCAGGGTGAAAACGGAGCGCAATGGTCTCGCCCCTGCGGCCAGGCGTCGCCACGCAATGGACATCGGCATCAACCCGGCCCGGCATGTAAACAATGCGACCCGGGCATTCCTGCGCCGGGTCGCACTCGATCAGGGACGGGGGGTGGGATTGCTTATTGAGCCGAGGCGACGCTCCCGGGCTTGCGGGTGGGCGTGGCCGGGGCGTTGGGGATCACGCCGGGCGCGTTGGGCTTGGGCAGCGGGGTCAGCGCGTCGGGCTTGAGGATGGTCATCAGGGGCTCGTAGTGGGTGACCATCGGCGCGTTGCGGTGGCCGGTGATCACGTACGGACGGGTGTCGAAGTTCCGGCTGATGTACTCGCGCTGCGAGCGCGGGATGAAGTGGTTTTCGTCGAGGCTGCCCGGGCCGTCGTCGTTGTAGTTGGCGAGCGGGTCGAGCCAGGTCGAGGTCGACCCGACGCGGACTTGGTACATCCAAGGATGGACCGGCTGCTGGCTCAGGGCGCGGTCGACAGTCGCGGCGGGATAGGCCGCGGGGGCGCGCTCAACGGTGTAGGCGCTGTTGTTGGACGGGTCGACACGGGTCACCCGCACCCAGCACCCGCGGGGCTGGTAGGTTTGGACTTCCGCCATCGCCGCGGCCGCCAGCCCGGAGGCCAGCGCGCAGCCCATCAGCATCGTTCGCCACATCTTTTCCGCTCCTTCTGCTGCCTCGCAAATGTTGAGACGCATGCACGACTCCGCGCCGGCATCAAGGGCCCGGGACGACCTGCTCCAGCAGGCAGCCCGAGGCCTAGTCAACGCCGACATCGCCGACATGACCGAGACGAACGGGGCTCCAGAACCCCGATCGCTTTTCACTCCGGGCGACAAAGGGGGCATTGCAACCGTTGTGCCATGGGCCGGGCATCAACCACGATGGGTTGCAACGGCCTATTTTCAATGGAGTTACGGAATCATAGGCCGAGACCCACCAAGGTGCGGCGCGGCGCGGATGTGGCGTGGCGACAACGTCGGCCGTGGCGTTGAAGCGGCGCGGGGGGTGGAATGAGGGTCGATGGTGATTCTGAATCAGAGCAGGACAGGCGTTGTCGTAATGCACGATGCAACGAAGTTTTTCTGAAGGGCCAAAGGCCCGTTTTATAACAGCCTGGGGCGAAGCCCCAGGTGCAAGGCGTCAAATGAGTTTGAAGGGCTGAAGGCCCGTCTTATCGTGCGTTCGACGCTTGGATAAAACGGGCTTTCAGCCCTCAAAACTCGCTTGCGTGCGCTTTCCTAGGGCTTCGCCCTAGGCTGGGATAAGACGGGCCTTTGGCCCTGAAGATGGCCCAAGATCGTCTTGAGGTCAATCTGAGATCGATAGCAGAGTCCGCTTGGACGACCGCGCGTCGACATTCTCCATTCGCGCGCGGCGGAGTACCGCCTTGCGCCTGAACTCCGGACACACAGTGTCCGGCTCTCATCAGACTCCCATGAACCCGCTTCCAATGATGACCCCCCACCACCTTGAGTCCCCGCCCGCCCGGCCTTACGATGCCGCCCCGTTTGCCCGCCCGATCACCCCGCCTCGCCGGACCTTCCCCGCCCCATGACGACGCTGACCCCGACCACGCCCGCGACGGGTCTCGAAGTCGCCCGGGACGATCTGCGCGGCCAGCTGCGCATCATCGTCATCGCCTGGGTCTTCGGCGCCTTCTGGCAGTGGACCATCTCCGGGGCCGCCCTCTTCAAGTTCGCCCGCCTCATGGGCACGCCCGACTGGGGCTTCGGCCTGCTCGCAGCCCTCCCATTCGCCGCCGGGCTCTTCCAGATCCCCATGAGCCTCGCCCAAGCGCGGTGGGGCCGGCGGAAACTCCTCTTCATCCTCAGCGTCACGCTCGGCCGGCTGATGTGGGCCGTCATCGCCGCCATCCCCTGGGCCTTGCCCAACCACCGCGATTGGTGGTGGCCGACGATGGCCCTCTGCGCCTTCCTGGGCTGGGGCGCCAACAGCGCCGGCTCGCCCCCGTGGATGGACTGGATGGCCGACGTCATCCCCGGGCGCGTCCGCGGCCGCTACTTCGGCATGCGCAACCGCCTCGGGCAATGCATCGGCCTGGTCGCGACGCTCTCCGTCGGCGGCGTGGTCTACCTCGTCGAGCGCTCCGGCAAACCCGAGCAGATGCTGCAGGTCTGCAGTTGCATCCTCGCCCTCGCGGGGCTGATGGGCGCGCTCGACATCCTCTGCTTCCGCCGCATCCCCGACCACCACGAGCAGCACCCCCACCGCCACGCGAAGGGCTCGACCGCCTCGGCCTTCTTCGCCCCGCTCAAGCAGCCGAGCTTCCGCCGGTACCTCGCCTTCAACTTCGTGCTCAACACCGGCATCGGCTTCATCGGGCAATACATCTGGGTCTACGTCAACGACGTGCTGCACTTCTCAGCGTGGCAGGGCAACCTTCTGCTCATCGGCATCCCGCTGATCATGATGGCGCTCTCGTACCCGGTCTGGGGGAAGCTGACCGACCGGCTGGGCAAGCGCCCGGTGATCCTGATCGCCGGCGCGGTGATCGTGAACGGCGCGTGGGGCTGGATCTTCGTCGGCCACGGGGCCGTGCCGGTGACGGTCATGGGCTGGAACTTCTCCGCGATGACGGTGCTGGGCTACAGCGTGGCGGTGCTGGGGATGATCTGCTGGCCCGGCGTGGAGATCGCGAACTTCAACATGCTCCTGGGCATGACCGGCTCGCACACGGGTCGCGCCGGCGGGGCCTACGTCGCGTGGTACGCCATCGCGGTGGCGCTGGGCGGCGCCCTCTCAGGCCTGATTGCCGGGACGGTGGCCCACCTCATCCCCACCTTCGCGTGGGACATCCCCTTCGTGGGGATCGTCCTGACCTACCACGGCGTCCTGTTCCTCATCTCGACCAGCCTTCGCATCCTCGCCCTCTACTTCGCCTGGGGCCTGCGCGAGCCCAAGGCCACCGGCACCCGCGAGGCGTTCCGCTACATGTCGAACAACTTTTATGACAACGCCCGGGCGATGCTGCTGCTGCCCACGCAGGTGGTGGGCAGGCTGGGGCGGGCGACGTATCGGCTGGCCCCCGGAAGGAAGCCGAGGAAGTAGGCGGGGCGCGGCGTGGGATTGCATGTCTTGTTAGCCGGACGCGCAAGCGACGGATGTTGCCATTGGAGATGCATCCATGATGTCGCCCTACTACAAGACGTTGCGTCAGGCCGTGGGCAAAGACGTGCTCCTGATCCCCGCGGTGGCGGCAATCATCCACGACTTTAGGCATCGCCTGCTCCTCCAGCAGAAGACGGATGGCTCGTGGAGCCTGCCCGCCGGCGCCATTGAACCCGGCGAATCGCCGGAGGAGGCGGTTCGCCGCGAGGTGTTGGAGGAGACGGGATTCCAGTGCGTCAGCAGCGAATTGGTCAAGGTGCTGGGGGGCCCGACGTATCGGCACACGTACCCGAACGCGGACCAAGTGGAGTATTTGATCGTCGTGTTCAAGTGCGTGGCCGCCCGACAAACGGAGATCGCCGACACCCGCGAGACAAGCCGGATACGGCTCTTCGCTCGGGCGGAAGTTCCGGCGCTGGCGTTGCCGTACGACATGGACATGCTTTACGCGTGAGGTTGAAGGCCGGGACACATCCTGCCGCACCCGCAACGTGCGCCAAGTTTGCGGCAGCCTTCCTCATCATTTCAATGTTCGAGAACGATCGCCGTGCAAGTACGATGATGCGTGGTGCCTGTCACTCTCCGGCCCGACATGCGGGTTGGCACAAGGAGAACGTGGTCATGCGATATCTACGCGACGTGGCGATTCATTGCTGGCGGTCTTTCTCGCTCCGTGTTGACCCAACGAATCGTCAATGGGCCTACGTCGTCTTCGGCGGGATGTTTGGCGTGTTCGCAGGAGCATTCCAGTATTTTGGTCTTCGGAGCTTGGACTCCGCCATGGCACCCGCGACGCTTGGTTTCGCCTGCGTTGTC
Source organism: Planctomycetota bacterium (assembly GCA_026386955.1). Taxonomy (GTDB): domain Bacteria; phylum Planctomycetota; class Phycisphaerae; order Phycisphaerales; family Phycisphaeraceae; genus JAPLMQ01. Next base: position 90,923 of record JAPLMQ010000297.1, read on the forward strand.
ACAGGCTCGTACGTTTGGATTCTGACGATTGTCGCGATGGAGCGAGGCGGGCGCATCCGCGCGTTGGAGAATGCGGGATCAACCGACGCCGCGAATGTAAATCAATGACGACCGGCCCACTGGGCTTGCTGCATGGCGCTGACGGGATTGCGCGAAGCATGAGACGCCGGATCTTCAACCTCGCCGCGGGAATCTCCCTCGGGCTCAGCGTCGCCTTTCTCCTGCTCTATCTCATCGCCGATCCGGTTCCAAGCAGATGGCAAACCAGCCCACCGGCGACGGTCCAAAAACCCTATGGATTGTTGGGAAAAGCTGGGATTGAATTCGGCAACAGTCCAGATGCGCTCTGGTCGAGGTCAGAGATTTTTGGCCCTCCCAAGACGAGTCGCCATTGGGGGTTTGGACTTTATCCGCTGATGGGTCTTCGTCGAAGCATCACGTTCCCCGTGGGAGCGCCGGTGCCCATAGGCCCACTTCGCCCCGGCGAATTTCGCGAAACCTTGTTTCAGACTTTGTTCTTTGTCTATCGGGACCTCTGAATAACCCAGTACTAAATCTCCCCGCCTGGCGCTGAATCGGCAAAGGAGCCCGCGATGGAACGCCAGACGCAAGAGCCGATGCTGATCGATGCGGTGATCCACGACATCGGCGACCCCA
>JAPLMQ010000312.1 GCA_026386955.1 Planctomycetota bacterium
GTCGTTGAGCCAGAGATAGATCGGGATGCGCTTGTCGGGCGGATCGGGGGAGAGCACGGCCTTGATGCGGAGCTGGACGACAGGCGCCAGCTTCTTCACCTCGCTCAGCCCCGAGTAGACATAGGCGTGCATGTTGCCGGGCGCGATGGAGTACCAGCGGCGGCGGAGATCCCCGGTGACCGCCTCAAACTCCTGGGGACTGGCGGCTCCCTTGCCCGGGTTCGGCAACGCCCTGCGTAGCTCGGCGAGCTTCGCGGCGAACGCCTCTTCGTACGCCTTGGGGTTGGGCTGCGATGGGCTGACGGCCTCACGGGCCGCGAGCACCTCGCTGAAAAGCGCCAAGCGGTCGGTCTCGCCGCGGTCGGGGCCCATGGCGAGCATGCGGGCGCCCACGTAGATGCCCACGCCCGACACCGAAAGCAGCAGCAGGTCGAGCAGGGCGATCCCCAGCAGCTTGCCCACGAGGTATTGCAGCCTGCCCACGGGCTTGGTCATCGTGAGGTAGATCTGCCCGTTCTTGATCTCCCCGCAGATCGTGCCGCAGGCCAGGAAGATCGTCAGGAGGCTCAGGAGCAGCGCGGTGCCGGTCAGGGACCAGTTGAGCAGGAACTGCATGCGGTACTGGATGCGCTCGGTGGGGTCGAGCACCAGGGGCAGGACGGGGATGAGCAGGGCCAGCCCGATGATGAAGATCAAGGCGACCTTCATGCGGATGGCCTCGTCGATGAGGGTCCTCGCGACGCCCAGGACGGGATGCCCGGGCATGAGCAGCAGGCGGATGAACGCCAGCCCGGCGAGGAACGAGGCGAGCATCAGCCACACGCCGGTGAGCCCGATGGCGGTCGACGGCGCGTGGGCGTATCTCCACAAGAGGAAGCTGGAGGTCAGGACGACGCCGGTGACGGCGAACGCCGCTCCCACGCGGCGGACCCACGGCTTGTCCCGCCAGACCCAGGCGCCGCGGCAGATCCAGGCATAGGCGGCGAAGAGGTCGAGCAGGATGACCCATTGGCCGGCGACACGGGCGTGTTGCCCGACGAGCAGCCAGCCGACACCCTGCCCGACGGCAAGGATGGCGACGAGGATCAGGAACCAGCGGACGGAGCGTTTCTCGAACACGGTCAGTTGCTCCGGTTGGTCTTGTCGCCCTCGGCGGGGGGCTGGCCCAGGAGGCTCTGCAGAAGGTCGTTGTCGGGCTTCTCTTCCGGAGGCGCGGCCGGGGCGGCGGAGGGCTTGGCGGCCGGGGTGGGCTCGGGCTTCGTGAGCTGGTCGAGCACCGCGTTGGCGGGCTCGGCGGCCGGGGCGGCGGGCGCCGCGGTTCCGGCCGGGCCGGTCGTGGCCGCGGGCGCCGCTTCGGCGGCAGGCGCCATCAGCTGGTTGAGCACGCGGTCGGCCTCGGTAGCGGGCTTGCCGTCGGGGCCCAGGAGGAATTGGGCGATCTGACCGCCGGACTTGGCCCCGGCGGTGGTGAGCCCCTCGGCGTGGGCCTTGGTCACGATGTCGAGGAAGAGCGACTCGAGCTTTTGCCGCGGCTGCTAGACGCGCTCGATGTGCTTCCCGCGGGCCTCGAGCAGGTTCTCGATCTCCTCGATGGTCTGCACGTCGAGGGCCTCGGTCTGGATGGTGGTCATGTCCTGGCGGACGAGCAGTTCGTCGCAGGTGCCCAGGGCGCGGACCTTGCCGCCGAACATGATCGAGACGCGGTGGCAGACGTCCTCGACGTCGGAGAGCAGGTGCGAGCAGAGGAGGATCGTCTTGCCCGGCTTCCCGTTGCGGGGCCTCGCGAGCTCGATGATCAGGTCCTTGATCTGGCGGGTGCCGATGGGGTCCATGCCCGTGGTGGGCTCGTCGAGGATGAGCAGGTCGGGGTCGTTGATCAGGGCCTGGGCCAGGCCGATGCGGCGCTGCATGCCCTTGGAGAACTCGCCGACGGCGCGGTTGGCGACGCCGTCGAGCCCGACCATGGTCAGGAGCATGTCGATGCGGCGCTTGCGTTGGAGGCGGTCCTGGTGGAACAGCCGGCCGTAGTAGTCGAGCGTCTCGCGGGCGGTCAGGAAGCGGTAGAGGTAGGACTCCTCGGGGAGGTAGCCGATGCGTTGCTTGGTGGCGACGTCCTCGGGCCGCTTGCCGAAGACGGCGATCCGCCCGGACGTGGGGTAGAGCAGCCCCAGGATCATCTTGATGGTGGTGGACTTGCCCGAGCCGTTGGGCCCCAGCAGGCCGAAGACCTCGCCCCTGCGGATCTCCAGGTCGATCTTGTCGACGGCGCGGACGCGCGGACGGAACCAGAAGTCGCGGTAGATCTTGGTCAGCCCGGCGCACTTGACGACGGCTTCCTGGGTGGAAGGCGCCTGAAGTTCGACGACGGCGGCGTTCGCGGGATTCGCGCTCATGGGTGATTCCGGGGGACGGCTTGGGCTACTTCGGCTTGCTGGCGTTTCGCCGATCGATGAGGAGCTGCTCCTGCCGCTTGGCGTTGACCAGCGGGTCGCGGCTGAGCTCAAGGTACTTCAGGGCCGAGGCGGGCATGCGGATGGTCTCGACGTCGCCGCCGAAGATCGCCTCGCGGGTGTCCTGGGTCAGGCGCCCGATCACGATGCGGCGCATCGCGTCGTTGCCGTTGTAGACGCCGTAGAGGCTCTCGAAGGTGTTGGCCTCCGCCTGGAGGGTCGCGACGATCGAGCTGCGGTAGTTCTGGGCCTCGTTGATCTGCTCGGCGACCTTGCCGCTGACGGCGATGCCGCCATGGCTTTCCGGCAGCTTCAGGTCGCGGAAGACCTCGTCGAGGCGCTTGAGCTGGGCGTCGCGGGCCTTGACGGCCGCGGCGTCGGCGTCGGGGGCGTCGGCCTTGGTGAAGGCCCGCTCATACTCGCGGATCAGACTCCACAGGGGCTTGTGCGCCTCGCCCGCGGTCTCGCCCATGATCTTGTCGTGCTCCTGCTGGGCGGCCTCGATGTTCTGGGCCTTTTCGCTCTCGGCGGTGAGGACCGCCTTGTAGGCCTCCTTGACCGGGCCGGGCATCGCCTGCTGCCTGAGCTGCAGCCGGTCGATCTTCAGGCCGGTGGACATGTCGTCGAGGACGCGTTGGATGCGCTGGACCGTCGCGTCGGTGCTGACCTGGGCGCGGATGACCTGGTCGGCCTCGAGCTGGGCCAGCGCGAAGACGATCGCCTCCTGCGTCGCGCTGGAGATCAACTCCCTGGCGAGATTGGGGTCGTTGACGTGGGTGAAGTAGTCGACGGGCTTGTCGATCTTGAAGTGCACGCTCCATTGCGTGTGGACGACGTTCTTGTCGCCGGTGATGTTCGCGCCGTCCTTCTCGGGTGTGAGCGGACCCATCTTGGCGGGGGCGGTGTCGGGGTCCATCCCGGGAGGCGTCTCCCACCAGAATTCGTTCCTCAGGTCGATCTGCTGCGGGTTGACCGGGACGCGCAGGACCTGCTCGAAGGGGTAGGGCATCGCGAAGTGCAGGCCGCCGGTCCTGATGACCGCGGCCTCGCCTTCGCCCACGATCCTCCCGAAGCGCAGGCGGACGGCGACCTCCTGCGAGGAGACGCTGAAGACGTTGGAGAAGACGTAGGCCACCGCCATGACGGCCATGAACAGCTTGAGCACCATGAAGCTGACCTTCAGCGCGTCGGCGAGGCTTTGCTGCGCCGGGTCGAACTGTTCGTCGGGCTCGTGGTGATGGTCGTGGTCGTGGTCATGACCGTCGTGACCATGGTCGTGGTCGTGGTCATCCCCCGGGCCGTGGGGCTGGTGGCGGAACGGGTTGACGATCTTCTGCGACATAGGCGAATTTCCGCGGGAATCGGGCTGCGGCGGGGTTCGTTTCCCCGCGGCGGGCCGGGGCATGGACGGCATCGGCGAACGGACTCACTCCACGTCGTGCGGGGGACCCCGCCTCACTTCTTGTCGGACGCGGCCGGGAGCTTCGAGAAGATGCCCTCGGGCTTGAGGTCCTGGCTGTCGATGACGAACGTGGTGTTGTGCGAGAGGATCTTCTTGAGCGCGTCGGACTGGCGGAGGAAGATCGCGAACTGCTCGTCCTTCTCGAAGACCGAGTAGTACTCCGCCGCCTTGCGGTCGCCCTGGGCGCGGATGGCCTCGGCGCGGCGGAGGGCGAAGCTCAGGATGGTCTTCTGGGCGCTGTTGGCCTCGGCGCGGATGGCGGCCGCCCGGGCGAGCCCGTCGGCGCGGGCGCCCGCCGCGAGGCGCTCGCGCGTCGCCTTCATGCGCTCGAAGACCTTGCTGGTGGTCGATTCGGGCAGGGCGATCTGCCGGATGCCCACGTGCTCGATGTGGATGCCGTACTTGGGGCTGGTCTTGGAGAGGCGGTCGCTGAGGGTCTTCAGGGCGTCGGCCTCGATCTGGTCGAGCTGCAGCTTCTCGGGGTCGGTGTTGACCATCTGGTCGAAGCGGTACTTGCCGATCACGCCGCTGACCTCGCGGAGCAGCGAGTGCAGCTGCTTGCTGGCCTTGTCGATGTTCTCCAGGCTCACGAAGAAGGCGTGCGGGTCCTCGATGCGCCAGGTGACGTACGACTTGACGATCACCGAGAAGCCGTCCTTGGTCTGCTTCTCCTCGGCCTGGTCCTCGAGGATCTGCAGGCGGGTCGGGTAGCTGTGGACCTTCTGGATCGGCCAAGGCAGCTTGAAATAGGGCCCGGGATTGAGCTTGAGGCTGCCGGGGTGTTCGGCGTCGATCTGCCCGTCCTTGTACTCCGGCGGCGTGGCGCGGTCGAAGGTCGTGAGCACCGCCACCTCGTCGTAGCGCACCTGGAAGGCGAACATGTACGACAGCAGGAAGACGACCACGATCAAGGCGACCAGCAACGTCAGGCGATTCTTCATCACAGGTGGGACTCCGATTGCAGGACTTGGGCGGTTGGGTTTCGGCGGTTGGGCTTGGGCGAGGGACTCTCGCCGTTCCTGTTCCAGTTCTCGATCGCGGCTCCGGGCGGACTTCGACGGGCTGCCCGCACCTGGGCCCCGGACGCCTCGCGCGGAGGCGGTCCACAGGGCTCATTTCTCCGACATGATCCCTTCGAGCGAGCTCGTCGCGTCCTTGAAGTCCATGCGGATCGTCGGGGGGAGGTCCGACGAGCCCGCGAGCACGTATTTGCGCGGCTTGTCCATGCTCTCGGCGAGCACTTCCAGGTAGCGACGGTTGCGATACAGGCTCGGCGCCTGCTTGTAGGAGTCGAGCTGCGCGGAAAAGCGGTCCGCCTGGGCGCCTTCCGTCATGGCGCGCTCCCATCGGTACGCACGGGCCTCGAAGATCTTCTCCGCCGCCAGGCCCTGGGCGCTGGCGAGCAGGTCGTCGATCTCCGCCTCCTTCTCGATCAACGCCTGCTTCCTCGACTTGGCGGGGGCCCCGTCCTTGCCTTCCTTCGGCTGCCCGGCCGAGCGCTCGACGTTGTTCTGCAACGCCTCGAGCTCGGCGATGGCCTTGAGGATCTTCTCGGCCTGCTCCTGCGAGCCGGCGACCCGCGCGAGCGTCTCGATCTTTGAGCGCATGGCCTTCTCGATCTCGGTCTGACTGTCCTGCAGGACGTTGACCTGCTCCTGGAACGAGGCCGCGACGCCCCCGTCGCTGGGCGGGTGGGCCGCGGCGAGGCCGACGTATTCGATCTTGAGCCCCAGCTTCTGTTCTTCGGCGTCATTCTGGATCTGGGTCTGCAGGAGCTTGCCGCCCTCGATGGCGCCGGGGCCGACAAGGCTGTCGATGTCCTGGGTCACCAGATATTGCGACAGCCGGCGCTCGACGATGCAGCGCAGCAGTTCATCGGGGTCCGAAGCGGACTTGATGTACTGCAGGATGCCCTTGTCATTGTCGTCGTTGACGATGCGGTACTGCATCACGACCTGAAGGCCCACCAGGCCGGTGCCGGGCGTCTTGTCCTTGGCGGTCTGGGTGTCCTCGTCTTCGTCGACGCCGTTGACGGAGGTCATCGCCGTGGGGGCGGTGACGAGATAGGACTCCTTCTCCTCGGCGGTTCCCTCGGCGTGGGTGTTGGTCCAAAGGATGGCCTTGGTGCTGCTCAGCCCCTTGCTCGCCGATCCCAGCGAGAGGGGGATCAGGCGGCCGACGGGCACGTTCTCGGAGGCGCCGATGGGCCAGGGCATCTTGAAGTGCAGGCCGGGGCCGACGATCCGGGAGATGCGTCCGCTGGAGGTGATGACCGCCTTTTCGTGGGGCTGGACGATCACGATCGTGCTCATGAGGAGCAGCACGACCAAGCCGAACGCGATCAGGGGGGTGATCGCCTGGGAAAGCAGGGTGTAGAACCAGCTCCGCGAGACCTCGAAGCCGAACTGGTAGTTGATGGCGTCGCTGAGGGCCTTGGCGAGGCTCTTGGGGCTGGTGAGCAGGCCCAGGATGCGGCTGTCGAAGGCGGGACGGGGGGTTTCGCCCGGCCGGCGGGGCCGGTAGGCGCCCAAGACGAAGCTCAGGAGCATCTCCAAGCCCAAGAGCATCATGATCACCGGGATCACCATGCCCATGGTCCCCAGGACCCGGACGTTGTCGAAGAGCACGAACCCCAGGCCCGCCGAGATGAGGGCCATCATGACGAAGTTGCCCATCAGGAAGGACGCCCCGCCGCGGAGGAGCTGCCATTCGCTGATGCGGGTCATGCCCGCCTCGTAACGGGCGACGATGAAGGCGATGAAGGCGATGGCGATGGAGAGGCAGAGGACCAGTCCGACGGAGGCCCCGGGGTGGATGGCATGGAGGAAGGGGTTGATCCCCTGTCCGCTGAGGGCGAAGAATTTGAAGTAGAGGTTGAGCCCGCCCGCCACGAGCATACAGACGGCCACGCCCAGCGAGACGCCATTGAGGCCCCACTTGTAGAGGATCTTGAGCCGGCGGCTGGCGATCTGCAGGTCGATGCCGTGTTCGTCGAAGATCGCGGCGGTGCCGGCGTCGGCGCGGGAGAGCTGCTCGGCCTCAAGGGCCTCGATGCGCTCGAGGCGGTGTTGGTTGAAGAGCAGCGCGAGCACGATCCAGATCGGCAGGCCCGCCAGGAAGGCCCAGGTCGCCGACCGGATGGCGGGGCTGTCCGACTCCAGCCCGGCGATCGCCAGGACGAAGGTCAGAGTCGTCTGCACCGCCAAGCCCGCGAGGGCGGCATTGGTGGCGCGTCGGTAGGTTTGTTGGTCCTGAGCCATGTCTCTTTCCGTGATGCCGCGTTCCAAGGCGGGTAGGCCGCCCGAGCCCGCGATTTTCAAGCCGTCATTCCGCTGAACACCAGCCAAGCCCTTCTCGCAACCCCGGGCACTTTCAAGCGATCAAACCCGCAAACCCAAAGGCGTCCGCCGACGTATCATGGGGGTCGTTCGGTTGAAACCGACCCACCGCGGGTCAAAACCCGATCAAGCTCCACCTGATCCCCGAGGCATCGACATGATCAACGCCACCCGACAACTCCTGACCATCGGGCGCAACACCTTCATAGAGAGCATACGTCAGCCGATCTTTTCGGTTCTGACTCTTGTAGCAATCATGGGGCTGATCCTCAACCCGATGTTGGCGATGTTCACCATCGACGACGACAACAAGATCATGATCGACATGGGCTTGAGCACGCTCTTCATCGCCGGGCTGCTCCTCGCGGCCTTCACCGCCACCGGCGTGCTGGCCCACGAAATCGAGAACAAAACCGTACTGACGGTCGTCAGCAAGCCCGTTTCCCGCCCCGTCTTCGTGCTGGGCAAGTACGTCGGGGTGGTGGGCGCCATCGCCCTGGCTTACTGGATCCTCGCCATCGTCTTCCTCCTGGGCGTCCGCCACGGCGTCATGCAGACCGCCGCGGAGGGCCTCGACGGCCCCGTGCTTAGCTTCGGCGTGGCCGCCGGCGCGGGGGCCCTGCTCATCGCGGCGTTGGCGAACTACTTCTACCACTGGTCCTTCACCTCGACCCTCGTCTCGCTTCTGGGCCTTTTCCTCACCGGCGCGGGGCTGTTCGTGGGCTTCGTCGACAAACATTGGGATCCGCAGTCCTTCAACCTCGCCGAGTCGTCCCTGGCCTGGGGCCTGTTCCTGATCTTCCTGGGCTTGATGGTCCTCACCGCGGTCGCCATCGCCGCCTCGACCCGCCTGGGCCAGATCATGACCCTGATCATCTGCACCGGAGCCTTCTTCCTGGGCCTGATCTCCGACTTCATGTTCAGCCGCGGCATGTCGGGCAACCGGCTGGTCGAACTCCTCTACCGCATCACCCCCAACCTCCAAGCCTTCTGGACCGCCGACGCCATCACCGAAAAGAACCCCTTCACGCTGGGCTACATGGGCTGGACCGCGGCCTACGCCGCCTGTTTCATCGCTGCCCTGCTCAGCCTCGCGATTGCCCTCTTCCAGACCCGCGAAGTGGGCTGATCAGTCTCGCCAACGAAGAGTCGCACATCACGAGTCGGATTCTCATGGCCCAGGCACCGCAGTGCCTGGGCTTTTTTCATCGCGGGTTGGAGAGCAAGGGGGAGGGGGAAAAGAGCCTCGTCGCGACGTTTCGACCCATACCTCAGCCCAGTCGACGCCGCACCCGGCGTATCGCCTCTGCATCCTGCATCCAAGCCCCGTCGCACCCACTTCAGGCCGAACTCAGGCCGTAACCACCTTGGGCGAGACCGCGGGGGCCGCCGCCGTGACGCCACGCGCCGAACGGGCCGCGGCGTCGGCGGCCTCGGCCTCGGCCATCTCGATCTCCTCACCCGAGCGAACCAGCCGGGCGGAGTTGAAGATCACCACCAGGCCCGAGACGACGTGCAGGATCGCCGCCATGACGGGGCTGACGTAACCGGCCGCGGAAAGCCCCATGAAGACGGTGATGAAGACGCCGCCGATGACGAGGTTCTGCTTCACCACCGAGCTGGTCGCCTTGGAGAGGCGGATCAGGAACGGGATGCGGTTGAGGTTGTTGTTCATCAGGGCGATGCTGGCGGAGTGGATCGCCACGTCGCTGCCCGCCGCGCCCATCGCGATGGAGATGTCGCCCGCCGCGAGAGCCGGGGCGTCGTTCACGCCGTCGCCGACGACCGCCACGCGGTGCCCCTTGGCCTTGAGCTCATCGACCATCTCCAGCTTCTGGTGCGGGAGCACCTCGGCCTTGTAGTCGGTGTGCATCTGGGCGGCAACACGCTTGGCGACGCTCTCGCGGTCGCCAGTGACGATGATCAGCCGCTTGAGGCCCAAGGTCCGCAGATCATCAATGGCGCTCGCCGCCTGGGCGCGGGTGTTGTCCTCAAGACCCACCCAGCCCATCAGGGCTCCGTCGCGAACGATGAACAGAAGGCTGACGCCATCGGACTCGGGGGCGGCTTGCGCCGTGGTGATCGCCTCGGCCGAGGCGGCGTCGACCTTCACGGCCCCGCCATCGGTCAGCCACTTGGCCCGCCCGATGAAGACCTGCCTGCCTTCGATCACGGCCCGAACGCCGCGGCCGGAGATCTCCTCGAACTCCGTCGGCTCGCGCAGGGCCAGCTTCGCCTTGCGGGCGACGTCGGTCACGGCCTTCGCCACCGGATGCTTCGAGTGTTGCTCCGCGCTCGCGCAGGTGCGGAGCAGGTCGGCCCCGTCCACCCCCGCGGCGGGGGTCAGGCGGGTGACCTGGAGCTGGCCGGTGGTCAGGGTGCCGGTCTTGTCGAAGACCATCGCGGTCAGGTTGCGGGCGCCTTCGAGGTCGACCACGCTCTTGACCAGCACGCCCAATCGGGCGGCGGCGGAAAGGGCGGCCACCATGGCGGTGGGGGTCGCGAGGATCACCGCACAGGGGCAGGCGACGACCAGCATCGCGATGGCGCGCTGCCACGGGTCTCCCTCGGTCCCCATCCGGATCGTGAAGAAGAGGACGATTGCGATGACCATCAGCACCGTGGGGGTGTACCACCCGGCGTAGCGGTCGATCATGCGCAGGATCGGGATGCGGGTTCGCTCGGCCTGGAGGATCAGGTCCTTCACCCGGCCCAGCGTGGTGTCGGTACCGGCCTTGAGGACCTCGATCTCCATCACGCCGGTGAGGTTGATGGTGCCGCCGAAGACCTCGTCGCCCTCGTTCTTGTCCGCGGGGATCGATTCACCGGTGATGTTGGCCTGGTTGACGGTGCTGGAGCCCTTGGCCACCTTGCCGTCGGCGGGGATGTTGTCGCCGGGACGGACGCGGACGATGTCGCCGGGCTTGAGGTCCTTGGCGTCGACCTCGGATTCTTGCCCGCCCGAGAGCCGATGGGCCCGCGTGGGGGTGATGCGCACGAGGGACTCGATGCTCGCCTGGGCGCCCAAGGCGGTGCGGTTCTCAATGAGGACCGAGATGATCATAAAGAACGCAATGGCAGCGGCTTCGGTGTATTGACCGATGGCGAAGGCGGCCAGGACCGCCAGCGCCACCAGCTCGTTCATGTGCATGTGCCCCTCGGCCAGCTCCTTGAGCGAGACCCAGACCAAGGGCGCGCCCAGCAGCAGGGCGGCGACGAAGGCCAGCAGCGTCGCGGGGAAGTTGGCTTCGAACTCGGAGGGCCCCGCCCCGTAGATCCAGTCGGCGGCGACCGAGCAGATCAACAGCGTGCCGCCCAGGAGCGTCGCGAGGATCTCCAAGCTGACCCGCCCGGTTTGGGATTCGACCGACAACTGATCCTTGACGTAGTCGTGAGCCATGAGCAATCCTCTAATACGTGCTTTCAAGCGTGCATCGCGCGCGGAAATGGAGTCCTTCTAAGCTACGAGCGCGGGCCCGCGGGGTTCGGCCCGGACCGGAGAATTTTCATCTTCCCCTCAACGCGGCAGGTTCGCAACCGACCCGGCAGAGCGGAAGAGCTTATGCACGGGGAGTTAGGGATTTGTGGTGCCCGGCACGTGGCTCCGCATCCGTCGCCCCGATCTTTCGACCTCTGCACAGGCGAGCGTTATGCTATCGCTGTCAAATTCGCCATGGTCTGACGGCGCTTCGTTCCGAACCCTCTTGCCACGAGGCTCATGTCCGTGTCCACCGACCCGACGGCCAGCAGTGACATCGGCTCAAGGGTCCACGGCCTCTCCCAGCGGCCGATGGTCCAGAACTTCTTTGCCCTCTCCGCCGTCCAAGCCGCCAACTTCCTCCTCCCCCTCGCCACGATCCCCTACCTCACCCGCACGCTCGAGCCCTTCGCCTGGGGACGCGTCTGCCTCGCCCAGGCCTTCGCCCAATACATGATCCTCCTGATCGAGTACGGCTTCATCTATTCCGCAACCCGCCAAGTCGCCCAATGCCGCGACAAGCCCAACGAATTGGCCGACCTCGTCGCGGGTGTCATGGGGGCCAAGACGCTCCTGGCCTGCGCCGCCCTGATCCCCACGCTCCTGCTCTGGTGGCTTCACCCCGTCTTCCACGAATACTCGAAGATCCTGTGGGTCGCGCTTTTCTACGCGGTGCTCTTCGCCTTCCATCCGCTCTGGTTCTTCCAGGGCATCGAGCGCCTCCGCGTCATCGCCACGCTCGACGTGATCGCCAAATCGGTCACCACGCTGGGCGTCTTCCTGGTCGTCCGCCACCCCCGGGACGCCTGGAAGGTCCTCGCCCTCTACGCTCTGGGGGCCTCGATCTCCACCGTCGTGGGGCTGATCGTGGTCTATCGCAACGTCCGGCCGCGCCTCCCCTCGGCAGGACTCGTCCGCGACGCCCTGCGCATGGGCTTCACCATGTTCGTCTTCCGCTCCGCGGTGAGCCTCTACGCGGTCAGCAACGCCTTCATCCTGGGCATCTTCAAGTCGACCGAGATCGTCGGCTTCTACGCCACGCCCGAGAAGATCACCCGCGCGATCCTCCAGCTCATGACCCCGCTCACGCAGACCTTCTACCCGCGCATCGCCTCCCTCCTCCAGCAGGACCGCGCCCAAGCGGCCTCCCTCGCCCGCAAGGCGCTCTACCTCTTCGGCTTCGCCGGCGTCGTCGGGGGCGGGCTGGTCTTCCTGCTGGCGTACCCGATCATCCACCTCGCGATGGGCAAGCATTACGTCGCCAACGCCGTGCCTGTGCTGCAGATCCTCGCCCTGACCATCCCCATGATCGCCCTCTCGACGATCCTGGGCGTCCTCTGGATGCTCCCCCTCCGGCTCGACGTGCCCTTCAACGCCATCATCCTCTCGGCGGGGCTCCTCAACGTCACCATCGCCCTCTTCACCGCCCCGCACTACGGCGAGACGGGCATGGCCTGGACCGTCGTCCTCTCCGAAGCGGTGGTGACCGTCGCCATGTTCGTCGTCCTCCGCCGCAAGCGCCTCGACCCTCTCTCCTTCGCCAAGGTCGACGCCCACGCCGTCATCGTCGAACCCGCCCGCCCCCCCGAGGGCACAGCGGTCCCCGGCCCCGGCCCCGCCGCCGCGAAGTCGCCCGCGGCGCCGTTCTGAGACGCGGCGCGTCTCGCCTTCATCACTTGGATGCTTCACATGACCACCACCCCGCGCCCCGCCCGCGTCGGCGAGCGCTTCGACCATTCCTTCGGCCCCGCCCGCCTCGCCTCCGACCCCGCCGCGAATCCCTACGACACGCGCGAACTCCGCGCCTGGGCCGATATCCGCCTTCCCGACGGCAGCACCCGTCGCTGGCCGCTCTTCGCGACGCAGGACTGCGCGCTCGACCCGAACGCCACCGACCCGCACCGCACCGAGAAGGCCACGCTGCTTGACCCGCTTCCGGGGGCGCCGCCCCAATGGCGCCTGCGCTTCCTCCCCACCACGCCCGGCACGCACAGCCTCAACGCCTTCGTCAGCCTCCGCGGCGGCGCGCCGACCTCGCTCGGCCAACACGCCTTCATCGTCGAGCCCGCCTCCGCCCCCTTCCCCGGCTACATCCGCTTCGGCCCCAACCAGACCCACTTCGCCACCGACGACGGCCAGCTCTTCTTCCCCATCGGCGCGAACTTCTGCTGGTCGAACATGACCAAGGTCTTCCACGGCCAAAAACTCAGCGACCTCTTCCTCATGCTCCGCCGGCTGCGCGACGCGGGCGGCAACGCCTACCGCCTCTGGGTCAACGCCCACTGGGCCGGCCTCACCCTCGACTGGGCCGACCCCGCCGACGGCAGGCCGCTCCCCTTCGGCCAGATCAGCCAGACCGGCGCCGCCAAGCTCGACGCCATCGTCGAGGAGTCCGAGCGCCTCGGGCTGGGCATCATGTTCTGCATCGACAACATGAACATCTGGTCGGGCGACCAGATCGGCTCATCCTCCTACGCCCGCGCCCAGGGCGGCCCCTGCGACAAGTCGGCCGACTACTTCAACCTCCCCGCCGCCCGCGCCATGACCCGAGAGAAGATGAAGTACCTCGCCGCCCGCTGGGCCCACAGCCCCGCCATCTGGTGCTGGGAATTCTGGAACGAGATCGACGGCGTGGGGCTCGACAAGGTCTCCGCCCACTCCATGCTCGCCTGGCACCAGGAGATGGCCCACGCCCTCCGCGGAGCCGACCCCGTCGGCCACCTCGTCACCACCTCCACCGGCCACCCGCTCGACTTCCCCGCGATGTGGCAGATCCCCGAGATCGACTTCACCCAGACCCACCACTACGGCTACAAGGACAGCGTCGACGACATCGTCCCCCTGCTCCGCGGCTTCCACGCCGACGCCATGCGCCTCTGGCGCAAGCCCCACATGTTCGGCGAGCTCGGCATCTCCTGGTGCGGCCCGGGCCACGCCGGCGGTTGGGAGCACGACGGCCGCACGCTCCACAACGTCCTCTGGAGCACCACGCTCCTCCCCGGCTCCTGCGGCGTGGGCCTCTACTGGAACTGGGACGACTACATCCACGCCAACGACCTCTACCACCGCTTCACCGGCCTCTCGAAATTCCTGGCCGGCGAACGCTGGCATGAACTCGCGCCGGCGCACCAGCCCGTCGAACTCCTCAACGCGCCGGTGCAGGCGTTCGACCCGCCGATCGACATGAAGATCCCCACCTGCCTCTCCGGCACCGATTACTACCAATCGGTCTTCACGCTCCAACGCGACGGCACGGTGCTCATCCCCAACCTCTTCCACGGGCTTGACCAGCCGAACTACCGTTTCCGCATCACGCTCCACGTGGACTACACGCGCGAGGGCGACTTCACCGTCATGGTCTGGGGCGGCGGGCCGAACCTGTCGGGCGGAGCCCACGCGGCCGCGGGGGCAAGCGCAGCGCCGGCCGACCCTGTCGCCGAACTGCGCCTCGACGGCCAAGTCGCGCTCTCGCGCCCCGTGGTCACGACCAAGCCCAAGGAGGCAAAGACCGACTACTGCGACCGCCTGACCCTCCGGGTCCCCGCCGGCCGGCACGAGATCGCGATGGAGAACATCGGCGACGGCGTCTTTCACACGGGGCACTACATCCTGCAGGCCGGGCAAGACCGCAAGACGCTCGCCGACGCCCAGGCCGTCCGCGCGGGCGCGGCCGCGTACCTCTGGGTCCGCCATGTGGAGCATCAGTGGGTGAGTTATCTGCAGAAGCGCGAACTCCCGCCGCTCGCGGGCCTGCGCGCCAAGCTGCCGGGATGGAAGCCCGGGCAACGGCTCAGTGTGGAATGGTGGGACACCGTCGCGGGGCGGGTCACGCAGACCGCCGCCGTCGCCGCGGACGCCAAGGGCGTGGCGACGATGGACGTGCCGACGTTCCAAAACGACGTCGCGGCGAAGGTCCGGCCGATGGTGTGAAAAATGGCGAAATGCATGAACCGCCCCGCCCCGGCGCGCATAGAGTTCATGTGTACGTCTCGCACGCTTCACGTCCATGGTGAAAGGCGATTCATGCGTATCCACATCCTCGGCGACCACCTTCCCCTCACCACCGAAATCTCCAATTACGCCCGCAAGCGGCTGGACACCGCCCTGGGCAAGTTCGACCGACGCATCCAGGACGTCACCGTCCGCCTCTGCGACGTCAACGGCCCCAAGCACGGCGACTACAAGCGCTGCCGCGTCGCCATCAACGTCCTGCGCCTCGGGGGCGAGCCCATCCTCGTCGAGCACGTCGCCAGCGACCTCTACGCCGCGATCGACGCTGTCGCCTCCCGCGCCAAGCTCGCCCTCGTCCGCCGCGTGCAGAAGGCCAAGTCCTTCACGCACGACAGCGCCAGCGGCTTGCCGGCGATGTGAGTGCGCCGGACGCTCCATTGAGAGGCCCTGTCTGAGTCTGATCAGAGACGGCGACTGTGTCGCCGAAGATCGGGCGAAAGCGGTACTCCGCTCGCGCGACGTGCCGGCGTCGTTGACGCCACCAAGCGTGCGTGACGCATTCGCAAAAATGGCTTTGGCGCAGCGTTCAACGAGAATCCCGGCGGGTGACGGCGTCCGGCGATTCGCGCGGGCGGAGTACCGCTTTCGCCCGATCTTCGGACACACAGTGTCCATCTCTGATCAGGCTGCGCCTGATGCGATAAACTCCGCTCGTCGCGCCGTTCACGCGACGACGGAATCGCCGCATGACCCTCCCCGACAAGTCCGACAAGTGGCTCGGCCTGCCCTTCTGCGACCGCCCGCTCATCGACCCCGCCCACCCCATCGACGACGGCAGGCCCACGCTCTGGCGCACCGATTTCTCGCGCTGCCGCCCCGCCGCCGCGCTGGGCTCGGGGGTCGGCGCAGCGCTCGGCCAATGGTCTCTCATCGACTACGCCACTGAGCGATTCAGCGGCAAGCTCCTCCACGCCCCGCGCGACAATCCCGCGCCGGAGCTTCAGCTCGCCCTCGACGCCCCCGGATGGCACGCCCTCTTCGTCTGGCTCATGGGCGGCGACGTCGACACCGAGAAGCAATTCCCCGCCGACTTCGACAGCGTCTATTCCCAATCCCCCGGCCCCGCCCTGCGCCTCTCGAACGACAGCCATTTCGCCTGCCACTTCAAGACGCTCTCGCATGACCGCATGATGTGGCCCGGCCTCGAATGCTGCTTCTGGAAGTACGCCGACCTCACCGGCCAGTCGCTGATCATCCGCCACCAGGGCGGCGCGGTCTACCTCGGCGCACTGCAGCTCGTCCCGCTCTCGCCCGCGGAAGTCGAAGCGGTGCAACGCGACCGCGCCGACGCCTCCCGCCGCCGGCTGATCGTCAAGGGCGACATGTACAGCCCGCGCGAGTCCGACGCGATGGCGGAGCAACTGCGCGACCGCGACGTCAAGGCCTGGATCGTCGGCTGCGAAGACTCGGCCGACCTCATGCGCGAGGGCGGCTCGACCAAGATCTCCGCCTTCGCCCAGGCCTGCGACCGCATCGGCGCCGCCTGCTGGGTCTGCGACCGCCCGAGTCTCTGGAGCCTGCACGTCCACTGGCCCGACGCCCGGGCCCGCTGGTTCGAGCAGCACCCCGAGCTGCACGCCCGCGACCGCGACGGCACGCCCACGCACCAGGCGAGCTTCGCCGAGCCGGCCGTGCAGGACTACATGCTCAGCCGCGCGCGGGCGGCGCTGAACACGCCGGGCGGCATCGACGCCTTCGGCCAATTCTTCAACCGCGACCCGGGCCTGGTCCTCTTCGAGCCCGCCGCCGTGCGCGGCTTCGCCGAACGCCACGGCGTCGACCCGCTCACGCTCCCCGACCGCGACGAACGCCTCCTCGACTGGCGCGCCGACATCATCACCGGCTACATGCGCCGGCAGCGCGCCGTGCTCGACGAAGCCCGCCCGCGCTCATCCGCACAGAAGCGCGTGCAGAGCGTCGCCGTGGTCTTGGGCGACCCGGCCGCGAACCGCTTCTTCGGGCTCGACGTCGAGCGCTGGGTGCGCGAGGGGCTGGTCGACGCGCTGCTGCTCTACCCGTGGGCCGACTACCCCGACCGCTGGCTGGCCCAAGGCTTCGTCGAAGCCGACGTGAAGTGGTTCGCGTCGGCCGTGAAGGGGACGGACGTGAAGATCTATCCGATGTGGCTCGCGGGCGTCTGGCGGACGCACTGGACACCCGAGCACGTGCGGATGAACGAGTATTTCACCAAGGCGATGCGCGACTACGCCGACGGGGCCGACGGAATTTCCGCGTGGGACGGCGTGGGCCTCGACGCCGCCTTCCGCTCCGACCGCTGGCTGCGCCTGGGCCACCGCGACCAGCTCGCCGCGTGGGCCCAACACGATTTCCCGCTCCCGCCCAAGCTCCGCTTCACCCGCTACGCAGGCAAGACGCCGGACAGGTATCCCGTGGGGACGGGCGGGTGACGCCTTGTCTGGTGCCACATGTCATCGTAATCGTGACATGTGTCTGGAGAGGCCGTGAATCCAACGTTTGACGGCAGCGCCGAATCCCTTGAATCGCGGCGCTCCCGCGAGATTGGGTTGAGCCGTCGAGACACCCTGGCGCTTCGGTTGACAGGCACATGTCACGAGTACGATGACATGTGGCACCCAGAAAAAGCCGCGTTTCCGCACGCGCCGCACTCGTGTTTGTTCAACAAGATCGGCAATGAACCGCCCATGACCTTCCCCCTCACCCACACCTTCCCCTTCGACCCGACCTACGGCTACTCGCGCGAGCAGCTCCTCGCCATCGCGCCGCCGCCCGCGCCGCCCGACTTCGACGTCTTCTGGCGCGCCACCTTCGCGGAGACCGCTTCGGCTTCGCTGCGCCTCGAGACGCGCGAGAGCAAGGTCAATCCGCCCGGTTACACCACGCGCGAGGTCTACTTCGACACGCTCAACCGCCGGCGCGTCGGGGCGTGGATCATGATTCCCACCGACGGGAAGGTCGTCCGCGGCATGGTCGTCGGCCACGGCTACGGCGGGCGCGAAGCGCCCCCGTGGGAGCTCCTGCTCCCGCAGACGGCCGCGATCTTCCCCAGCGCCTTGGGCTTCTTCATCTCGGCCGCGGAGGGGCTGCCCTCGGCCCCCGCCCGGCATGTCATCCACGGGATCGACTCGCGCGAGACCTACCTCATCCGCGACTGCGTCGCCTCGATGTGGTCGGCCGCCTCGGCGCTCATCGAACTCTGCCCCGACGCCGCCCGCGCGATCTCCTACGACGGCGGCAGCTTCGGCGGCGGGCTCGGCGCGCTGGCCATCCCGTGGGACGCGCGCTTTGCCCGCGCCCACCTGGCGGTGCCCACCTTCGGGCACCATCCCATCCGCCTGCAATGCCCCTGCAACGGCAGCGGCGACGCCGTGCGCGTCTATCACCAGCATCACCCCGAGGTCATCGAGGTGCTCCGGTATTTCGACGCCGCGACCGCCGCGACGCGCACCACGATCCCCGTCCTCGCCTCGCCCGCGCTCTTCGACCCCTCGGTCCCTCCGCCCGGGCAGTTCGCCGTCTGCAACGCGCTCGCCGGCCCGAAGAAGTTGCTCATCGCCCGCGCGGGCCACTTCCCCTATCCCGAGCAGGCGGCCGAGGAAAAGGCCCGGTTCGAGGCGCTGCGGGAGTGGTTCGCCTGACGGGTTTATCCGGCCTGGGCAAACTGGGTGATTGGCATTGTGGGATGGTTTGATAGTCTCCCAACGAACCGTTTGGTAGTCCCGTTGCGAGGGACATCATGTCTGTGACTGATATTCCGATTGGGCAAGGGTGGCCTCCGGGAAAGCCCTGTTCGCCCAGCTTGTCTCGGGCACTCCCGAATCGCGATTCCGGATCGCGGCCTCGACGCCGGCCCCTCGCACTCCCACTACGACGTCAACCTCACCAGCTCCAGCTCCATCAGCATCGTCTGGGGCCCGGACTGGAACACCGGCGTCGACAACATCACTTTCGAGGCCGACAAGCGCAACGTCCCCGAGCCGGCAAGTTTCGGGCTCATGGGCTTGGGCGCCGCCGGCCTGCTGCTCCGCCGCCGCAGGGCGTGAGCAGGCCGCTCCGTTCGCCTCGAGATCCTGAAAACAAAAGCCCAGGCACGCGTGCCTGGGCATTTTTTCATTGGTGCCGTGGCCGCGTCGCCCGTCGGCTCAGCGCAGGAACCTGCCGCCGCTCACGTCCAGCAGCGCCCCGTTGGTGAAGGCCGCGGCGTCGCTCGCGAGGTACAGCACCGCGGCCGCGACCTCCTCGGCCGTGCCGTTGCGCCTCAGCGGCGTCTCCCTGCGGTATTCCTCCATGCGCTGGGGCGAGGTGTGCTTGGCGTGGTGCTCGGTCTCAATCACGCCCGGGCAGACCGCGTTGGTGCGGATCTCCGGCGCGAGCTCGCGGGCCAGCGTGCGCGTCATCACCTGCAAGGCGCCCTTCGCGGCCGCGTAGGCCCCGCCCCCGTTGGCGCCGCCCGTCTGCGTCGAGAGCGAGAGGATGTTGACGATCGCGCCGCGGCCGGTGGCGCGGAGATGCGGGATCGACCGGCGGGTGACCAGGAAGGCGCTGGTCGCGTTGACGTCGAAGGTCTTCCGCCAGAGTTCGAGGGAACAATCCTCCAGCCGGCTGCGCTGCACCAGCGCCCCGGCGTTGTTCACGAGGATGTCCAGCCGTCCCGCCCGTGCGACGAGTTCGTCCACCACACGCGAGGCCTGCGCCTCGTCGGTCAGGTCGGCCTGGAGCAGCATCCCCCGCTCGGGCCCGCCGACCTTCGCCAGCGTCTCCCGCGCCGCGGCTTCGCTGGAATGCCAATGAATGCCGACGAACGCCCAGGCCCGGGCGAGCGCGATTGCCGTCGCCTGCCCGATGCCCACGCCGGCCCCGGTGACCAGCGCCACCCGCCCGCGGAGACCCGCGCCCTCCGCTGTGCCCTGTTCCATGAATGCATGCCCTCGCGCCAAGTTGGGTCGTTGCGACATCCACGGGCATGATGCCAGCGGGATCGTCCAATTCAAAGCGGCCGCGTGGAAATTAAAAGGCCCCGGAAGCATGTTCCGGGGCCCTTGGAAACTGTAGCGAGGAGAGAGGGCTTTCAGCGGCGGCGACGCAGGAGCACGGCCATGGCGCCAAGGCCCAGGAGCGTCGCCGAAGCGGGCTCCGGGACGTTGTTGGGCAGCGGCGCCAAGTTCAGGGCGATGTTCTGCCCGCCGATGAACCCGCCCACCGTGGCCGAGAGGTTGTTGGGGTCGGGGGTGTCCAGGAGGGCCTCGCCTTCGGCGCTGTAGGAGCCGACGTATTTGTAGAACTCATAGCGGCAGGTGGCGGCCTTGGAGTCTGGGAGCAGGTCGTTCTGGCCGCTGTCGAGCTTGTCGGCGAGGTTCTTCTGGAGCAGCACCCATTCGGTCTCGACCGTGTTCGACAGGTCGGGATTGCCGACCAGCAGGTCATTCAACGCCACGGCGTGGTCGCGGCTTTCCGTCGTGAAGACCTTGGCCCAGATGGCCGGGCCGAACTGCGCGCCGGCGAACTCGGGGTCCGGAGCCGGCACGACGATCTGGACCGCGGCCGGTGCGGCGGGGTTGCCCACGGGGGGCGCGGCGGTGAAGACCGGGGTCGGAATGGAGACGTTGCTCCCCGCCACGGTCAGATGGCCCGCGTTGTCGCCCGTGAGCCAGCGGTAAATGGTGTTGGTTGGCGTGCCGGTGAGTCCAAGGCCGAAGTGGTCGCCAGGCACGCCGGCGCCTTTGAGCGGATAGTTCGGGTCGCCGCCGGTCCAGAACTGGTGGCCGCCGGTGGTGATCGGGGTGGTGGCGAAGGGGGTGTAGGTCGACCAACCGCCGCCCGAAAACGTGGCGGCGTAGTCAAGCACCACGCCGCCGGTGATGGAACGCTTCACGGGATCGCCGTAGCGGTTGTAGGGGCTGCCGAAGGTGTAGTTGATGTCGCTGGTGGTGATCCCGTCGAGTTCGATCTCAAAGCCGTTGCAGACCTGCCCAGTGTCGTTGACGGCGTCGAAGTTGCTCAGCGTGCCGTAGATCACCGGCCCGGCGAACGCCTGCGCGCCGCCGGCCAACAGGGCCACCGCAGGGATCAACGCCTTCCAGAACCTTCTCTTCGTGAATCGTTCCATGCCGCATCCTCCGTGTTGAGTGATCGGACCAACCTGCCCCGGCCGAAACGGGGCGCGCGGACGCCGCGAGCCTGTCCCGATTATAAAGGACAATTTTGTCTTTTTCAATGGCTTGTGGTTAATCCCCCGCGCGGGGACGACCATTTCATTCCCCGTCCACCGACCTTGGGGGTTTGGGGAATCCCGCGCGGCATCGAGTCCGGCCCCGGACCCCGCTCCGCCCCTCCGCGCTCACCGGCTCAGCAACGTGCGGAACGCACCCGGCTCGATCTTCTCCTGGCTGCCCAAGTACCACTCCCACATCTCCCGCCTCAGCTCCCACTCCTTGTAGTAGTCCGAGCAGTAGTGCTGGATCGGGCCGACCATCGACGCGGTCTTGTTGATGATGATCTGGTCGGCCGCCTTCGCGTCGTGCCGCCAGCTCGGCCGGCCCACCAGCGGGGCGCTCTTGCGGTTGAAGAGGAACTTGAGCATGTACCGCGGCCGGTCCGACCTGCTCAGCGTCGCGGCGTGCCAGAGGTCGTAGTGCGTGATCGCCACCGTCCCGGCCCTCACGGTCAGGAACTCCGTGCCCTTGATGTTCCCGTAGTTCGACATCGTGTCGGTCGGGGCGTTGCGCAGGTGCGTGCCGGGGAGGACCGCCGTCGGGCCCATCTCGGGCGTGACGTCCTGCGGGTAATACATCGCCAGGCAGCACCACGTCTGGTGGTGGCGGACGTTCGTGCCGTCCTGGTGCCAGGTCTGGCTGCGGGGCGTGTGGGGCTTGACGGTGTGCAGGTGGCGGTGGCCGTCCATCTCCACGTCCTTGCCCAGCACGCTCATCAGCGGGCCCAGCACGCGCGGGTTGTCGTAGATCTGCTTCAGCTCGGGCACGGCGTCGAGGATCCCGTTCCCGGGGTTCGACTTGATCTGGTCGAGCTTCGCGACGATCGAGGCGTGGAAGCCCTCGGGGAAGTCGCCCGCCTGCGGCTCGACGAGGTGGTAGCCGCGGGCGATGAAGTCGAGCAACTGGGCGTCGTCGAGCAGATACTTCGGGGCGATGGCTGGCATGGGCTTCTCCAATTCCGGGGGCAATTCCGGGGGCCGGGACGAGGACAGGAATTCCGTGTGGTGGACGTGGACCAACGCTCCGTCGGCCGGCGCTCCGTCGGCCGACTCAGGCCGGGGGCTGCAGCTTCTCGAGGATGAACTCGTACCCGACGACGTCGATCTCGCGGTCGTCGAAGGCGTCGCGCTGGTTGGGGAAGTGGATGACCCGCCACCCGTCGCGGATCGCCTCGTGGACGCTCTTGTAGGGGATCGGCTTGGCGAGCGGGTCCAACTGCGGGACCTTGTCCGGCGCCGGCTCGTGCAGCGTGGCGCTGAGCGTCTCGGCGTGGATGCTCGGGTGGGCGGCGTGGATGTAGAGGATCCACTGCTTGCCCGACCCGCACGAGGCCGAGGCGGCTGACGCGACTGACGCGACCAAAGCGTCGAGGTCGGCCGGGGTGAGCTTGCCTTGGGCGAGCTTGGTCTTGGCGAGCGTGAGCGTTTCGGCGCAGGACATCGTTTGGGTTTCCGTGGTTTGGCTGCGGGCTTTCCGGGGGCCTTCCGGAGTTTCCGGCCCCGCATTCGGCCCATCAGTGTACCCCGTCGATCCCGGCGGGTGAATCTGCTATAAACCCCCGACCATGGCCGAATCACCCCGCGTCCTGATCCTCGGCGCAGGCCCCACCGGGCTCGGCGCCGCGTGGCGTCTCCACGAGCTGGGCCACACCAACTGGCGCCTCCTCGAAGCCTCCGAGCAGGCGGGCGGATTGGCGATGTCCGTCGTCGACCCCGCCGGCTTCACCTGGGACTTGGGCGGCCACGTCGTCTTCTCCCACTACCAATACTTCGACGACCTGCTCGACTCCCTCCTGGCCGAGTGGGTCGAGCACGTCCGCGAGTCGTGGGTCTGGATGCGCGACCGCTTCATCCCCTACCCGCTCCAGCACAACATCTGGCGGCTGCCGCCCGAGGACCTCTGCAAGTGCTTCGACGGGTTCCTTGAGGTCCACAAGGCCCTCGCCGCCGCCGGGCCCGCGGGCGTCCCCAAGCCCATCCACTTCCGCGACTGGATCCTCAAGTCCTTCGGCCAAGGCCTCGGCGAGGTCTTCCTCTACCCGTACAACTTCAAGGTCTGGGCCTACGACCCCGCTCGCCTCGCGGTGAACTGGATGGGCGAGCGCGTCCCCACCGCCGACCTCCGCCGCAGCCTCCACAACCTCATCCACCAGCGCGACGACGTCTCCTGGGGCCCCAACGCCCGCTTCCGCTTCCCGCTCCACGGCGGGACCGGCGCGATCTGGCGCGCCCTCGCGAACCGCCTGCCGAAGCAGAACGTCCATCTCAACGCCCGCGTGACCCGCATCGACTCCGCCGCGAAGCGCATCCACCTCGCCGACGGGACGACGCACGAGTACGACTGGCTCATCACCACCATGCCGCTCGACGACACGCTCCGCGCCCTCTCCGACCGCCCGGACCTGAAGGCCCAGGCCGGCAAGCTCGTCTACAGCAGCACGCACGTGGTGGGCATCGGCATCGACGCCCCGGCCGTGCCCTCGCTCAAGACCAAGTGCTGGATGTATTTCCCCGAGCCCGAGCTGCCGTTCTACCGCGTGACGGCCTTCTCGAACTACTCGCCCAACAACGTCCCCGTCCCGGGCAAGCAGTCGTCGCTCATGGCCGAGATCGCCGAGTCGCCCGACAAGCCGGTCGACCAGAAGACCGTCGTCGAGGAGACGCTGCGCGGCCTGCGCGCCGCGGGCCTCATCGCCCCCGACGCCCCGATCATCAGCAAGTGGCACCGCCGGCTCGAGCACGGCTACCCCACGCCGTTCCTCGAGCGCGACTCGATCATCAACCCCGTCGACCGCGAGCTCAAGGCCCTGGGCATCCTCAGCCGAGGCCGCTTCGGCGCGTGGAAGTACGAGGTCTCGAACCAGGACCACTCGACGATGCAGGGCGTCGAGGCGGCCGACTTCATCCTCTCCGGCTCGCTGGAGACGACCTACTACGAGCCCGAGACGGTGAACCAGAAGGACAAGCGCCCGCTGCCGGCGAGGCCGAAGGTCAAGGGTTGAGGCGAGCCTCACGGCTGCGCGAACATCGCCTTGTCCTTCGCCACCTCTTCCGGCGTCATCAGGTGGAACATCGCCCGCAGCGTGACGTTCCCGTAGATCTTCCCGTCGATCTTGTATTGCCAGTCGGCGATGTCGGCCTCGCGCACCTCGACGCGCTGTCCGAGCTTCACGCACTTGACGGTGTCGGGCTCGTCGTCGATCACGCCGAAGATCTTGCCTCCCGCGCGCTCGATCTGCGTCACCCAGAAATACTCCGTCCCGTTCTCGTCGGCGATCTTCACCTTGAGCTCGAAGTCGGTCTCGCCGCGCTGGGGCTTGGCGAAGATCGCCCAGAACTCCGGGAGCGTCCGCCGGGCCTTGGCGACCGCGGCGACCATCTCCGGGTCGTCGTCGTCGACCTCGATGGTCGCGTCGGCCCGCTCGCTCGCGATCGACTCCGTCGCCGGCTCCGTGGCCGGGGGACCCATCGGCGCGGGCCCGGGCGGGACTGTCACGACGACCGGGGCGGCGGTCGTCAAGCCCCAAAAGAACATCACCGCCAGCCCCACGCCGAGCATCAGCAACATGGCCATCGCGTATCGCAGCATCGTCGAAGACTCCGCGCCCTTCGCCGTGGGCCGATCACCAAGCCGTGTCCCACTCAACCTTCACTTCGCCATGCCAAGGAGTCGGCTGGCCGCACACGCACACCCAGCCTTGCCGCTCTTGCCCGTCGGCGTCGCGCACGCGCACGCGGAAGACCGTGTTCCATTTTCCGACCTTCATCCCGAACGGGCCCATCGCAGTCCAATGCCGCGAGGCCGCGAGGAGTTCGAGCCCTTCGCCTTCCGCCCATGCGGTCACCCGCCTGCGGGACCACTGGGAATGCTGCCGGACGACGAACACGAGGGCGCCGACGATGACCAGGCCGCCCAGGACGAAGACGAGCGGGGATTCCGCGGGCAGCGAGGCGGAGGCGAAAGTGATTGCGTCTCGTAGCATGATGCCGGGGCCGTGCCGCGCCTTCGCGCGCCGTCAGCCTTGATCCCACTCGACCATCACCTGCCCGTTCCACGGGCCGGCCATCCTCCCGCCCACGCAGGCCCACCCGCGGCGGATCACGCCGTCCGACGCGCGTGCGATCACCCGATAGACCGACTGCCAGCGACCGGTCCTGCTTTGGAACGGCCCGCGCCGCCACCAGCGACGCTCGGCGTCGATGATCTCCAGCTTCGCCTCGTCGGCCCAGCGCGACAGGCTCTCACGTGCCCGCGCCCAATGCCTCGCGATCGCGAAACCCACGATCCCCATCATCAGCAAAGGGAGAATCAGCACCGCCGCCGGCGGCAGCATCGCGCCTCGGTGCGTGACCTCCACCGGCGAAAACCCCGGCATCCGCGGCATGTCGAACGGCGTGGACGGGGCCTCGAACGACGCCAACCACGCGCCCACATCCACGACCACCCCAATGATGGCGTACATCATGGCCGACTCCTTCCCCATGATTATCGCTCCCCCGGAGGAAGCCGTCACGCCCCCAGCGGGAACGCCTTCTCCAGTCGCCAGACCCCCGCGATCTTCGAGTAGAGGCAAACCTCTCGCGCCTCGACGAGCCAAGGCATCTTCCCGCTGAACTCGCGCAGGAACTCCGCCTCCACCTCGTCGAGCTTCTCCGCCGGGCCGCCCTGCGCGATCGTCACGTGCATCACCGGCTCGCGCCGGTCGGGCCCCGCCGCGGGAAAGGCCGCGCCGATCTTCCGCCCCAGCGCGAGGAACGGCTCCGCCGGCTCGGGCGCGAGGTAGAGCACGCCGCCTTGCTGGAACCGCCCCGTCTTCCCCAATGCATGCGAAAACCGCGGCAGGCCCGCGAACAGCTTCGCCAGCCCCGCACGCACGGCGTCGTCCACCTGCTCGGGCGGCAGGAACGGATAGAAGACCGTCACGTGCGGCGGCAGCTTCGTCGCCGAGCTGCGCAGATGCTTGTCCCGGAACGGGCGCAGCGCCGGCTCGAGCTCATGCACGGGCACCAAAATCGCGGTGATGTCGCCTGCCATGTTCAGTCCACGCTTTCCCGCTCACGCCTTCCGCGCGGATTCCGCGGCAGCCTTCAATTCCGCGTAGCCGTCGATGAGCAGGTCCAGCAGGCCCGTCTCGGGCGAGATCAGCAGCCCGTGCACCGGGATGTCGCGCGGGAGCAGCGGGTGGTTGCGCACGACCTGCACGCTCTGGCGCACGCCGTCCTCGGGAGACTCGAACCCGCGCAGCCAGCCCTTCAGGTCGATCCCCGCGCTGCGCAGCGTCTGGATCAACTGCGGCTCGACCCCGCGGGCGATCGCCTTCTCCAGCACGCGCTCGCAGCTCAGCCCGGTCATGCCGCACCCATGGTGCCCCACGACCGCGACCTCCGCCGCCTGCAGCTCGTAGACCGCGACAAGCAGGCTGCGCATCACGCTCCCGAAGGGGTGCGAGACGATCGCCCCGGCGTTCTTGATCACCTTCGCGTCGCCGTTGCGCAGGTTCATCGCCCGCGGGAGCAGCTCCACCAGCCTCGTGTCCATGCAGGTCAGGACGACCAGCTTCTTGTCCGGGATGTTGGTGGCGCGGAACGGCTCGTACTCTTTGCGGGCCACGAACTGCGTGTTGTGGCCGAGGATTTCAGTCAGGATCGACATGCGTGCATTGTAGGGTGGGATGGGCGCACTCGCGAAGCGCACCGTCGGACGAAGTCCGAACTAATCCGGGGGCAGAGCCGGGGACTGTGAGCCTGTGAATTTATTGGTTTGGACCCCCTCTGGCGCTTTAGAAACGCGGCTTTTCAGGCCAATTTTCGGATAACTTCACAGTCTCTGTGTCCCCGTCGATCGGGCGCGCAGCGGCACTCCGCTCGCGCGAAGTGCCGGCCTCGCGGGGGCGTTCCGATCTTGATCCTGGCTCCATCGACAGCATCCGCCGATGGCGTCCCGCGCTTCTCGCGCCGCGAGGGCACCCGACGAGACGCGCGAGCGGAGTACCGCGGCGCGCCCGATCGACGGACACACAGTGTCCGGCTCTGATCCAGACAAACCTCCGTCGCCGGCGCGTCCCGCCAACAATGCCCCGTGGTAGATTGGCCCGGCCGCACATCACCCCCGCCCGAAGGACCGCCCCATGCCCGCCGAAAATCTCCCCGCCGACTTCCAGAAGAACCTCGACGCCCTCGTCTCCGACGGCTTCCTCCTCCTCCGCGGCGCCCTCGACCCCGCGGCCATCCAAGCCTGGCGCGACGCCTTGCAGAGGCAGTACGACGCCAAGGCCTGGGACATCCGCAACAACGTCGGCAACGTCGCCTTCGACCGCCTGCTTGAGCGCGAGCCCGCCCTCGCCCGCCCGCTCGTCGGCCACGCCAGCGTCGCCCCTTACTTGAAGGCCCTCCTCGGCAGGCAATGCCAGCTCCGCAGCCTCCGCGCCCACGTCAATCCCGCGGCCTACACGCAGGAGTGGCACATGGATTTCTACAGCTATTGGAACCAGGAGAACGAGGGCAAGTTCGCCGTCCGCGGCCTCTGCGTGAACACCACCTTCTACCTCACCGACAACACGCCCGAGACCGGCCGGCTGACTTTCCTCAAGGAATACCGCAACCGCCCCGTCCCCGCGGAGTTCAAGGACAACCAGTACTACACCGAGGACCGCAACAACCCGTTCCAGAAATGGTGCGACGCCCAGCCGCAAACCCACCTGCACCCGCTGGCCGGCGACGTGGTGGTCTTCCTCAGCCACGTCCCGCACCAGGGCGCGAAGCTGCGCGACGACGCCCCGGGCACGATGCGCTCCAACGTCGTGCTCCACTACCAGACCAACCCGATGTACCCCGGCGCGGCCTTCGTCAGCTCGCCCCACGCAGCCGTGGCGGCGCTGGGCTTCGAGGGCACGTTCCCGTTCGCGGGGAGGTGAATGGCGGCGCGTTCAAGCCCCTTCGGGGCTGCGGAGCGAGAGGGGATGTCCATGAAGCGGCAATGGGCCCGAGCGGAATGGGTGGCCATCACTTCGTTTCTGCTCCTCGCGATTTACGTTGGCGCCTATTTCGCGACGGTCAGGCCAGCCTATCCGTCTGCGTGGAGCACGCTCTTCAAGACTCGCATGAAAGATGACTATTCGTTTGCACCTGAGCTGTCGCGTTACGTCTTTTTTCCGATGAACTCCCTCGACCGTGTGATTCGCAAGGACACATGGCTTTTCCAGATTCGATTCGCGAGCGCTGAGGATATTCCCCGCGAACTGCTTCTTGTGCCGACCACTTCAGCGGAATCGCCCACGACACAGCGCGCCGGGAGCGACGACGCGGATCCCGCGAACGACGGCCAGACCCACACGAAGCCTCTGAACAACCCAAGCAAGCCCACTGATCCCGACGGCACGCCGTCGGGTTCGGTGGGGTCCGCCTCCCACAGCACAACGCCCGCACCGCTTGAAACAAGGGCTTTCCTGGCCGGCAACGACAACCAAGACCCCACGGAACCCGCTGCTGCGGGATCCGTGGGCTTGGGGCGAGAGATTGCTCAAAGGCGTCACATGGCCGCCACCACAACCCGCCCCGCGGCGCAACCCAACGGAGCTCCCATGCCCGACCGTGCCGAAATTCTCAAGCGGATGCACCTGGTGCTGGGCGATTGGCCGGCGGGAAACTCATCCGGGGGCGATCGCCGCGTCCCGCTCGACGTCAAGACGCTCGAGGAGACGCAGGAGGGCGGGATCGTCCGCCGGAAAATCACCTTCGCCGTCGAGCCGGGCGACCGCTGCTTCGCCTGGCTGCTCATCCCCGCGCCTGATCCCGCGGCCAACAGCAAGCGCCGCCCCGCCATGCTCTGCCTCCACCAAACCACCGGCCTGGGCAAGGGTGAGCCCGCCGGCCTCGGCGGAAACCCCAATTACCACTACGCCCTCGAACTCGCGAAACGCGGCTACGTCACCCTCGCCCCCGACTGCGAGAACTTCGGCGAATACAAGGTCGACCTCCACGCCCTGGGCTACGCCAGCGCGACGCTCAAGAACATCTGGAACCACATGCGGGCCGTCGACCTGCTCGCCTCGCTCCCCGAGGTCGACCCCGAACGCATCGGCAGCATCGGCCACTCGCACGGAGCCCACAACTCGGTCTACCTGGCCGCGTACGACCCGCGCGTGAAGGTGGTCGTCTCGAGCTGCGGCTTCACGAAGTTCACCTGGAACGACAACGAGGGGCGCGGGAAGCCCGGCGACATGCACGACTGGGCGGGCCCGCATTACATGCCCCGCATCGCCGAGCGCTACGGCAACCGCGGCGAGAAGATGCCCTTCGACATGGACGAGGTGCTGGCCCTGATCGCCCCGCGGGCCCTCTTCGTCAACGCCCCGACGAAGGACGCCGTCAGCCGGCTCGAGGGCGTGAAGGAATGCGAGGCCGCAGTGAGGCCGATCTACGCGAAGGCGGGGCGCGACACCTCGCTGGTCTTCGAGCACCCCGTGGGCGGCCACGACTTCCCGCCCGCCGTCCGGCAGCGGGCGTATGAGTTCATCGACAAGGCGATGGCGATGCCGGGCCGCTGACACAACTCCGCGCGACACGGGGACGCCCGTCTTGTTAGCCGGACGCGCAAGCGACGGATGCGCGATCCAAATCTCGCCGGAACGAATGGGTCTTGTCTGGGTGCCACATGCCATCGTACTCGTGGCATGTGCCGATCCACCCAAGCCGTCCGGCCTCGCGACGAGCCCACGATGGATGCGGCCTGTCAAAATCGCCTTGTTTTGCAGGGCTTCGCGTTCATCGGCGCCGGGACATGCCGCCCAGCCGAAGACACATGCCACGAGTACGATGGCATGTGGCACCCGATCACCGCGCCCCCGCCCACGGCTGGGCCTGTTCGCGGTACTGCAGCGGCGAGAGACCCGTGCAGCGGCGGAACGTGCGGCTGAAGGTGAACGGGTCGGCGACGCCCACGCTCGAGGCGACCTGCTTCACCGGCAAATCCGTCTCGCCCAGCAGCCGCCGGGCGGCGTCGCAGCGCAGGTGGGCGATGTAGCGGGCGGGCGGCAGGCCGGTGATCTGCCGCACGCGCTGGCGCAGGAGCGAATAGCTCATCGCGTGCCGCCTCGCGAGCGCGGGCAGGTCGATCGGCTGGGCGAAGTGCAGCCTGCAATGGTCGAGCACGGCCTCGATCGCGGGGTTCCCCGCGCGGGCTTGGGCGACGTCGGCCCGGGCGTGGTGCAGCTCCAGCAGCAACGATTGCGTGGCCAGTCCCGCGCGGTCGAGGTCGCCGGGCTGGCCGCGCTTGAGCACCGCGATCAGGCCGCGCCACGCCTCGACCAGTTCGCCGATCTTCGAGACCGGGCGGACCGAGCCGTCGTCGAAGAGCCAGCCCGCCTTGAGCAGCCGGCGGGTGCCGGGCCCGGTGAGGCAGACGAAGTATTCCTCCCAGGTCGTGCCCGGGTCGGGCCCGTAATGGAAGCGCGGGCCGGGGAAGACGGCGAAGGCGCAGCCGGGCTCGATGCGCCGAACCACGTCAGCCCCCGAGCCATCCTCCACGCGGTAGGAGCCGCGCCCGGAGACGACCAGCCCGATCGCCCAGATGGTGAAGCAGTGGTGGATCCAGTCGCGCTTGGCGGGGATGTGGCCCGCCCCGGCCGACTGGATGTCGCCGCCCGCGGAGGGCTGCAACAGCGGGACGGAGCCGCGGATCGGTTGCTCGGGGACCTTTGTCATTTTGGCCATGGGACCTGTCACGTTGGCCATGGTTCGCCTTGATTCATCGGATATTCTATGTTGGTTCCGTCTCCGGGCGCGTTGTCAATCGAGTGCGATCGCCCCGGCCGCCTGCCCACCGCAAACCCAAGGGAAATCGTCCATGCCGCTCACGCAAGCCCAGGTCGACCAGTTCAAGACGAACGGCTTCGTCGCCGTGCCCAACTTCTTCGGGCCCAGCGAGGTCCGGGCGATGCAGCTCGAGACCGAGCGCTTCAAGCGCGACGGGCTCCTGCGCAACGTGCGCACCGAGGGCGACGGGAAGACGGCCTCCACGGCCGCCCGCAACCTGCAGATCTGCCCGATGTTCCACCGCAGCTCGCTCTTCCGCGCGCTGCCCTTCGAGCCCAAGGTCGTCGAGGCCGTCACGCAGCTCATCGGCGGGCCGATGATCCTCCACCTCGACCAGATGTTCCTCAAGCCCGCCGGCGACGGCGACGGGACCAACTGGCACCAGGACAACGCCTACTTCCGCATCGCCGACCCGCTCAAGGGGACCGCGATGTGGATCGCCGTGCATGACGCGACGATCGCCAACGGGACGATGAACCTCATCCCCAACAGCTTCAAGGAGACGCTCCCGCACGAGCGCGACCCGATGAGCGACCACCACATCCGCTGCTGGCCCGACGAGAACAAGCAGGTTCCCGTCGAGCTCGCGGCGGGGGGCGTGATCTTCTTCTGCTACGGCACGCCGCACTGCACCCGCGCGAACCGCACCGAGCGCGACCGCGCCGGCGCGGCCTTCCACTTCCTTCATGCCGAGTACGCCCAGCTAGAGTTGATCAACGACGCGCGGCAGGACCGCCCCTACCTCACGGGCCCCAAGGCCACGGGCGGGATGCGCGAGTACGGGCAGACGATCGCGGGGACGTGGCCGATCGAGCTGTCGAAGGCGCTCTCGCTGGAGGCGGAGTTGGCGCTGGCGCGGTGAGGCGGGCGGCTGCGCGCACATCGATGTGCACGTGAAGGCGCTGACGATCGTCGTTGAATGAACCCAATGCCCAGGCACTGCGTGCCTGGGTTTTTTGATGGAGACGTTTCGTCGTGCGGACGTGCGCCTGTCTTGAAGTCGAAAGAAAAACCCAGGCACGCAGTGCCTGGGCTTTGGGGTCTGTTCGAGTCCAGACCAGACTTCGCTCATTCACTGACGCCGACTTTCTTGAGCGCCTCGACGAGCTTGGCGTAGTTCGCTTTCCGCAAGGCGGACGCGCCGGGCTGGTTGGCGCCTTCGCGGGCCACCTCCAGCCCGGTCTTGCCATTGAAGGGCTTCTTGATGTCGGCGCCGTGCTGGACCAGCAGGACGGCGCAGTCGGCGTCTCCCCCCACCGCCGCGGCGAAAAACGGCGTCCGGCCTGGAATCGCCTCGGCCAAGTTGGGCTCGGCGCCGTGGTCGAGGAGCCATCGCAGGTTCTCGGGCTTATGGGAGTCGACCGCGTTCATGGCCGGCGTCCTCCGGTCCGGGTCACTGGCGTTGACGTTCCCCCCGTGCTTGCTCAGCAGTTCCAGCATCTCCGGGGTGGCGCGACCCGCGGCGATCTGCATGGCGACCCCGATCGCGGCCTTGTGCTCGAGCAAGGCCGCCGCGACCTCCAGGTGATTCTCGCCGCAAGCCGCCTCGAGCGCGGTGCCGCCGCGGCCTAGCATCTTCGCATCGACGTCGGCGCCGTTGTCCAGAAGATCGTGCACGGCCTTGAGGTCTCCGCTCCGCGCGGCCGCGATCATGGCGTCCCCCGTCTTGCGGTCGCCTTCGGCCTTGGGGGATTCGCCTCGGTCGACCATCGTCGGCATGCCTTTTTCATCCCTGCCGATGAAGGCGGCGCGAACCGTGCCGTCCTTGGCGATGTGGAACTCGACGCTGTGGAAATCCTCCTCTTTCTGGGGCGGAACGATCAGCGAGGCGACCGGCGTCACCACCGAGTGCGATTGCCCGTCCGCGGACTTCCAGGTGACCGTCGCTTCCGGGGGGAAGGGGCGGTGGAACGGGCCCATGGTCCCCGAGTTGTCGCCATCCCCCAACGCGCCGCACGTCTCCCGGGCCTTTCCGAAAGCCGCCGTGACCTGGTCGATGGCCGCCCCGGTCTGATTGGTCCAGGCGATGGAGAACATCGGGTTCGGGCCGGTGCGGAGCTGGCGGATGGCTGGGGGCGGTGTGCTGGGCCCCCGCCGGGCGGGGGCGGGGGCGGCGGCTGTGGCCTTGGGGGATTCAACCGGCTCGGTCGTGGTGGGGGCGCCGCCGCTGCCCATGTCCGGAAAGACCGTCTTGACCGTGCCGTCCTTGGCGATCTGGAACTCAAAGCTGTCGAAATCCTCCTCCTTCTGGGGCGGCGTGATCATCGAGGCGACCGGCGCCACCACCGAGTGGGCTTGCCCGTCCGCAGACTTCCAACTGACCGTCGCCTCCGCGGGGAAGGGGCGGCGGAACACGCCATAGTTCGTGTTGTCGCCGTCCTTCAACGTGCCGCCCTCGGGCGAGGCCTTGCCGAAGGTCGCCATGACCTGGTCGATGGTCGCCCCGGTCTGGTTGGTGCAGGAGACCGTGAACATCGTGGTCGCCCCGGCGAGGCGCGGACGTGCGGCCGGGGGCGCAGCGGGCTTGGCCGACGACGGCTGCGTCGCCGCCGACTGGGTCGCAGCGGGCGGAGCCGTGGGTGGAGCGGTGGGCGTCGCGGCCGGGGCCGCGCCCGAGGAGGGCGGTGCCGAAGACTGGCCACAGCCCATCAGCATGATGAGCGCCGCGAAGGCGAGAGTTGCGAGCCGAAGCCTTGAAAACATGGAGCATTCCCCCAAAGACCGGGTCGGTGCGTGGACCTTCCTGCGCGGACGTTCTGAGGAATATACCCCACCCCGCCCGGCAGTTGCGGCGTAGTCGCGATGCCATCGCGACCCGGCAGGGATGCCTTCCACAAAACAAAAAGCCCAGGCAGCGCGTGCCTGGGCTTTGTGGTTTCACATCGGAATCCGCCGCGAGCCTTACTGCTTGTGCTCGCCGTCGAACTCGTCCGGCACGCCCTCGTCATCGTCTTCCGACGACGACGCCTCCGCGCCGCCCTCGCCCGACGCCGAGGCGTCGGCCTCGGCCTGGGCCTTCATCGCCTCCCACTCCTCGAGCGTGATCGTCGTCCACCAGCGTGCCCTGGGCACGCGTCAGCTTGCTCGTCCGCGGCGAGAGATACAGCATGTCGCCCTGCCCCAGCAAAAGCTCCGCGCCCTTCTGGTCGAGCACGATCCGGCTGTCCATCCCGCTCGCGACCTTGAAGCTCACGCGGCAGGGCATGTTGCTCTTGATCAGGCCCGTCACGACGTTCGCCTGCGGCCGCTGCGTCGCGAGGATCAGGTGCATGCCGACGGCGCGCGACTTCTGCGCCAAGCGGACGATGAACCCCTCGACCTCCTTGTTGGTCATCATCAGGTCGGCCAACTCGTCGATGATGAACACCAGGTACGGCAGCTTCTTGGGGATGCGGGCTTCCTCTTCCTCGTTCGCAGGGGCGAAGCGCTCCTTGAGCTCGTCCCACGTCAGGTTGTTGTAGCTCGCGACGTCGCGGACGCCCGCCTCGGCCAGCAGCTCGTAGCGCTCGTCCATCTTGGTGGTCGCCCACTCGAGGATCGCCGCGGCCTTGCTCATCTCGGTGACCACCGGGCACATCAGGTGCGGGATGTCCTTGAACTGGCTCATCTCGACCATCTTGGGGTCGACCAGGACCATCTTCATCTGGTCGGGGCGCTTGGTGAACATGAACGACATGATGATGCTGTTCATGCAGACGCTCTTGCCCGAACCGGTCGTGCCCGCGATGAGCATGTGGGGCATCGCGGCCAGGTCGGCGATCAGGGCGTTGCCCGAGGCGTCCTTGCCCAGGAACATCGGCAGCGCCATCTTGGCGACCTGGTCGGCATTGCTGGTCATCAGCTCCTTGAGCCGGACCTTCTCCTTCACCAAATTGGGCACCTCGATGCCGACGGTGTCCTTGCCCGCCATGTTGGGGACGATGCGGATGTTGTGGGCCTTGAGCGCGCGGGCAAGGTCGCTCGAGATCGCCGCGAGCACCGAGACCTTGGTGCCCGGGGCGAGGCGGACCTCATAGAGCGTGATCACCGGGCCCGAGTCGATGCCGACGACGTTGCCCTCGATGCGGTACTGCTGGAGGGCCGACTCAAGGTGCATCGCCTGCTCCTTGACCATGCGCTCCATCTCGTCGGTGAAATTGCTCTCGGGCTCGATGAGGATGTCGAGCGGGGGGAAGGCGTAGCCGTCGAGGTCGATGGAGGGCGAGGCCGCGCCGGGCAGGCCGCCCACGCCCGCGGCCTTGGGGCGCGGGGCGAAGTTGATGGGGAGCTGCTTGATGCGGGCCCGCAGGGCCTCGGGGTCGAACTGCCGCTTCTGGGCGACATAGGCGCCCGGCGCGTCGCCGGCCTCGTCGTCCTCTTCTCCGGGGGTCTTGGCCTCTTCCGTGTCGTCGTCCTCAGGCTCGACTTCCGCGTCGACGCTCTCGCCGGGCTTCGCGCTGGCCAGGGCGGCCTTCTCCGCCTTGGTCACGGCGTCGCCCGTCTTGTCGGCCTTCTCGGCCTTGCCCTTGCGACGGCTCGTGGCAGCGTCGGGGTCGAAGGATTCCGTCGCCCCCAGCCCGCCCGCGTCCTCGTCGATCGGGCCGTCTTCGTCCTCCTCGGCCACGCCCACCGCGGCCGCCTTGTTCCGCCGCCCGCGCGGAGCGGTCTCCTCCGCATCGGCGTCGTCCGCCTGGGCCTTTCCGCCCCAGAGCTTCTGCATCGGGAAGCGCCCGACCAGCACCGGCTTGGGCACGCTGAACTTCGGCAGGCTCGCGATCGCCTTGCCGATCAGCTTCGGCACCGCCAGCACGATGTGGTCGATCGCCAGCAGGGCCCCGACCCAGAAGATCACGCCCAGGATGATGAACGTGCCGAGGGTGTTGAAGCGGTCGCCCAGCTCGCCGTTGATGAAGATCGCGACCAGCCCGCCACTGCCCTGGGGCGCGTTGGTGAAAGTGGGCATGCCCAGCCCGATCATCGCGCTGACGGTCAGCGTCATGATGATCACGCCGATCAGCCGCAGCACCGGCTGCGTGACCGGCTTCTGGCGGGCGGTGGAGACCAGGGCGATGAGCATCGCCGTCATGAAGATCCAGACGCCCGGCCCGATCATGAGGTAGATCTGGTCGGCGAAGTAGGCTCCGTAGCGCCCGATCCAGTTGTGGAAGTTCTTGTTGTGCGGCGCGATGCTGCGCCCCGGCCAATCGGCGGCGTCGTAGCTCACCAGCGCGAAGGTCAGCAGCGCCCAGGCGACGGCCCCGAGGCCCCAGCCGACGTGGTGGAGCAGCTCAAGGGGCTCGACCTGATTGACGCGCGGGGGCGAGATCTTCGGCTTCCTGGCCATGGAGAATCCTTTTTCCGACGGAGGCTGATGCAGAGGCGGGCACGAATGCGGAACCGAATGCAGGACCGAGTGCGAGGCCGAATGCGATACCGAGGCGCAGGGCGAGGCCGGGCCGCCGAGGATGAAGAGGCAGACAGGCCGCGCCGCCTCGGTTTTATCGGCGAGGGGGCGGACGGCGGAAGAAACTTCCGGAGGGAGGATAGAGAGGCGGGAATGAGCGCGAATGGTCGATGGGCCGTCGCGACTGAACACGGCTCGTGTTAGCCGGACGCGCAAGCGACGGCTTGAACCATCCGACACCGATGAAATGACCCAATTACAGAAGGCCGACGTCAGGATCGTCTTGTCTGGTGCCACATGTCATCGTACTCGTGACATGTGCCGGTGAACGGAAGTCGCACCTCGGCCCGACAACCTCACAAACCGATCAAAAACCCCTTGATTCGCGTGATGACGAGGGGTTCCACCGCCTATGTCCGACGTCGATTTCACGCCCTCTCAAGACACATGTCACGAGTACGATGACATGTGGCACCAGACATCGTTCATTGCCGCCCCGAACCCCATTCACCGTCCCGTATGCCCAAACCCGCCAGCCCCGCGCTGCGTCGAGGGCAGCTCCGCCACCTCGTCCCACTCCACCCGCGGCACCGGCAGCACCAGCATCTGCGCGATCCGCATCCCGCGCTCCACCACGAACGGCTCAGACCCGTGGTTGATCAGCGGCACCATCACCGGGCCGCGGTAGTCGGCGTCGATCGTCCCCGGGGCGTTGGGCATCGAGATCGCATGCTTCGTCGCCAACCCCGACCGCGGGCGGATCTGGGCCTCGAAGCCCTCCGGCACCGCCATCGCGAAACCGCAGGGCACCAGCGCCACCTTTCCGGGCGGGATCGTCACCGGCCCGGGGACCGCGGCGTGCAGGTCCATCCCCGCGGCGTGGGCGGACTGGTAGGCGGGCAGGGGCAGCCCCTCGCCGCCGGGGAGACGCTGGATCGCGACGCGAAGGATCGTGGAGGTCGACATGCGGGGCATCATACTCAGAAGGCTTCGAACCCATTTCGATCGTGCCAAAAACCGACGTTCCTGATTCCACAACCGCAAAGCCCAGGCACTGCGGTGCCTGGGACTTTGGATGCACGACGAACCCCTCACAAGCCGTTGCAGAAACTCGACCCGCTCTGCCGACATAAGTGGACGGGGCGCGTTGAGGTTGTGCCAGCCGCGCCCCGAGGTTCGACACCGCCGCAGGACGAGGAACGCCTGCATTCGAGGAGTGAAGCCATGCGCTACATGATGATGCTCGTCGCCGTCGCCGGCCTGATGCTGCCCACCCTGTCGATGACCGGCTGCAACGCCGTCAAGGGCGTCGGCAAGGACATCCACGACGCCTCGCAGAACGTCCAGACCTGGATGGAGAGCAGCGACGAGAACCGCGAGCGGCTGAGCGACAGCACGGTCCCGCAGCGCTGAGCGAGCCAAGCTGAGCACGTCGAATGGCCTCGGGTGCCACGGGCGGCTTGCCCGCCCGTGGAGGATGGCCGTGGGCCGTGCCGTGTCGCGGATGAGGCTTGAGAAGCCCTTTTCCCGAAGCCCTTGCGTCACCGTGCGTCCCACCACGGGTGGACAAGCCACCCGTGGCACCCGCCGCGATCGTCAACCCCACGCGCCGCTGAGCAGCTTGCGGATCGCATGCGCGACCCCCGCCTCGGCGCAGTCGAGCGTGACGTGGTCCGCCACCGCCTTCACCGCGGGCACGGCGTTGCCCATCGCGATCCCGCACCCCGCCGCCTGGATCATCGCCACGTCGTTGATCTCGTCGCCGATCGCCGCGACGGCCTCGGCCTCGATGCCCATCTGGTCCGCCAGCCAACGCAGCCCGCGCCACTTGTCCACCCCGCTCGCGAAGATCTCCAGCACGTGCATCGCGCCGGTCGTCCCGGGCATCTGCACCGCCGCGAAGCTCTGCATCACCACCCGCGAGGCGAACCGTTCGCGCATGTCGCGCGTCACGGCCTCCATCCGCCCCGTGTCGCTCACGATCCCGATCCGCAGCGCGTGCCTCAGGTCCTCCTGCGTCACCGTCGCCTTGAAGACGGGCGTGGCCTTGGTGAACTCGAACCACCAGCGCGTGTTCGCGCTCAGCTCGCCCCGCCCCGTCACAAGATAGTCGTGCCCCGCCAAGGCCGCGTCCTGGAAGACCAGCACGGCCTCGGGCAGGTGGAAGAGCGCGTCGACCAATTCCATCGCCACGTGCGGCTCGAAGACCGCCAGGTCGAGCGACCGCCCGGTGGCGATCTCCGACACGGCGGCCCCGCCCACGAAGACGCCGCGGTCCAGCCCGCTGACGTCGCGCAGCAGCGGGCTGGCCTCGCTCCAGGCCCGCCCCGTGCAGGGGACGACCACGACGCCCGCCGCCTGGGCCTGGGCGATGGCGGCGCGGTTCTCCTCGCTCACCCGGCCGCGCCGGTCGAGCAGCGTGCCGTCCATGTCGATGCCGATCATCCGATAGCGCATGGGGGCAGTTTAGGGGAGCCGCGACGACGTTGCAGGGAGCGCAACAGGCGCGACCCGAATCGCGATGCCGCGCCGGCCCGGCGAGCCGATGGTATTTCTATAGAGCCCCGACTTCCGCCTGAGGATGGCCACGCATGGTCTTCGCCCCGCGCTCGTTCCGTGTAGATCCACCTCGTCGCCGCCGCCGGCTCAAGGGGCCCACGTTCTGGGCCGCCGCCGGCCTGCTCGTCGCGGCCGCGGCCTCCATGGCCTTTCTCGCGGCCCGCTCGATCTGGCCTCCGCCTCGCCGCGCGCTGCCCAGCCTCTTCGACCAGCAGACGGCCTTGGGTCCGGCCATCCGCGCCAATGGCTCCGGCTCCGCGACGGGGAATGAATCGGGCGCTTCCAGCGGTGGACGGACGAGCCCGCTCGCCGGGCGCGGGGAGAATATTTCCGCGCCCATCGCCCCGCGCCGCCTGGGCGAGGCCGGCCCCACGACCAAGCCCTCCGCCGGCGGCGCGACGTCGGGCTCCTCGACGGCGACCGCCTCGCGCGCCCCGGTCGTGAAGTGGGACGCCGCCGACCGGCAGATCGGCGCCACCGTCGCCGTCGAGGGCAAGGTCATCGACGCCCACGACACGGGCAAGGTCTGCTTCCTCAACTTCACCCGCGAGACGCGCGGCACCTTCTACGTCGTGATCTTCCGCGAGGCCAACGCCGGCTGGCCCCAGCCGCCGCAGACCTGGTTCCTCAACAAGACCGTGCGCGTCACCGGGCGCGTGACCACCTACGAGGGCCGCCCGCAGATCCGCGTGAAGGCGGCCAACCAGATCGAGATCGTGAAGAAGTGACCCGTCCGGGTCGCGCGGGCGAAACCCCATCGATCGCGACGGCGTACCGTCGCGATCGATGGGCTTGTTGCGTGGTCCCCAAGGGTGAAGGCAAGAGCGTCGATTGCATGGCGCGCCCCATCCATTGCCTTCGTCTCGGAGGGGCGGAAGGGGTCGATCTCAAGTAAGCCCCAACGGGGCGGATTTGAGCCCCCTCCTTATATAGAAGATCGCCCGGCTTCCGGCCGCTACCCATCAGGCGAAGCCTGAGGAAATGCAGGCCCCCACAGCCCCTTTGATATTCACCTCACAACACCGGCGCCGGTTGTTCCGTCTGGGCAAGAGGGGCAACCTGTTCCGTTCATAGTCTCTTGGGAGAGTGGCAAACAACGGCCCGCGGCAGGACCGTCACAGCTTGCCAAGCTTGTCGTTTCGGCGTGAAACAAGGGTTTTGCGTCTCTGGCGGGCCATGGGTTCGGGTCTATATTTCGCTCGTTGCTAAGGAGGGGGGACACACCCCCAAACACCGAACCACCCTTTAGGAGTTTCCGAGTCATGAAGAAGATCCTCGCCCACACCGCCGCGGTCGCCATGTTCAGCCTGGCAGCCGTGGCCGCGCAGGCCGGCGTCAACCTGCCGACCAGCACCGAAGCCACCGCCATCCGTTTCGACGGCGGCCTCACGGTGTTCGACCTCACCGTCGACCCGACGTACAACGCCAACACCAACGAGGTCCTCCTCGGCGGCGGCAACCTGATGGCGTTCGGCGACGTGATCAACGTCGTCAACCACGCCACCTCGGCCCCCGGCCCGGGCAGCCCCGACCGCGGCTCGATCGACCCCACCACCCAGCTCACCTTCGCCCTCACCGGCTCGCTGACCAACATCCACATCCCCTCGGTCACCACGACCGTCGCGGGCGCCAAGAAGGTCCACATCGACGCCGACCTCATGGGCCTCGACCAGCGCACCGGCCCGTCCCTCACGCTGTTCGAGAAGGACCTGAACCTCGGTTCGGGCCTCAACACCCAGTCGCTGATCGGCAAGAGCACCGCCGCCGTCGCCACGAACGCCGCGGCCGTCCTCGCCACCGCCAGCGCGAACTCGACCGTCTATCTCGACTTCAGCGACATCCAGGGCGCCTCGGTCTCCATCGACGTCCTCTTCGAGAAGACCGCCGGCTCCTCGACCTTCAACAAGCGCACCGTGACCTACAGCTTCTTCGCCGACTTCTTCCCCGTCACCGGCGGCAGCGCCGCGGGCCTCTTCAGCGAGGCTGAGTACGTCCGCGGCATCCAGGGTCCCAAGTACGTCACCACCGTCGCCAAGGGCGCCACGGTCGGCAACGACGACCACTGGATCGAAGCCAACACCGCGCTGGTCGTCGACCGCACCGTTCCCGAGCCCGCCAGCCTGGCGATGGTCGGCCTGGGCGCTCTCCTGATCGGCTACCGTGGCCGTCGCGAGCACACGAACGCCTGATTCCCCCGAAGCAACCGGTTACGGGTTGAGTTCGACCCGAGCCGCCCTCCTCCAAGGCCCACCATCCCCAACCGGATGGTGGGCTTTTTTCATGGATCGCTCTTGGTTGGCGACATGGAGGCTTCAGGGTGATGTCCCGCGGGGCCTTCGTGGGGCTTGGGGGGGACGTTGATGGAGCGGTTGTAGGCCAAGAGCGGGCCATTTTCGACCTCTTTTTGCGCGCATCGCCCCTGCAATCGCCAGCACGAGTCGGTCTCCATTGATTAAGCTCTAGAGTTAGTAAATGGCGTGACTTACAGGTTTTTGTCCGGATTTGGCCGGACGCTTGTGCGGGTATACAGGGAGGCGCACTTTTTTATGCTGAATCGAGGGGTCGGCTTGACAAACCCGACCGGTTCGGTAAATTACGACCGCGTTTGTCGTGATTAGTTGGAATACGATCGACTCTGTGACGGTTGACCAAGCGTCGCTGGACCGACCCATGAAGCTCTCGATGAAAAGCGATTACGCCTTGCGGGCGCTCTTCACGTTGGTGGAGCATCACGGGCGCGGACCGATCCCGATCCGGGAGCTTGCCCGGCGGAACGACGTTCCCAAGCGGTTCCTCGAGCAGATCATGATCGAGCTCAAGCGGCAAGGCTGGGTCAAGAGCGTCGCGGGTCGCGACGGCGGATACCAGCTCGCCCAGAGCCCCGAGAAGGTGACGATGGGCGAGGTCGTGCGCCATTTCGACGGCGTCTTGTCGCCGATCGCGTGCGTCTCGACCACGCATTACCAGCGCTGCAGCCAGGAGCCGGTTTGCCGTTTTCGCCGTGTTTTGCTGGAGATCCGCAACTACACCGTCCGGCTGATGGACCAGGCGACCCTCGCGGCGGTGATGGCGGGCAAGCCGGTGCGGCAGTCCGAAGTGTTCACCGACGAACTGACCGCCGGGGCGGGGATCTGAACCATGATCCGATTCACATCCACCTCGCCTGTCCACCCCTTCGCCTGTCGGGCCTGCATGTGTAGCCCCACCGACGCTCGGCTGTCCGCCTGATCTCCGCCTGATCCAAGCTGCGACAGCCCGCGACGTCGGCGGCCCGGGACCGAACTCCCCACACCCCGTTTCACAACCCACGCGACAACCCACCCCCGCTGGTCACACCACCGGTTTTTAGCCCACGAACTAAAAACGATCGTCCGAGTCGTCATTTAACGAACGCAATCCACGGCCTCGCCGAATCATCGAGCGACGCCCATCGAAACCAAGGAACCCACCATGTCACGCAAGTCCTTAACTTTCCTCGGCTTGGGCCTCACCGCCCTGGTCGCCGGCCTGGCCGTCTTCACCCACGCCCCCGCGGCCCACGCCGCCCCTCCGGCACCGGTGCAACTGCTCAATGTCTCCTACGACCCGACCCGCGAACTCTACGTCGACTTCAACGCCCTCTTCGCCAAGGAATGGAAAAGCAAGACCCAGCAGGAGGTTACGATCCAGCAGTCGCACGGCGGATCGGGCAAGCAGGCCCGCGCGGTGATCGACGGGCTCGACGCCGACGTGGTCACCCTCGCCCTGGCCTACGACATCGACGCCATTGCCAAGAACGCCCAACTCCTCCCTGCCGACTGGCAGAAGCGGCTGCCCAACAACTCCTCGCCCTACACCTCGACGATCGTCTTCCTGGTCCGCAAGGGAAACCCCAAGGGGATCAAGGATTGGAACGACCTCGCCAAGCCGGGCGTCTCCGTGATCACGCCCAACCCCAATACCTCGGGCGGGGCCCGGTGGAACTACCTCGCGGCCTGGGGCTACGCCCTGCGGAACAACGGGAAGGACGAGGCGAAGGCGAAGGACTTCGTCGCGGCGATCTTCAAGAACGTGCCGGTGCTCGATTCGGGCGCCCGCGGCTCGACCACGACCTTCGTGCAGCGCGGGCTGGGCGATGTGCTGATCGCCTGGGAAAACGAGGCCTTCCTCTCGCTCAAGGAGTTCGGGGCCGACAAGTTCGAGATCGTCTCCCCGCCGACGAGCATCCTCGCCGAGCCGCCCGTGGCGATCGTGGACAAGAACGTCGCGAAGCACGGGACCAAGGAGGTCGCCGAGGCCTACTTGAAGTTCCTCTACAGCGACGCCGGGCAGGAGGTGGCCGCGAAGAACTTCTACCGCCCGCGCAACGAGTCGGCGACGGGCAAGGCGGGCGTGGCCTTCCCCAAGATCGAGCTGTTCACCATCGACGAGGTCTTCGGCGGGTGGACCAAGGCCCAGGCGACGCACTTCGCCGACGGGGGCGTGTTCGACCAGATCGCCAAGGCGGGGAAGTGACGCTGAGGTTCCATTGACCGCATCCGAACCCGCCCCGGGCTCAAACCGAGCCCGGGGCGGTAGGATGCCCGCCTTTCCGCCTTCTCCTTGAAACGCGCCGCATGGCCTTCACATTCAAAAAGCGATCCGTCCTCCCCGGCTTCGGGCTGACGATGGGCTACACGATCCTC
Organism: Planctomycetota bacterium; assembly: GCA_026386955.1. Lineage (GTDB taxonomy): Bacteria > Planctomycetota > Phycisphaerae > Phycisphaerales > Phycisphaeraceae > JAPLMQ01. The sequence goes on from JAPLMQ010000312.1 coordinate 43,349, forward strand.
TACATGAGCCTGGTCGTGATGATCCCCCTCTCGGCCCTGGTCGCGAAGACCATGACCGTCTCGTGGAGCCAGTTCTGGGAGACCGTCACCGACCCGCGCGTCGTCGCCTCGTACAAGATCACCTTCGGCGCCTCCGCCATCGCCGCGCTGGTCAACGGCTTCTTCGGGCTGATCGTCGCGTGGACGCTGGTGCGTTACAGCTTCCCGGGGAAGAAGATCGTCGACGCCATGGTCGACCTCCCCTTCGCGCTGCCCACCGCGGTCTCGGGCATCGCCCTCGCGGCCCTCTACGCCCCCTCGGGCTGGCTCGGCCGATGGCTCGACCCGCTGGGCATCAAAGGCGCTTATTCGCCGCTGGGCGTGACGCTGGCGCTGACCTTCATCGGGCTGCCCTTCGTGGTGCGCACGCTCCAGCCGGCGCTCGAGGACCTCGACGCCGAGGTGGAGGACGCCGCCGCCAGCCTCGGGGCCACGCGCCTGCAGACGTTCTGGCGCGTCATCCTCCCGACGGTCTTCCCCGCGCTGCTCACGGGCACGACGCTGGCCTTCGCGCGGGCCCTGGGCGAGTACGGCTCGGTCGTCTTCATCGCCGGGAACGTGCAGTACAGCACCGAGATCACCTCGCTCTTGATCATCTCCAAGCTCGAGCAGTACGACTACACCGGCGCCACCTCGATCGCGGTGGTGATGCTCGTCTCCTCCTTCCTGCTGCTTCTGCTGATCAACATCCTGCAGCGCTGGAGCGGCCGCCGCCACAGCGGTGCGTGAACCATGTCGAACCCAACCCCCACCATCCCCGCCGCCGCTGCCACGGCCGCCTCCTCTTCCGGGGGCGCCCCCGGGCGCACCGCCGGCCCCGCCTCGCGCCACGCCCGGCGCGACCCCTGGTGGGTCCGGGCCACGCTCATCACCATCACGCTGCTCTTCCTGGGGCTGTTCCTCGCGCTGCCCCTCGCCTCCGTCATGGCAGAGGCATTGCGCAAGGGCGTCGGCGCCTACTTCGCCAGTTTCAACGACTCGGCAGCCCTCTCGGCGATCTACCTCACGCTGATCTCCGCCGCACTTTCTGTCCCCACCAACCTGGTCTTCGGCGTCGCCGCGGCGTGGGCCATCGCCAAGTTCGAGTTCACCGGCAAGAGCCTGCTCATCAGCCTTATCGACCTGCCCTTCGCCATCTCCCCGGTCATCTCCGGGCTGATCTTCGTCCTGCTCTTCGGCCTGCAGGGCTGGATGGGCCCGTGGCTGCGCGAGCACGACATCAAGATCATCTTCGCCGTCCCGGGCATCGTCCTCGCCACCGTCTTCGTCACCTTCCCCTTCGTCGCCCGCGAGCTGATCCCGCTCATGCAGGAGCAGGGCACCGACGAGGAGCAGGCCGCCCTGGTTTTGGGCGCGAACGGCTGGCAGACCTTCTGGCACGTCACGCTGCCCAACATCCGCTGGGCGCTGCTCTACGGCGTGATCCTCTGCAACGCCCGCGCGATGGGCGAGTTCGGCGCGGTCTCCGTCGTCTCAGGCCACATCCGCGGGCGCACCAACACGCTCCCGCTGCACGTGGAGATCCTCTACAACGAATACAACTTCGTGGCGGCGTTCGCCACGGCCTCGCTCCTCGCCGGGCTGGCGATCCTCACGCTCGTCGCCAAGAGCGCCGTCGAGTGGCAGGTCGCCCGCCGCCGCAAGGCCAGCGCCGCGGAGAACGCGGCGGAGCATTGAGCATTGATTGCGCATTGTTAGCCGGACGCGCAAGCGACGGAGGTTAGCCCGTGTCGACATCGACGTCCGAGATTTCCCGCGAGTCCATCTGACACCATCGAAAGAGAACATCCGTCGCTGGCGCGTCCGGCTAACAAGACATCGACAAGACCCCAAAGAAGCACCGCCATGAGCATCCAGGTCCGCCACGTCACGAAAACCTTCGGCCAATACGCCGCGCTCAAGGACGTCAACCTCGACATCCCCGACGGGGAACTCGTCGCGCTGCTGGGGCCGTCGGGCTCGGGCAAGACCACGCTGCTGCGGATCATCGCCGGGCTGGAGGTCCCCGACGCGAACCCGGAGACGCAGATCCTCTTCCACGACCAGGACGTCGCCGCGCGAGCGGTGGGCGACCGGCGCGTCGGCTTCGTCTTCCAGCATTACGCCCTCTTCCGCCACATGAGCGTCTTCGACAACATCGCCTTCGGGCTGCGCGTGCGCCCCCGGGCCAGCCGCCCGAGCAAGGGCGACATCCGGGCCCGCGTGCACGAGCTGCTCAAGCTCATCCAGCTCGAGAACCTCGGCGACCGCTACCCCTCCGAGCTCTCGGGCGGGCAGCGCCAGCGCGTCGCCCTCGCCCGCGCCCTAGCGATCGAGCCCAAGGTCCTCCTGCTCGACGAGCCATTCGGGGCCCTCGACGCGAAAGTCCGCCAAGGCCTCCGCCGCTGGCTGCGCGACCTGCACGACAAGATCCACATCACCAGCGTGCTAGTCACCCACGACCAGGAGGAGGCGCTCGAGGTCGCCGACCGCGTGGTGGTGATGCGCCAGGCGCGGATCGAGCAGCAGGGCACGCCCGAGGAGGTCTTCCATCACCCGGCGAGCGAGTTCGTGATGGACTTCCTGGGCCACGTGAACCTCTTCCACGGGCGCGTCGACGCCGGGCGGGCGGTCTTCGACGGGCTGGCGGTCGACCACGCCGCGGGCGACGCCGCCAATGGCAAGGCCGCGAAGCTCCTGGTCCGCCCGCACGAGCTGGAGCTGTTCCGCGAGCCCAACGGGAACCATTCGGTGAAGGCGACGGTCACGCGCGTCCACCGCGCGGGGCCGAGCGTGAAGGTCGAGCTCAACGGCCCCGAGGGGCGGGAGCTCTTCGTCGAGCTGACGCATGAGCGCTTCGCCCAGGCCCCCGTCGCCGCGGGCGACACGGCCTACGTCTCGCCCCGGGCGACCCGCGTCTTCGTGCAGGACTTCTCCATTTGAAACCGAACCTCGAAACTTTCCGCGCTTCCGACACCGCATCCGCGAAAGGAGGTGACGCGTCCACTCGCGGCCACACGCACCGCTGACGTCCCCCTCCCGCGGCTCTCCGCGGACCTTGGCCGAGCGAACCCACGCAGGCCCCGTCAACATCCAGTAACCCAAACCGCGGCCTTGACCGGACTTCCGGAATCCCGCGCGTCGGGCTGATCCACAGGTGGATCAGCGCCAACCGATTTCCAGCCTTCCGATGCAATCGCCCCCGGCTTGACCCGTTGTATCGCCACGTATACAACGGACGCGCGGGCAGCCGGAATCGCCAGAATCGGAACCCGGCATCACCTAGGAGACTCTTTCATGCAACGTTCCATCCAACACATCCTGGCCGGGTTCGCCCTGGCCGGGATTTCCGGGGTATCAGGCGTCGCCTCCGCGGCGCCGAGCAACGAAGACCTCGCCGCCGAGGTCAAGGCCCTGAAGGAAACCGTCCAGGCCCAGCAGGGCGAGATCCGCCAGCTCCGCAACGACAAGGGCGAGACCTGGCTCAACCAGCAGCGGGCCGAGGAGGTCAAAGCCCTGGTCCGCGACGTCCTCGCCGACGCCGACACCCGCGCCAGCCTCGCCGGCGACACCACCGTCACCGGCTACAAGAACGGCTTCATCATCGCCTCCGAGGACGGCGGGACCGTCCTGAAGATCAACGGGCAGGTCCAGGCCCGCTACATCACCAACTTCCGCAACAACTCCACCGGCTCGGGCGGCGGCAGCGGCCCCAAGCTCTCCGACGACGAGCAGGGCTTCCAGATCCGCCGGGCCCGCCTGATCTTCTCCGGCAACGTCGCCAACCCCAAGGTCGAATACCTCCTCCAGGGCACCGCCAACCGCGACACCGGCGGCTTCGACATCGAGAAGGCGGAGATCAGCTACGCCCTGCTCGACAACGTCAAGATCGGCGGCGGGCGCTACAAGGAGAACTTCCTCCGCGAGGAGTACGTCGGCGACGCCAAGCAGACCGCCGTCGAGCGCTCCGTCGTCGACCAGCTCTTCACCGCCAACTACGTCGAGGGCATCTACGGCGTCGTCGACGCCACCGACTGGCTCCGCCTGACCACCTCGCTCACCGACGGGCTCCGCTCGGGCGATCCGGGCGGCAGCAACACCGGCTTCCTCAACGGCGGCAACGACTTCCACAACGACTCCACCGGCCTCGCCGTCACCCTCCGCGGCGACGTCAAGCTCGCGGGCGACTGGAAGCAGGGCGAGGACTTCGCCGCCTGGTCCAAGGACAAGACCGGCGTCTTCCTCGGCGGCGCGGTCCACTACGAGCTCGCCAAGGCCGGCGACCTCCAGACCGCCGGCACCACCACCGTCACCGGCCCCTACGAGGACTTCTTCACCTACACCGGCGACGCCCTGGTCAAGACCGGCGGGCTGAGCCTCTTCGGCGCCTTCGTCGGGCAGAACATCCGCGCGACCGACACCGTCGCCCGCGGCGACCTCAACAACTACGGCGTCGTCGCCCAGGCGGGCTACTTCGTCATCCCCGACAAGCTCGAGCCCTTCTTCCGCTACGAGTGGATCCGCGTCGATCCCCGCGTCTCGGGAGCCGAGCAGGTCAACATCCTCACCGCGGGCGCCAACTACTACTTCAGCCCCCGCCACGTGAAGCTCTCGGTCGACGTGGTCTACGCCCTCCAACCCCTCACCGGCGTGAACACCCTGGGCGCCTCGGGCCCCTCGGGCTCGGGCCAGAGCACGGGCCTGACCGGCCTGGGCCTGCTGGGCGACAACTCCGGGCGCGACGAGCAAGTCGCGCTGCGGGCGCAGGTGCAGTTGACGTTCTGAGTTCGTGATTCGCCGATCGTGATTCCATCAAGGGCGTGGCCACGCGGCCACGCCCTTGTCTTCTTCGGGGTCTCCACCGCCCCGCAACCCGCGCGCTGGAATTGCCCGGGCTTGTGCTATGATCGGACGGTCCGGGTGGCTTGAGCCGGTCGATGGACGGTGTGTTGCGGACCGTGGCCCCCGAGGCCCCATTCTTCGAGTCGATCCAAAACCGCGCGAGGTCGGCGTATGAGCACAGGCGTCTCCGCGGCCGCCCTTTGGGGGCGCATCGCGCTGCACAACAAGCTGCTGAACGATCAGCAGTGGAAGGAGTGCGTCGAGGTCTTCAAGAAGCTCGGAGGCAAGACGCCCATTGACCGCATTGCGGTGCACAAGGGCTTCGTGCAGGACAAGCACGCCGAGCTGATCTGCAAGAAGGTCGACGACATCCTCGCCAAGCAGGGCGGCGGCGAGGCGCCCGCGGCCCCCGACGCCCATCCGCCTGTGCCCCCTCCCTCCGTCGCCTCGGCATCGTCCGCAGCCGCGACGTCGCAGCGCTCGCAATCCCTCGCCAAACCGCCCCCGGCACCCCCCGCCAAGCCGGCCTCCCCCGCGGAAGACGACGACGAGCCGCTCGAACCTGAGGCAGAACCCGAGGCGGAACCCGAGACGGGCGAGATTGACCTCGCCGGCGCCGAGCCGCAGGAAGCGTCGAAAGGCTGGCGGCCCAGCGACGCCGAGTGGGTCGAGGCCGAGCCCGCCGGCGCGGAGACCGGCAAGAAGGCTCGCTACGTCCTCGACGACGAATCGGTCGCACTCGTGGGCGACGACGAAATCGACGATGGCGGAAGGGCGAAGGCCGACGCTCCGGCAGGCGCCCCCGGTGAGAAGCCCAAGCCCAAGATCATTGTCCAGGAGATCAACCGGCTGAAGTCCTCGTTCGACGCGCCCAAGCTGCCCGGCGTCAAGCCGGCGCAGGCCGCCGCCCCGGTCGGCGGCCTGGTGACCGAACCGGCCGAAGGCGAGCGAGCCCCCTGCGAGGTCGCCCCCAACGACGTCCACCCCGACGCCCTCGAGATCCTCCGCAAGGGCGTCGCCCTGGGCGCCAGCGACGTCCACCTCGCCTCGGGCTCCCCGCCGTTCTACCGGCTGCACGGGCAACTGGTCTTCACCGAGCTGCCCAAGCTCACGCCCGAGCTTGCCCGGCGGTACGTCCTGGGCTTCATGGACGACGCGCAGCAGCAGCGGTACCTCAAGCACCACGACCTGGACTTCTCCTGGGAGCACCCCGAGATGGGGCGCTTCCGCGCCAACGCCCTCGAGCAATTCCGCGGGCCGGACGTCATCTTCCGCTGCATCGCCGCGAAGATCCCCTCGCTCAAGGAGCTGGGCCTGCCCGAGACGCTGGCCCGCCTGACCGAGTGGCACCAGGGGCTGGTGCTCATCACCGGGCCCGCGGGCAGCGGCAAGACCACCACCGCCGCGGCGATGGTCGACCTCATCAACTCGACGAGGCAGGACCACGTCATCACCGTCGAGGACCCGATCGAGGTCATCCACCCCTACAAGAGCTGCAACGTGACGCAGCGCCAGGTTCCGCGCGACACGGGCAGCTTCGCCTCGGCCCTCAAGGCGGCCCTGCGCGAGGACCCCGACGTCATCATGATCGGCGAGATGCGCGACCTCGAGACCGTCTCGCTGGCGATCCGCGCCGCCGAGACCGGCCACCTGGTCTTCGGCACCCTCCAGACCAAGAGCGCCGCCCGCACGATCGACCGCGTGATCGACGTCTTCCCCGCCGACCAGCAGGCCCAGGTGCGCACCATGCTCTCGGAGTCGCTGCGCGGGATCATCTCGCAGCAGCTGATCATCCGCGCCGACGGCAAGGGGCGCGTCCCCGCCATCGAGCTGCTCTTCGTCAACAACGCCGTCTCCAACCTCATCCGCGACTCCAAGACGTTCCAACTTCCCTCGCTGATGCAGACCGGCCGAAAGGTCGGGCACAAGCTCATGGACGAGTCGCTCCAGGAGCTGCTCGCCAAGGGCATCATCACCCGCGAGGAGGCCATCAAGGCCGCCGAGAGCCCCAAGCACTTCAAGGAAGAGCCCGCCGGCGCCAAGAAATAGGCCCGAAGCTGGCCCGCCCGCGCCGCCCCGACCACCGCCCTTCGCTCCGCCCACCGCATGGACCGCCCATCATGGCCAAGATCGACGCCCTGTTTCGGATGGTGAAGGAGAAGAAGGCCAGCGACCTTCACATGCTCCAGGGCCTGCCGCCCAAGCTGCGCGTCCACGGCGACCTCGAGGCCATCGAGGGCCACCCCATCCTCACCGAAGAGAGCCTCAAGGAATACCTCCACGAGATCGCCCGCCCCGACCAGATCGCCAAGTACGAGACCACCGGCGACCTGGACTTCGCCTACGGGCTCGAGGGCGTCGCCCGCTTCCGCTGCAACTACCTCAAGCAGGTCCACGGGCGCGGGGCCGTCTTCCGCCAGATCCCCGACAAGATCCTCACCGTCGACGACCTGGGCATGCCCAAGGCCATCTCCGCGCTGGCCCACCTGCGCAGCGGGCTGGTGCTGGTCACCGGGCCCACCGGCTCGGGCAAGTCGACGACCCTCGCCGCCGTGATCGACCTGATCAACCGCACCTACAAGAAGCACGTCATCACGATCGAGGACCCGATCGAGTTCGTGCACGAGAACCGCAACTCGGTGATCACCCAGCGCGAGGTGGGCTTCCACACCGACGGTTTCGCCGAGGCGCTGCGGGCCGCGGTGCGCGAGGACCCGGACGTGATCCTCGTGGGCGAAATGCGCGACTTGGAGACCATCAGCCTAGCGCTGACCGCCGCCGAGCTGGGCCTGCTGGTCTTCGGGACGCTGCACACCAACTCCGCGGCCAAGACCATCGACCGCGTGATCGACGTCTTCCCCGCCAGCCGCCAGCCGATGGTGCGCACGATGCTCGCCGAGAGCGTCGCGGCGATCGTCTCGCAGTTGCTGCTCAAGAAGAAGGACGGGAAGGGGCGCGTGGCGGCGCTGGAGATCCTGCTCCGCAAGGAAGGCATGAGCAACATGATCCGCGAAGGCGCGATCTCCAAGATCCTTTCGCTGATGGAGACCAGCCGGGCGGATGGGATGCAGCTCATGGACCACCACCTGATGACGCTCTACCGCGACGGCGCGATCGACGGCAACGCCGCCTACATGAAGGCGTTCAACAAGTCGGCGTTCGAGCCGTACCGCACGGCGGAGCTCTAGCGCCGTCGATGCCGAGTCTCGCCACGGATTTCACGTGAACACCACAACCAAGCCCACCGATCGCGACGGCACCCCGTCGTGTTCGGTGGGGTGAAGCCGCCCGAATTTCGCCTCCCCGCCCCGCCTACAATCTGCCGTCCCAATCCCTGCTCGTCATCTGCCCCTCTCTCCCCCGGCGAACCGGAACGCCCGCCGATGCCGTTCAACGCCCCGCGCCACTGCCGCCCCGAGGCCTACGCCCTCCTCGCCTCGCAGCTTGAGGTGATCGACACCACCGCGGGCCTGGTCCGCGCGGCCGTGGCGATCGCCCAGCACGAGCATCCGCTGGCCGACGCCGACACCGTCAACGTCGAGCTCGACCGGATCGCTGACCTCATCCGCCAGCGCGTCCGCCGTCCGGACCTTGACGCGCTGCTGGCCCACGCCCACCAGGTGCTCTTCGAGGAGGAGGGCTTCGCGGGCAACATGGAGAACTACTACGACCGGGGCAACAGCTATCTCCCGCTGGTGCTCGAGACCCGCCGCGGGCTGCCGATCATGCTGGCGATGGTCTACAAGGCCGTGCTGGAGCGGCTGGGCCTGCGCGTGGTGGGCATCAACGCCCCGGTCCATTTCCTCGCGGGCGTGGTGCTGGCCCCGCCGGTCGATGATGACGATGCGGATCCCAGCGACGCCCCGCCCTTCGGCTTCGCCGCAGGCGCTTCGAGCAACCCGCCTCGATCCGACGCCGATGAGGCCCACGGCAAGGCGGAAGGCCAAGCCGAGCGCGAGATGATGTTGGTCGACCCCTTCTTCGGCGGTCGCGTCCTCTCCCGTCGCGAGGCCCTCGAGCAGATCGAGGGCGTCACCGGCCCGATCGACCCCTCGCGGGCCCTCGCCCGCGCGACCCACCGCCAGTGGCTCGTCCGCATGACCCACAACCTCGAGGCGATCTTCGCCCGCGACGACCGCTACGCCGACGTCTCGGCGATGATCGAGATGCGCAAGCTGTTGGGCGCACCCGAGGCGTGACTCACCCCTCCGTGCACTCCACCACCCCGCCCTCGACGCTCATCGCCTCGTCCACCGCCACCGCGATGCACTCCGAGCGGTAGGCGTCCTCCGCCCGTTGCACCGGCGGTTGCCCCGCCGCCATGCGCCTCAAAAACTCCCTGCGACATCCCGCGATGTCGTGGAACGCGTCGTGCGGATTCACCAGCCCCGAGAAGTCGATCCGCCGCTCGAACTCCGCCTTGAGCGAGTTCGTCCCCGCCGGGCGGGCCTCGTAGCGCAGCACGTCGATCCGCTGCGTCCACCCGTCGGCCAGCAGCACGCCCTTGGTGCCGGTGAGTATCCACCGCAGCACGTGGTTCTGCGTCGGCCCCTTCACCATGTCCGCGCCGGCGGTGTAGCCCGCCTTGTTGTGGCTGGTCGTGTAACGCCCCAGCGCGCCGTTGGCGAACCAGATCATGGCCGTCACGTTGTCGGGGAACTCGTAGTGCGGCAGCGTGTTCGGGGCGCTGAAGGCCTGCACCTTTTTCATCGGCCCGAGCCAGAAGCGGAAGAGGTCGATGTAGTGGATGCCCTCCATCTTCATCATCCCGCTGAACTCCTTCTTCGTGCGGTACGTGCCCGAGGGCGTGTCGCAGAGCCAGCCGCCGCGGTGGTGCTCGAGGTCGACCTGGCGGATCTCGCCCAGCTCGCCCGAGTCGAGGATCTCCTTCACCGCCTTGCCGAAGCGCGAGACGCGGTACTCCAGGTCGACCGCGCAGAACTTCCCCGACTTCCGCTCCGCCTCGAGGATCTCCTTGCCCTGCGCGAGGTTGATCCCCATCGGCTTCTCGATGAAGACGTTCTTCCCCGCCCCGAGGCAGGCCACCGCGATGTCGCGGTGCGTCGCGTTGGGCGTCCAGGCCACCACCGAGTCGCAGTTGGGCATCGCGGCGATCTTGCGGAAATCGTCCGTGACGAACATCGCCGGCTCCTCCTTCCGGCAGCGCTCGAGCAGGTCCTGGCGGATGTCGCACAGGCCGACCAGCTCGCACCCGGCAGGCAGCGACGCGCGGGCGCCGGCGACGGAGGTGAAGAACCCGATGAGGGCGACGCGATGGGCGGGCATGATGATTCTCCGGTGGCGTGGATTCGACGAGAGCAGCATAGCGGACGTCGCGGCGGCGATGCGATTATGCGATGCCTTCGTCTGCCCCTCTCCCTTCGGGAGAGGGTGGCACGGATGTACTCATCCGTGACGGGTGAGGGCGTGAGTGGACAAAATCGCTCCGAAATGACCGCTTGCGTCTGTCGTGATGATCGGAAGTCGCCGGTCACTCACGCCCTCACCCGGCGGGAGTACCCGCCACCCTCTCCCGGAGGGAGAGGGGCAGAGCGGCGCCGCACCCACATATTCAACGGCGCACCCACGGGGGAGAGGAAAGCCAGATCGCAACGCTCAACCCCCGCCCGCCTCCGTCGACCCGCGCAGGTCATACACCGCCCGCACCACATCCTCGCGCCTGTCGGGCGTCAGCTTGAACCCCATGCGCTCGCTGACGCGCTGCATGGCCAGGTTGTCCGGCAAAATCTCCGCGACCACCCGGCTGATCCCCTCCGCGCGGGCGATCACCAGCAGCCGGCGGAGCAGTTCCGTCCCCACGCCCTGGCGCTGGTGCTGGTCGCCGATGAGCATCGAGAATTCGGCGTCGTTGGTCCCGTGCACCCGGCTCAGCCTGCCCACGCCCATCAGCACGCCCTCCCCCGCCCCGGGCCGGGCCAGCTCGACCACCAGCGCCATCTCGCGGTCGTAGTCGACGAAGCACCGCCGGCGCAGCCGCTCATGGGCGACGCGCTCGCTCAGTTGCAGCATGTTGAAGAAGCGCAGGTAGACCGACCGCTCCGAGAGCGATTCGTGGAAGCGCACCATCGCCGGCTCGTCCTCCGGGCGGATGGGGCGGACCACGGCCTTCTCCCCGGCCGCACTCGTCCACGCCCAGACGTATTGGTCCGGGTATGGGCGAACCGCCGGGCGCGGCAACCTCTCGCGCGGGACGGCGGGGTCGTGCAGCAGGATCGTCGCGTCGAGGGCCACGATCCGGTCCGGCCCGGCCAGCAGCGGGTTGATGTCCACCGCCTGGATCACCGGCTGCTCGGCGATCAAACGGCTGAAGCGCACGAGCAGGCGCTCGAGGGCGTGGAGGTCGACGGCCCGGCGGCGGGTGTCGCCGCGGAGGGCGGAGAAGATGCGCGTCTGCTCCATCGTCCGCCGGGCGAGCGTGGTGTTGAGCGGAGGCAGCGCCAGGACGTGGTCGTGGTAGACGTCCGCCAGCCGGCCGCCCGCGCCGAATCGCAGCATCGGGCCGAACTGCGGGTCGACGCCGCTGCCGAAGGTCAGCTCGAAGCTCTCGGCACCGGCGTCGATCATCGGCTGGACGATCACCCCGGGGGCGGACGTGTCTGCCGTCTCGCTCTTCGGCGCGGCCTCGTAGGCCGCCATGATCTGTCCCCACGCCTCGCGCACCCCGGCCTCGCTGCGCACATCGAGGCGCACGCCCCCGACCGCCGCCTTGTGCCGCACCTGCGGCGTGCAGAGCTTGAGCGCCACGGGGAACCCGATCGCGCGGGCGTGCCCCGCCGCCGCCTCCACGTCGGCGGCGAAGCGCGTGTCGACCACCGGAATGCCGTACGCCGCCAGGACGCGCCGCGACTCGATCTCGTCGAGGCTCACGCGCCCCCGGCTCCGGGCGGCGTCGAGGATCGCCCCCGCGGCCGCGCGGCTCGCCTCGACACCTGGGTCGTCCGCCAGCCGCGGCGTCTCATACAAGGCCGCCAGGTTGTAGCTGTAGCGCCACATGAGCGCGAAGAAGCGGGCCGCGGTGTCGGGGTAGTCGAAGGTCGGGATGCCCGCGACGTTGAGGATCGACTGCCCCGCCGCCACCGCCGCCCCGCCCATGAAGCTCGCGAGGATCGGCTTGCTCGCCGCGTGGGCCAACGCCTTGAGCCGCTCGGCGGTCTGCGTCGGGTCGGTCGCGGCCTGGGGCGAGAGGATCACCAGAAGCCCGTCGCTCGCGGGGTTTTCCGCCATCGCGGCCGCGGCGCGGGCGAAGCGCTCCGGATCAGCGTCGCTGAGGATGTTGAGCGGGTTGGATCGCACCGAAGACGACGATGACGGAGCGGATGACCCAGGTGACGCGGGCAGGATCGCGTCGAGTGCCTGCACCGTCGCGGGCGGAAGCTCCGCCAGGCGCCCGCCGTGCTCGATCAATGCGTCGGCCGCGAGGACGCCCGGGCCCGCGGCGTTGGTGAGGATCGACAGCCGGTCGCCGCGCGGGCGGGGCTGCTTGCTCAGCACCTCGGCCATGAAGAAGAGGTCCGACACGCGCTCGACGCGGAGCAGTCCCGTGCGGCGGAAGACCGCGTCGAGCGCCGCGTCGGACGCGACGCCCTCGCCGAGCGGGTTGCCCGCCCCGTTCGCGTTGCCCATCCCGCGCGACGCGGGCGCGGACCGCCCGGCGTGGAGCACGATGATCGGCTTCGACATCGCCACCTCGCGCGCCGCCGCGAGGAACGCCCGCCCGTCGCCGATGGTCTCCATGTGGATGAGGATGCTCTTGGTGCGCGGGTCGTCGCCGAGGTAGTCGATCAGGTCGCCCAGGCCGACGTCGAGCATCGAGCCGACGGTCACGAACGCGCTGAAGCCGACGTTCTCGCGCAGGGCCCAATCGAGCGTGGCGGTGGCGAGCGAGCCGCTCTGGCTGATGAAGGCCACGCTCCCGGGGCGGGCGACCTCGCGGAAGGAGCTGGCGTTGAGCCCGGTGTGGGGCGACATCAGCCCCAGGCAGCCGGGCCCGAGCAGGCGGACCGAGCCCGCGCGGGCGGCGGCGAGCGTCTGGCGTTCGAGTTCCAGCCCCGCGGGGCCGAGCTCGCGGAAGCCGGTGGAGAGGATGATCGCCCCGCGCACGCCCGCGCCGGCGCAGCGGGCGATCGCGCCGGGCACCTCCGCGGGCGAGAGCGCGAGCACCGCCAAGTCGACGCGCTCCGGGGCGTTGGCGATGTCGGCATAGGTCTTGACGCCCAGGACGCTCGACCGCTCCGCGTTGATCGGGAAGACCGCCCCGCCGAAGGGGCTGCGGATGAGGTTCCACATCACGCTCCGCCCGACGCTGCCGGGCAGTTCGCCCGCGCCCAGGACCGCGACGGATCGTGGGAAGAAGAGCGCGTCGAGCCGGGCCCGGTCGTTGCGGACGACTTGGGGCTCGGGGGATTTCGGGGGTTCCGGGGCCGCGGCCGCATCGGGCGCGGAGCCGCGGGCGGGCTTGTCGGCGGGCGGGGGAGATGCGGGGGTCATGGCCGGGCTCCGGACCATCCGGCCGGGGTGGAACAACTTCACTCGGCCGCGAAGGCATCATATCCCCCGCCGCTACGCCGCGCGGGGCCGCGGCGATACACTGAACATCCTCAACCGCTTCGAGATCCCTCGATGAACCGCCTGCTCGCCGCCTGCTGCCTCGGCCTCTGCCTGCTCGCGCCCGCCTCCGGCGCGCCGGCCGCCGACGCGCCCTCCTCACCCGCGGGCCTGCTCGCCCGGCTGGGCAACGAGCGCTTCGACGTCCGCCAGAAGGCGACGCACGACCTGCTCAAGGACCCCACGATCACGCCCGACGACCTCGTCGCCCTCTACGCCTCCGCCGCCTCGGCCGAGCAGCGCAGCCGGCTGATGTCGATCGCCCTTCACCGCACCGTGCGCGACTTCATCAAGGAAGTGCCCGTCGGGACCGAGCGCGGGAGCCTGGGCGTCTCGCTGGCCGGGGGCGTGCGGGCCGAGCAGGTCCCCGAAGTCCGCCGCGCGGCCGTGCGCGTCGGCACGGTCTACCCCGGCTTCCCCGCGTTCGTCGAACTGCAGAGCGGCGACCTGATCACCGCCGTCAACGGCGCGACGCTGCCCGACACGCTCGAGACCCCCGCGATCCAGAACGAGTTCGTCCGCCTCGTGCAGGCCAACCCGCCGGGCAAGGAGATCACCCTGGGCGTGTGGCGCGCGGGCGAGTCGCTCGAGGTCTCGCTCAAACCCGCGCCGTACGATTCGCTGCAACAGCTCTACGAGCCCGGGGCGTTCTCCGCCTCGGGCGTGCCGCTGGGCGAGGGATTGCGCGAGCCGTTCCAGCAGCGCTGGGAGGCGCTGCGCGGGCAGATGATCTCCAAGGCCAAGGCCCGCCAACTCCCGCCGCTGCAGGTCGCGATGCCATCCGCGACCCAGCCGGCCTCGAACGCCTTCCTGGGGCCCGTCAATTGAAGGCCGGCCGGCGCGCCTGTCGGGACGGGCGGCGAAGGATGGGCTGAGCCCCAAGCAAGATGAATCGTCGGCACGGCGCCCCGCGCCTCAGCGCTTGAACGCGCTGAGCAGGCCGCCCGCGGCCGATTGGTTGGGCGAGAGCGTGGTGCTCTTGCCGGCCTGGGCGGCGTCGGTGCGCTTGGTCTCCGCGGCCAATTGCTCGGGAGAGAGCTCGCCGTGGATGGGCATGAGGCGGAAGCCGTCGAAGCGGAACTCGTAGGCCCCCAGCTCGACGACCTGGTTGGGCTTGAGCACCGTCGGCCCGGTGATCTTGATCTGGTCGATGAGGATGCCGTTGCGCGAGCCCATGTCGGAGATGACGAATCCCTTGCTGGTGCGCTCGACCTTGGCGTGGACGCGCGACAGCGTCCTGCTGAGGTAGCGGACATCGCAGTCGGCGTCGCGCCCGATGGTGACGGAGCGCTCGCCCAGGGCGATGGGGGCGCTGCCCCACGACACGCGGTCGTCGAGGGCGTTGCCGATGCCCGCGCTGGAGCGGATGACGGACTTGCCGGGGATGGCCGGGCCGGTGCGGTTGGGCGAGGCGGTGCCGGTTCCGGGGGCGCTTCCGGGAGCGGAGGCGGGGACAGAGGAGGCCGCCAGCGGGGCGGGCGTGGGAGCGGAGAGGGCCGCGGCCGTGCCCGAGGCGGGGCCGGGGAGGGACGCGGCGGACAGCCCGGCGGCGGTGCCGGGCTTGATTCCGGGCTGCACGCCCGATTGCGTGCCGGACTTGACGGCCGCCTGGATTCCGGACTTCGCCCCGGTCTGCGTGCCGGGCTGTGTCCCTGCCTTGGCGCCCGGCATCGGCGGCGCGCCGGGGACAGGCCTGCCCGCCGGCGTGGTCCGGGCCTGGGCCCCGTGGGCACGGAAGCTGTCGACCAGCCCGCGGTGCGAGGCCAGCTTGCTCTGCCCGCTGAGGCTCATCAGCAGGTCGAACGCGCCCTCGCCGTTGGCGTCCTGCAGGTTCGGGTCGGCCCCATGTTCGAGCAGGTACTGGATCAGCACCACCACGAGTTCGGTGTTGACCGGGTGATGGCCGGGGGAGGGCTCGCAGGCGACCACCGCGAGATGCATCGGCGTCCGTCCGCGGTCGTCCTGGGCGTTGACGTCGGCCTTGGCCTGGAGAAGAAGCTTGACGGTGTCGAGCGAGCCGCAGTAAGTCGCCAGGTGCAGCGCGGAGAGGTTCTCCTTGTTGCGCACCGTGGCGGGGGCGTTGCGGGAAATCAGGAGGCGGACGACATCGTCGAAGCCGTGGCTGGCCGCCTCGAAGAGCGGGGTCGAGCCCAGGAGGTCGGCGACGCTGGGGTTGGCATGGGCGTCGAGGAGCAGCGCGACGATGTCGGCGTGGTCGCCCGCCGCCGCGAGATGCAGGGCCGTCGCGCCAGAAGCCGTCGTGGCGTCGACATCGACCTTGAGCGGCAGGAGGATCTCGACGACCTCTGCATGCCCGTAGCGTGAGGCGAGGTGGAGGGCCGTGGCGCCTTCCTCGAACTCGGGGTGCTTCTTGTGCACCGCCGGCGTGACGCGGATGCCGATGAGCGCCACCTTGCGGGCGAGTTGCTCCCGCACCTTGGCGGCGTCCCCGGCGCGGGCGGCGGTGAACAGCGTCATTTCGGATTTGTGGAGCAGAAAATCGAGCATCGTCGCACCCCAACCGGGACCTGGGTCGACACGACAGCGCCGAGCTCCGAGACCAGCTCGGGACGGGACTGTCACCTTCCGTCCGCGCGGGCGACTGAGTCGCCCTCGCCAACGGACCCTCGGATTCTCTCTCGATTTCCCACTGCAGATGAACCCTCGGCACCCACCGCCGATGGTCCGTTCGGACTTCCGACGACCGCAGGCTTGGCCGGGGCTCTCACCTCCGGCCGCACTAGCGATCGTGGCGCGCCTGGGACGCGCCTCGGGACATCGTTCGCAACTGCATCGAGCACGGGCCCCGACACGGCCGCAACCGTCCCCCCTTCCCTTCTGAGTACGCCGACGGAACCGCCGACGTTTCAACATGCTAAGGACTAATCTTCATCTAATCAATGCATCGGCGGGGCTAGGAAGCAAATTTCAAAGCGAAGGATGTGATTTGACTTATGGGAACTTGGGCAAAATTCACGCTCGCGGAAACGCTTGGCATCAGGGTTCCCCTGATGCTCTGCCGTCGTCATGATTGGATGGGTGATTCAGCGCCCCCCGTCGCCGCCACCTCCGCGGCGATCTTCTTAAAGATCGGCACCCAGGTTTTCGCCGCCCACCATGGGATGATTGGCCGAGCCCCGTGGAGCAGGCAAAACCGGTAGGCCGCCTCCATCTGCCCCCCGGCTTCGCTCGCGTCGCGGATCTGCACCACAAACGGCAGCCCCGGACGCAACCACTGGAACAGCGCGACATCCCCCGCGGTGATCGCCGGCCCGAACCGGAATCCTCCCGCGCCCGGGGTGCCGTCGACATAGGCGTTGGTGTATCCGCCGATATGCGGGGCCAGCACGTCGACCAACCGCTCGGCGAACCCCGCGCCGATCCGCCGCTTTGCCCACTGGCTGGCGCGGAGGGCCGCCGTGAAAACCACATCATTGGGGCGCGTGCCGACCTCGTCGCCGTAGATGAAATCGAAGCCCATGTCGAGGGCGCGGTTGAAGTCGGCGACCAAGGCGTCGATCTCGTCGATCCGCCGGGCCCGCACGCCCGCGGGCATCCCAAGACTCGCGGGGGCCGACGGATCGGTGACGATCCCGACCCGCGCGCCCAGCCCGACGCGCATCGGCCCCGCGGCGGCGATCAACGCGGAGGCGGCGCGGGCGATCCGCGCCGGGGCGAACTCTGCGTTCAACATCGTCGGCGGAGCGCAGCCGCCCGGGTCCCACAACACCAACTCGGCGCAGCCCAGGTCGCGGCAGATCTTCACTTGGTCGAGCGCCCAGGCCGTCGGGGCCTCGCCGGTGAGGTCGTGCCCGCCCTTGTAGCCGAAGGGATTGCCGGGGTTGACCAACCCGGGCTGGCTCATCGCGAAGGCGGCGACGATTGGCTCGCGCGTCGTCGCGTAGCCGTAGGTGGGGAACCGCCGCCAGTGGGAGTCGCGGTACGGCTCCAGCAGATACCGTTTGTCGATGCCCCCCGCCATCGCGCTGCAGCGGATCGCGAACCGCAGCGTCGCTGATCCGCCCGGCGCGACCGGCTTGCGCATGAAGAACAAAGGAAACAAATCGGGAGTGCCGGGCGGGCGGCGGATGAGGTTCTTGGGCGTCTCCTCCTCGCCCAGCGGGCAGAACGACCAGCCGATGCTCTGCCCCGGGGCCTGGCCGACCATCGCCCACGCGCCGAGGCGCTGGCGCGTGCCGGGGTGGCCGATGCTCCAGGTGTTGAGGGCCCAGCTCATCTGGATCGCCTCGACGCTCCCGCAGTCGACCGGCCCGGGCAGGCGGAGTTGCGGGATCTCAAGCGACAGCCAAGGGAGCGCGAACGAGGGATGGGCGTTGCGGACGGTGAGCGTGCCGATGGCGGTGTCGCCCGAGACGGACCACACGAGCCGCGAGGTGACGCCGTCCGACGGCTTCTCGACGCTCGGGCGGGCGGGCGACCCCTGCGCGGGCCAGTAGGGCCAGGCGTCGAGCAGGCGCACGAGGCCGTCGCAGACCGTGACGTCTCCGACGCGGATGAACAGGGCGTTGTCGGGGCGAACGACGATGGTGGTGTCGAGCATGGCGGGCTCTCCGGAAATGCCGCGCGGCGGGCGCGGCGTGGGGTGGAATGGGATGGGATGGGATGGAACTGGGGGACGCGTGAAGACGGGCCGAAGGGTGTGACGGAAAAACAGTGGCCCCCCTGTAAGACCCGCACACGTGTCCGGCCAAATCCGGACAAGCGGCGAAAAACAAGGGGTTATGGCGCTCCCAGGCGCGTCCGAAAGAATTATTTTTCGTGGTAGGCTGGCGCGCCCGCGGATGATGCGGGACACGAAAGGGAATTTCCATGACGCTCCAAGCCGGTTTCGCCGAAGTCGACATCACGCCCCCCCTCGGCACGAACAAGATCGGCTGGCTCAAGCTGCTGGTGATCGACAGCATCCACGACCCGCTCTACGCGCGGGCGGCCGTCATCGAATCGCCCGCGGGGCGCGTGGGTTTCATCGCGCTCGACACGCTGAGCGTCCGCTGGTCGACCGTCCGCGCCATCCGCGAGCGCATCACGCGCGAACTGAACTTCCCCGGCGAGGCCGTGATGGTCGGCGCGACGCACAACCACGGCGGACCCGCGGTGGCGACCATCGGCGAATCCCCGCGCGACGAGAAATACCTGGCCGACCTGGTCGACAAGTGCGTTCTCGCCTTCGGCCGGGCGATCAAGGCCAGCGTGCCCGCCCGCGTGGCCATGGGCAGCGGCTTCGAGTTCAACATCAGCTTCAACCGCCGCGTCATCACGCGCAACGGCGTCGTCCGCACCCACGGCACCTTCACCGACCCCGCCTCGCTCTGCCTCGAAGGGCCGATCGACCCCGAGGTCGCCGTGCTCGCCGCCAAGTCGCTCGACGGCCGGCCGCTGGGGGCGATCGTCAACTTCACCTGCCACCCCACCCACCTGGGCGGCGACGGCACCTGCACCGCGGGCTGGCCCGGCGTCTACGCCGACGAGATGAAGAAGCGCGGCTGGCCTGTCCCGCTCTTGCTGCAGGGCGCCGCCGGCGAGATCGCGACCGCCGACCCCGCCTCGGGCAAGTCGATCTCGATGGAGGAGATGGGGGCCGTGCTCGCCGCCGACGCGCAGAAGATCATCGACGCGACGCCCTTCCGCGAGGCCCTCGACCGCATCGGCTCGGGGCAACGCACCGTCCAACTCCCCTACCGCCAGGCGTCCGACGAGGAGATCAAGGGCACGCTCAAGGGCGCCCAGCGCTTCGTCGACCCGGCGATCTACGACCGTGGCATGCCCATGCTGCTCGAGCGCATCCGCACACGGAAGATCCAGCCCGCCGAGGTGCAGGCGATCTTCCTGGGCGAGCGAGCCTACGTCTCGATCCCCGCGGAATACTTCGTCGGCCCGGGCCTGCGGATCAAGGAGGAGGCCCGCCCGGCACACGCGCTGATCGTCGGCTACGCCAACGGGATGGTCGGCTACGTCCCCAGCGCCGAGGCCTTTCAGCGCGGGGGCTACGAGACGACCTTCGCGATGTCGAGCAGGCTCGCCCCCGAGGCGGCGAACATCCTCTCCGACGCGGCGATCGACTTGGTCAAGCGCGGGGTGTGAATAGCTCGCGTCTGATCAGAGCCGGACACACAGTGTCGGGCTCTGATCAGAAATCATCACAGTCATCGCCCGCGGCGATCACTCCGCCCCCGCCGCCGAGACGGCGCTGCCCCCGCGGGTGGCGCGCGACTCGCGCAAAAACTCCGCGACGTTGAGCACGCCCGCCAGCGCCCCGGCCTCCTTCACCTCATGCCCCAGCGCCCGGACGCCATCCATCAGGGCCGGGCCGGCGTTGGTCGTCATGCTCAGAGGCTCGTTCATCTCCACGTGCAGGCGCGGGGCGATCGACGCTTGATGCCCCGTCCACCCGCGGTCGACCATGAGCTGCACCGCGCGGGGCATCACCGAGATGATGATCCGCCCGCCGGGCAAGCCCAGGGCGGCGTCGCGCGTCGGCGAGGTGAGGAGCAGCGGCGAGGTGTTGTTGAGCGGGCGCTTGCCCGGGGCGATGGAGTTCACCCGCCCGGGGCGCGGGTCGAGCCGGCACATCCCGTGCCCGAGGATGATGCCCCAGCCCGGCACGGTGACGCACGAGCCGAAGGACATGCCCTGCGAGATCGTCATCGACGCCAGCCCGCCCCGCGCGTCGGCCGCGGAGACGTGCAGCGTGCCGTTGGGCCCGTCGGTGTCGGCCGGGGGGACGAAGCGGTCGACCTGGTCGGGGAAGAGGCGCAGCGTCTCGACGCGCCCGGCGTTGTAGTCCTTCGAGAGCAGGCGAGCGATGGGCACGGGCGAGAAATCCGGGTCGGCCAACCACTGGATGCGGTCGCGCCAGGCGAGCTTGAGCACCTCGCCGAGCAGGTGGAAATAGCGCGGCGAGTCCTCCTTCGGGAAGTCGAGGCATTCGAGCATCTGCAGCGTCTGGAGCGTGGAGATGCAGCCGTTGGGGAGGATGGCGCCGTGGACCGTTGCGTCACGGTAGGTGACGACATAGGGCTCGGTGACTCGCGGCTGATAGCTCGCCATGTCGGCGCGGGTGAGGATCCCACCGAGGGCCTGCACGTGGTCGGCGATCGCGCGGCCGATCTGCCCGTCGTAGAAGTCCCGCCAACCCGCGGCCGCGACGCGGGCGAGCGTCTTCTCCATTTCGCGCCGGTGCCAGCGGTCCTGCGGGCCGGGCACCTTGCCCTCGGGCATGAGGTGGGCGGCGGTGGCCTCGAACCGGCGGAGGTTCTTCTCGCCGTTCCTGATCGCGTCGGAGACCTCCTCGTAGGGGAAGCCTTGCTCAAGCAGGGCGAGCGAGGGCTCGATGATCCGGGCCCAGGGCAGCTTGCCCCAGCGCTCGTGGATGATGCCCATGCCCGCCATCATGCCCGGCGCGGAGACCGCCAGCGGGCCGACGATGTTGGCGTTGCCCGGGACGGAACAGGAGTACTCGCCCTCGTTGAGCCAGCCGTTGGCCCAGGACATGGGCTGGATGTCGAACATCCTCTCGTGCGCGGCCGCGGGGGCGACGCCGTTGGCGTCGATGGAGAAGATCGGCTGCCCCTCCGCCGAGCGGACCAGCGCGGAGCAGACATACCCGCCCACGCCCGTCTGGTTCGGGCGCAGCATGCAGCAGGCGAAGCTGGCGGCGACGGCGGCGTCCATCGCGTTTCCGCCGGCCTCGAGCACGCGGGCCCCGATCGCCGCCGCCGCGGGCGGGTTGGCCGCGACCACGCCGACCTCCGAGGTGACTTCAACGCCTTCGATCATCGAGGGCTCCCTAGCTCCGGCTCCACAAAATCCACTTCGCCCACGTCCGGCGTCAGGCCCGCCTTCGCGCCTTCGCCCAAAAGGAGGTTCACCGCTTTTCGCCCGCGCGGGCCGTAATCCAGCGTCCACTTGTTGACGTACATCCCGACAAAACGGTCGGCCAAATCCGAGCCCATGTCGCGGGCGTAGTTCAGCGCGAAGCGCACCGACTCGTCGCGGTGCTCCAGGGCGTGACGGATCGATGCGAGCAAAATCGAGCAGACCTCGCGCATCGCCTGGGGGCCCAGGTCGCGCCGGATCGCGTTGCCTCCCAGCGGCAGCGGCAGGTCGTGCTTCTGCGTCCACCATTTCCCCAGGTCGACCACGCAGGCGAGGCCGGCCTTCTCGAATGTGAGCTGCCCCTCGTGGATGATCAGCCCCGCGTCGAACTCCCCGGCCGTGACGCGCTCGATGATCTGGTCGAACGGCACGGCCTCATAGCGGAACGCGCCCTTGCCCAGCAGCAGCGACATCGCGAGGAAGGCCGTCGTCCGCTCGCCCGGGATGGCGATCTTCACGCGCCGAAGGTCGTCGACGGTCAACCGCTTCGCGGCCGGGGCAACGACCATCGGGCCGTAGTTGTCACCCATGGACGAGCCGCAGCTCGTCAGGGCGTACCGCCCCGCGACGAAGGGGTATTGATGGACGCTGATCGCGGTGATCTCCAACTCGCCTCGTGCGGAGCGCACGTTGAGCGACTGGATGTCCTCCAGCACGTGGACGAAGCGGAAGCGCCCGGTGTCGATCTGCGGGCGGTAGCGCTTCCCGTTGAGCTCGAAGTCGGCGAGGGGGAACCACATGAACGCGTCATCGGGGTCGGGCGAATGGCCCAGACGAAGCGTGATCTGGCTGGAGTCGGACGGGGGCGACGGAATGGGGCGGGAGTTCGGGGCGCTCATCGGAGCATTGTAGAGCCGGCGAAATCCACCGCAGGGCTGCGTCAGACGGAGGTCCGGCGGAGGTCCGGCGGACGCCCGACGGCGAAGCAGCGACTACCGCGCCGCGGCCACCGGCTGGGTGGCGGGCGGCGTCGCGGGGCGGGCGGGCTTGGGCGCGGCGGAGGACGAGGGCTGAGTCGCGGAATCCGGGATCCCGGCCGGGGCGCGGTCCTCGCCGGGCGTGACGTTGACCGAGCGGCGGATGATCGCGGTGAGCAGCCGCTGCTCGAGGTACGGGTCGCGCCCCACGGCCTGCCAGTAGATCGGCTTGATGCCGCGGGCGGCGAGCTCGGTGGGGACCTCGGGCATCTCGTTGATCATCGCCGGACCGCGGGTGGAGCCGGCGAGCCGGCGGGTGGGGATCTGCAACTGCTCGATGTGGACCTCGACGCCGAGCTGGTAGGTGCCCGCGCGGGCGGGCATCGTCGTCGGGGCGTTGCTGGCCGCGGGCGCCGCGGCGGAGACGGGCAACGAGTCCGACTCGGGCTGCGTGGCCGCGGAAGCGGGATCGATGCGGACGGTCACGAGCCGGCGCTGGCTGTTGAGCGTCGCGGTCTCGGCCTGGTAGACGGTGGTGTTGGTGTCGCGCCACGGCTCGATGATCGTGGGCGAGGGCAGCGGCTTGGTCGTCACGCGCCCGAAGCGGTAGTCCTGCCGGTCGACGGCGAACCCCTGGGCCCGCAGCTCGAGGACGGAGGCGGTGAAGACGCGGTCGAACTCGCGCGGGTCGATCTCGAAGGGGTTGGCGACGGGCGACTTCACCGCGCGCGAGCACCCGCCCAGCAGGACCAGGGCGGCCAGCAAGCGCAGCCCTCGCGACGCGACCTTTCGGCTCGGCTTCATGCGCGCAGTCTACTCCCTGGGCTCGCCCGCAGGCAACCGCGCGAGGACGGGGGCGGGCATAATGGCGCGTCATGCTCACGTTCCATCCGCTGCTGACCAACCACGCCGTGCTGCAACACGGGCAACCGCTGCGCCTCTCGGGGTGGGCCGACCCGGGGCAACAGGTCCGCGTGGTCCTCGAAAGCCGCCAGTTTCACTCCGTGTGCCTTGCGACGGTCAGCCCACTGGGGCGCTGGCACGCCGTGATCGACCCAAGGGATACGGGCGGCCTTGTGCTTGAGGGGTCTTCGGCAAATGCGGCCGACCCCTTGCCCCCCGGCACGACGATGACGCTGCACGTGGAGGCCGGCGCGGAGCATGTCGATCTCGTCGACCTGGTGATGGGCGACGTCTGGTTCTGCTCGGGGCAGTCGAACATGGAGATGCCGCTGCGGGATGCGCTCGACGGCGAGGCCCACGCCGCCGGCGCGGAGGACGCGTTCCTGCGCCTCTTCACCGTCCCCCGGCGCTCGACGCTCACGTCCCAGGGGCGGTTCGGCGAATCGGCGTGGCTGCGAAGTTCGCCCTCCGTGGCGCTCCAATTCTCGGCAGTGGGATATCACTTCGGCTCGCACCTCCGCCGCGCGACCAGCCGGCCGATCGGGCTGATCCAGTCGGCGGTCGGCGCGACGCCCGTCGAGACGTGGGTGCGCCTGGGACTGCTGAAATCAAACCCCGACTGGTGGCCGATCCTCGATCGCGCCAAGGAATCGCTCGAAGCGTTTCCCGATCCCGAAAAGCGCTACGCCGACCGCTTCGCCGCGTGGGACCACGACACGGACCTGGCAGAGCGCGAGGGGCGCCCGCTCCCGGGCGCGCAGCCCAAGCTCCTCTGCCCTGGGCACGCCTGGACGCCCGCGGGGCTGTGGAACGCGATGGTCGCGCCGGCGACGGACTTCCCGATCCGCGGGGTGATCTGGGCCCAGGGCGCGTCGCACCCGGAGCGGGCATTCCAATACCGGGCGCTCTTCCGCGCCCTGATCCGCGATTGGCGGGCCGCGTGGGGCGACGACGCCGCGGGCGCGGGCGTGCGCGACCTGCCCTTCCTCTTCGTGCAGGAGGCAGCCTTCGGCCCGCGCCGGGCCGAGCCGGGGGAGCATTCCTGGGCCGAGCTGCGCAAGGCCCAGGCGATGGCGCTGGCCGAGCCGCGCACGGCGATGGCGGTCTCGCTCGACATCGGCGAGACGGCCAACATCCACCCCGTGCGCAAGCAGCCCGTGGGCGACCGGCTCGCGCTGGCGGCCCGCGCGATGGCCTACGGGCACGACACGCCTTCGTCGAGCCCGGTCGTCGCGTCGGTGCGCGTCGAGGGCGAAACCATCCGGCTGCGCTTCGACCACGCGGAAGGCGGGCTCAAGACCTCAGACGGCGGCCCGGTGCGCGGGCTGGCGGTCTCCGCCGGCGCAGGACCCGGCGCGGGCGACACGTCGCGCGGAAACCGCGGGTTCGTCTGGGCGGAGGCCCGCATCGAGGGGAGCGAGTTGGTGGTCTGGTCGCCGGCGGTCCCCAAGCCGGCGGCAGTGCGCTACGCCTGGGCGCAGAACCCCGAAGCGAACTTGGTTGGCGCGACGGGCCTGCCGGTCGGGCCGTTCCGCACCGACGACTGGCGCGGGATCACCGTCGACGTGAAATGAGAATCCTGAAGAGCAGCGCGGGCCGCGAGCTCAGCCCTTGGGCGAATGGATCGGGCGCACGACCGTCAATTGCCCGGGGGGCACGGTCATGAGGTCGATCGGCGGGCCGTCGGGGCCCCCCTCCTCCGTCAGCACCTGCACGGTGGGGCGGTCGAGCTGGGCGGGGTTGCAGGCGATGATGTGGGCGCTCTTGCCCGAGGAGAGCTTCACGTACGAGCCGACGGGGAAGAGCCCCGCGGCGGAGAGCAGCGCCCGCACCGCCGGCTTCCAGAGGGCCATCGTCGCCGTCGAGCGGAGCGTCTCCTCCATCGCGGTGTAGGGCAGCTTGGGCTTGCGGTAATGGCGCGGCTCGGTGGTCGCGGCGAAGCAGTCGGCGACGGCGAGCACGCGGGCGTAGTCGCAGAGCGCCTCGCGCCGGGCCCCGGTGGGATAACCCGAGCCGTTCTCGCGCTCGTGGTGCTGGTAGGCGGCGAGCTGGATGATGGGCGGCACGCCCTCGACGGTCTGCAGCATCGCGAGGCTGAAGACCGGGTGGCGCTGCACGCGCGAGCGGTCGATGTCGGTCAGCTCGCAGGCGCCGGACCGGATGCGCTCGGGCACCATGAGCATGCCCAGGTCGTAGACCAGCCCGGCCCGCCCGATGTGGCGGACGTCGTCGACGGGCCAGTTGAGCCGGGCGGCGATCGCCATCGCGAGGACGGTCACGGTGTAGGCGTGGTCGGGGAGGTAGTCCTCGCGGCGGGGGCAGAGCAGCGCGAGCTGGGTGAAGCGCGTGGGGTAGAGCGCGAGCCGGCGGAGCAGTTCGTCGGTCAAGTCGGTCACCTGCTCGATCTTGACGGCCAGGCCCGCCTCGATGCGGGCGAAGAGGCTGCGGAGGAGGTTGACTTGCCCGTCGCGCCACTCGGTGAGCTTCTCGGGCGAGGGCCAGTCGCCGGCGTGGCCGGGCTGGATCCAGGCCGCGTCGGGCTGGGGCGTGACGTGGAGCTGGAGCGAGGACATCTGGGCCTCGAGCGACTCGACAACGGTGTCGCCGAGGATGACGCGTTCGCGCCGTTGGGCGGCCGCGGGATTCTTGGGGGCGAACGCCCCGCCACCACCGGCCGCCAGCGCGTCGAGGTGATGCTCCTCGATGCGCTCGCCGGGCTCGACGACCATGTGCCCGCCGCGGGAGACGAAGCCGCCGTCGACCTTTTGGCCGACGCGGAGCTGGGAGGAATCGCAATGGGCGACGATGCCGCCCGAGACGAGCTCCTCGACGCTCTCGGCGCAGACGACCTCGGCGTCGCCGCAGCGGCGGATTGCCTCGATGTGCTTGGGGGAAAGCGGGGTGCCGCCGTTGAGCAGCTTCTGGCCCGTGAGGGAAAAGAGCGGCCGGTCGAAGGACTGGCCGGCTTGGAGAGTTGCGATTCGGATCCGTTCCATGCCTGGTCCATCCCCGCCCCAGAAGGGGCCAGTGCCGGGGCTCGTCCCGGAGAACACTTACAACACCGGCTGCGCGTCGTGGCGTTGTGATGGAATCGGCAGGCAAGGTGAACGGCTTAATGAGCGTAGGTCCGAGAATGGACTAAATTCGCAAGGAATCCGCTCCAAGTTACGCATGGCGGTCTGCCGACATAAGGGAGACCCCTACGCTCGGGCCAAAACGCGGCTTGGAGCGATGAATTGACGCAATAACCGCGCAACAGCCGCGCGATGGCGCAAGCCAAGAAAAAACCCAGGAGGATCGGCGTGAGTGATGCCCCATTGATGTTGAGCGTGAGCGGGCTTCGCGGGCTGGTGGGCCAGTCGCTCACCCCGCCGGTGGCGGCGCGGTACGGAGCGGCCTTCGGGTCGTGGCTCAAGGGCCAGCCGCGCGCGGATGGTTCGAAGGACCGGCCGCCGCACGTCGTCCTGGGGCGCGACAGCCGCCCGTCGGGTCCGTGGGTCGAGCAGGCGGTGACGGCCGGGCTGCTCGCGGTGGGTTGCCGGGTGACGTCGCTGGGGATCGTCACCACGCCCAGCGTCGCGATCATGGCCGAGCACTTGGGCGCCGACGGTGGGATGGTCATCACCGCCAGCCACAACCCGATCATCTGGAACGGCATCAAGGCGCTGCGGCACGACGGCGTGGCCCCCCCGCCCGAGCAGGCGAAGGAGATCATCGAGCGCTTCAAAGCCGACCGGCTGGACTACGTCGGCGTCGAGGCGCTGCAGTCGATGGCCCGCGACGACTCGACCCACGCGGTGCACGCGAAGCTGGTGATGGCGCGGGTCGACGCGGGCCTGGTGCGCAAACGCCGCCCGCGCGTGGTGCTCGACAGCGTGCACGGCGCGGGCGGGGCCGCCGCCGCGATCGTGCTCAAGGAACTCGGCGTCGACCTGGTCCACCTCTACGCCGAGCCGACCGGGCAGTTCCCCCACCCCCCCGAGCCGACGCGCGAGAACCTGGTCTCGCTCGGCAAGGCTGTGCGTGACGCCAAGGCCGACATCGGCTTCGCCCAGGACCCCGACGCCGACCGCCTCGCGGTGGTGGACGAGCGCGGCGAGTACATCGGCGAGGAATACACGCTGGCGCTGGCGGCGCTGCACGTGCTGGCGCGCGAGGGCAAGAAGGGCGCGAGCGTCGCGGCCAACCTCTCGACCAGCCGGATGCTCGACGACATCGCCGCCGCCGCCGGGGCGACGGTGGTGCGCACGCCGGTGGGCGAGGCGAACGTCGCCGCGGCGATGCGCAAGAACGGCTGCGTCATCGGCGGCGAGGGCAATGGCGGGGTGATCTTCCCGCCGATCTGCTTCGTGCGCGACAGCATCGCGGGCATCGCCTTGATCCTCGAGCTGCTCTCGGCCCGCAACGAGCCGCTGAGCCGGATCGTCGGGAGGATCCCCAGCTACGCGATCCTCAAGGACAAGGTTGACCTCAAGCCCGGAATGGGCGAGCGCATCGCGCCGACCTTGCGGGCCCACTTCGCAGGGCAGAAAATCGACGAGCAGGACGGCGTGCGCATCGACTGGCCGGACCGCTGGGTCCACGTGCGCACGAGCAACACCGAGCCGATCATGCGCCTGATCGCCGAGGCCCGCGACGCGGGGACGGCGAAGAAGCTGATCGCGGAGGTCCGCGGGGCGCTGGGGTTGAAGTGAGGCGGATCGAAAGCCCGCGATTCAGGCTTGCGTGGGTTCGCCCGCCGCATGCACCGTCGCGATCGGCGCCTCGGCCTGCAGATGGAACACCGGCCGCGCCCGCGCCTGCCGCGTCAACTCGGGCAGCAGCTCCGCCATCGGCGCCCAGCGGGCGTCGCGGTGGCGGGCGATGAGTTTTTCCAGGCGGGCCGCGGCCGACTCCAGACCGGTGTAGGTGCGCACGCGCCCGAGCAGCGGCAGCGGCATGCGCGGGATGCCCGGGTCGAACTCCCACGGGTGGAAGTAGAGCACCGCCGGCCGGCCCTGCTGGGCGGCCTGCGCCAGCCCGCGGGTCATCAACATCTCGGGCAGGAGACGGAAGTACCCCCCGCCGGCGACGCCCAGGTGGCGGCGCTTGGATGACGCACCCAGCGTCGGCAGCGCGAGCGTCAGAGGCGGGATCTCCAAAAGCGTCCGCGAGCCCGGGGCGCGGTTGACCAGGAACGGCCGGTCCGGCGCTGCGGGAACGCCATAGGCCGGATGGCGCACGGGGAAGATCGAGCTGTCGTAGGCGAAGCCGGCGTCGAGCAGGACATCGATCGCCCACGCCGTGGCGGGCACGACGCTGAAGGTCGGGGCGCGGTAGCCCCGTACGGGCTGGCCCGACTGGTCCTCGAGCAGCTTGCGGCTGACGTCGAGGTCGCCCGCGAACGCGGCGGGGTCGAGCCGGTGCAGCCGGTCGTGGAGGTTGCCGTGGCTGGCGATCTCATGCCCGCCCGCGGCGATGCGCGGGACCAGGCGCGGGCAGCGACGGGCGACGTCGCCCAGGACGAAGAACGTCGCGCGGAGGCCTTGCCGATCGCAGATTCCCAACAGCAGGTCGACGCTCGCCTCGACGCGCGACGGCCAGCGGTCCCAATCGGTCCGCGGCACCGCGGCGTGGGCGGCCTCGATGTGGAAGTATTCCTCGACGTCGAAGCTCAGCACGCGCAGCGGTGCGGCGGGCGGGGCGGCGGGAGCATCATTGCGTTGAGGCGACGCGGGCATGCAACCGAATATCGGTCCGGGCGGGCCCGCGTGTGGAACAGTCCGGCCTTGGGCAGGTTCTCGGAACCGGAAACAGCGTCAAACCCCACGGAACCGTTTGAAAAGCCCCGGCACATGCGCCATGGCCAGTTTCGGCCGACGGTCGCGCGTCAGCACGCCGTACGGGCTGGTCGTCACGCGGTTGAGGAACGGCTCCTCGGGCCAGGGGTGGTCGGCGTAGCACCAGATGACCATCCCGCAGACGTAGGGCTTCTGGAACGCCTCGGCCTCGGCGCGGATGGCCTCCATCTGGTCGCCCTCGCCCGAGCGCCCGTCGAGGACGCCCGCGAGGCCCGAGTAGCCGAACTCCGCGATGACGATCGGCAGCTCGGGGTGCGAGGCGTGGAGCCTCTCCAGCTCGGCGTTCCACCAGCGCGTCCCCTCGGCGAAGGGGTTGGCGGCGTCGGGCTGGCGCATCACGGCCGCGAGCGAGGGGTAGCCGTTGAGGCAGGCCGTCTGGTCCTGCTCGAAATGCGGATCGTTCGGCCAGCGGTCGGAGACGTGCACCGCGAGGCGCGAGGGGTCGAGCTCGCGGGCCAGCGCGACGAGCTGGGCGTTGCCCGAGGCGACGTCGGGGTGCGACTCGCTGGTCTCGTTGCTCACGCTCCAGAAGATGAGCGAGGGGTGGTTGACGTCGCGGGCGATCATCTCGCGCAGCTGCCCCTCGGCGGCGGCGAGCTTCACTGACGTCGACGTCTCCCCTTCGGGCCCGCCCCACCAGTAGAGCGGGATCTCGCCCATCGCGAGCATGCCCAGCTCGTCGCAGAGGTCGAGCGTCGAGGGGTGGTGCGGGTAATGGCAGAGGCGGACGAAGTTGGCGCCGAGGCTCTTCATGTGGAGGAGATCGGCTCGGACGCCGTGCGGGTCGGGCGTCATGCCGGCGCGGGGCGTGTCCTCGTGGCGGTTGAATCCGGCGAAGCGCAGCGGCTGGCCGTTGAGGAAAAGCCGGGCGTCGCGGGCCTCGATGGTGCGGAAGCCGAAGGCGATGCGCGCCTCGTCGACCGGCTTGGCGGGATTCACCGGATCGTCCGGGCAGCCCGGCGCGTCGATGTCGAACAGGCGCACGCCCGCGATGTGGAGGGCCGGGCTCTCCGGCGACCAGGGCTTGGCCTCCGGCGCGGAGCCCGCGAAATGCGCGGTCTCCCGCGCGCCGGCGGGAATCGTGAGCGTCTGCGCCCGCACGACAGCCACCGTCTCGGACCCGCCCAGGGGCGTCACCCGCATCTCGACCTGCACCCGCCGCTCGCGCCCGGAGTGGTTCACGACGCGCACGTGGGCGGTGAACGAGCCGTCGCCCCGCGCGGTGACGGCCGGGCGGTCGAGCCGGAGCAGCGGACGGTGCTCGAGCACGACTTCGCGCAGGATTCCGCCGAAGGGTCGCCATCCGCGCCGCGGGCCGGGCACGGCCCCGTCGCGGCGGGTGCTGTCGGCCCGGACGACCAGGACATTCACGCCCGCACGGGCCGCGGGGGCGAGCGACATCTCAAAGGGCAGGAACCCCCCCTGATGTTCCCCAACCGCCTGCCCGTTGAGCCAGACGCGCGTGTTGTAGGTCACGCCCTCGAAGCGCAGGATCGGCTCAACGGCGGCCTCGCCCCCCGCCGTCCCGGGAACGCTGGCCGGAGGCAAGACGATCTCGCGCCGGTACCAGCCCATGCCCTCGTAGGCGACCAGCGACGGCGCCGCGGCGTCGAACGGCGCGGGGACATTGACCTCCAGCCACCGCTGGGCGTCGTGCCCGGGGCGGAAGAACCCGCGGCGTTCGCCCTCGTCGTGCGGGTCGGGCTGGAAGCGCCACAGGCCGGAGAGGTCGATGGAGGCGGTCATGGAGGGGTTTCCAAGGGGCCAAGGAGCGGGCCGAGTGGTGGGCCGAGGACGGCAAAAACCTGCATCCAGACGAGGGTTATGCCTCGCACGGGGTGCGTTTGGCAAGCCGGGGGGGAATCACTATTCTATTGAGCCCCGGTTCGGGCAGTCCCGCATCGGGTTCCCACACGCCCCGTCGCCCGCGGCCTCCCGCGCCTCGGACGCTCCCCCGGGCTTTCAACAAGGTCTTTGGACATGGCTAGCACAGGCGTCATCACCCAAGTCATCGGCTCGACGTTCGACGCACGCTTCCCCGAGAACGCGCTGCCCGACATCTATAACGCGGTCCACGTCAAGGCCAGCGTCAACGGCCTCGACATCGACCTGGTCGGCGAAGTCCAGCAGCACCTGGGCGGCGGCCAGATCCGCGCGGTCGCCCTGGGCTCCAGCGACGGCCTGACCCGCGGAATGGCGGCGGTCGACACCGGCTCGCCCGTGAAGGTCCCCGTTGGCGAGGGCGTCCTCGGCCGCGTCTTCAACCTCCTCGGCCAACCCATCGACAAACTCGGCCCGGTCAAGGACCCCAGCTACCGCTCGATCCACCAGCCGCCCCCGGAATTCACCGACCTCAACCCCAAGACGCAGATCCTCGAGACCGGCATCAAGGTCGTCGACCTGCTCTGCCCCTTCGTCCGCGGCGGCAAGATCGGCCTGTTCGGCGGGGCGGGCGTCGGCAAGACCGTCATCATCCAGGAGATGATCGCCCGCATCGCACGCGAGCACGGCGGGTACAGCGTCTTCGCCGGCGTCGGCGAGCGCACCCGCGAGGGCAACGACCTCTGGCTCGAGATGAAGGAGGCCGTCTACACCGACGCCTCCGGCAAGCAGGCCCACGTGCTCGACCGCGTCGCGATGGTCTTCGGCCAGATGAACGAGCCGCCGGGCGCGCGCCTCCGCGTCGCCCTCTCGGCCCTGACCATGTGCGAGGAGTTCCGCGACAAGTCAGGCAAGGAGACCCTCCTCTTCGTCGACAACGTCTTCCGCTTCACCCAGGCCGGCTCGGAAGTGTCGGCCCTCCTGGGCCGCATGCCCAGCGCCGTCGGTTACCAGCCCACGCTGAGCACCGAGATGGGCGAGCTCCAGGAGCGCATCACCTCGACCGAGAAGGGCTCCATCACCTCGGTGCAGGCGATCTACGTCCCCGCGGACGACCTGACCGACCCCGCCCCCGCGACGACCTTCAGCCACCTCGACGCGTTCGTCACGCTCTCCCGCAGCATCGCCGAGAAGGGCATCTTCCCCGCCGTCGACCCGCTGGCCTCGACCAGCCGCATCCTCGACCCGCAGATCCTCGGCGAGGAGCACTACGCGGTCTCGCGCCAGGTGCAGCAGATCCTCCAGCGGTACAAGAGCCTGCAGGACATCATCGCCATCCTGGGCATCGACGAGCTGAGCGAGGAGG
Organism: Planctomycetota bacterium; assembly: GCA_026386955.1. Lineage (GTDB taxonomy): Bacteria > Planctomycetota > Phycisphaerae > Phycisphaerales > Phycisphaeraceae > JAPLMQ01. The sequence continues at coordinate 75,577 of JAPLMQ010000312.1, forward strand.
ACAAGGTCACCGTCCGCCGCGCCCGCAAGATCGAGCGCTTCCTCAGCCAGCCGTTCTTCGTGGCCGAGGTCTTCACCGGCTTCCCGGGCATCTACACCCCGCTCAAGCAGACCATCGACAGCTTCAAGCGCATCTGCGCCGGCGAAGGCGACGACCTGCCCGAGAGCGCGTTCATGTACGTCGGCACGCTCGAGGACGCGAAGGCCAAGGCAGAGAAGATGAAGGCCGGCTGAGCCGCCGTTCCATCCTGACCGCAACCAAGCAAGAGGCCCCGCGAACGCGGGGCCTCTTGTCGTTTGGTGCTTGAAGGATTGGATGCTCGTCGGTTCGCCGTGTCGCCCCACGCCTAAAAGGGTGGCCTGCCGCGGACGGCAAACCACCCCCCTGTCTCGTCGTGCGCCCATGCCCTTGCGGGCCAGCCCGGTCCGTGGGGAACGCGGGCCGTGGCGCCTCGACGGGATCAGTCTTCCTCCTCCTCCGCCTCGTATCAGCGCGGGCGGCGGCCCCAGGAACCCTGATCTTCGACAGACGACCCCGGCTCTCTCACGCTTCCGATGCCCACCAGCGAGTGCTTGCCGTTGTGCGATTCCTGCTGGGGCGCGTGCTTTCCGGAACGAGTGCTCCGGTGCTCCGACATTTGTTCCTCACGGGGTGGGCAAGGCCGGGCGTCACGAGGGGTTGTCATGAATCCTTTCCACTTTCGATCCGCCCGGCCTTGTCCCCGCTTCCTTTTCCCCTCCGGCGGTGTGGTTCCCGTGTTTCAACCCCTCCGTGTCCGGCGGTTTTCTCCCTGTCGACGATGGATGCTAGCCACGCTCGTTTCCATGCCCACTTCGTCAAACTCCCATCGCGCCATCGGGCGATTCCCGACAAGCCCAACCCGCGTCGGAACCGGCGTTGCGTCCCGCCTCCACACGCGGACAATGGGCGCCACCTCCGCGGAGCCGACCGACCCATGCCACAACCCGCGCCTCTGACCACGCCCGACAACCTCCCCGCGAGCCTCGTGGAGGACTACCGCCGCGACGGCTTCGTGCGCGTGCCCTGCGTCCTCAGCCCTGCGGAGGCGGCCGAGTTCCGCGCGGCGACGCTCGCCTGCGACCAACGGCTGCGCAGCCTCACCGCCGGGTCGGCCGCGGAGAAGGTCTTCAGCCAGCTCCTCAACGTCTGGCGGGAGGACCCCGTCATCCGCCGGCTCACGCTCCACCCGCGATTGGGCGGAATCGCCCAAAAACTCGCAGGCGTGAAGCTGCGCCTCTGGCACGACCACACACTCATCAAGCAGCCGCACAACCGCGCCAACACCGAGTTCCACCAGGACCGCCCTTATTGGCCCCTGCTCGACGCCGACCACCCGCTCTCGGCCTGGATCGCGCTGCAGGACGTGCCCGTCGAGCGCGGGTGCATGAGCTTCATCCCGGGATCGCATCGCGTGACGAACCTCGTCTCGCAGGACCTGATGGACCCGCGCGACCTCTTCCGCAAATGCCCGGAGCTGGCCTACTACCCGCGCGTCACCGTCCCGCTCCGCGCGGGCGACGTCACATTCCACCACGCCTACGCCGCCCACATGGCGACCTCGAACCAGACCGACGAGGCCCGCGTGGCCCACGTGGTGATCTTCATGGACGCGGGGGCCCGCTACCGCAAGCGGGCCGACGGCGCGGTCCACCCGGTGACCGACCCGCTGAACCTGCCCGACGGGGCGAGGCTGGACCAGGAGTTGTTCCCGTTGGTGGATGGGTTCGGAGAGGGGAAGAAGGCGTAGCACGCAACGATCGATCAAGCCTTGCAATTGTCCCACTGCACCACAATGCCGCACGCCCACCCATCATCCCGGCACAATCGAAGTCGCGTGCATGCGTTGATCGCGTCCCGTTTGGCGCTCGTCATTTTCTTCATTGTGGTCTTCTGGCCGACGCCCGGGCTTGCTATCGGATTGAGCGATTACACGCTGCCGATAGATTCGCGCTACCAAATCTGCCAGGCGAATGGCCTTGATGTCGTGCTAGCCAAGACCGATGGCAAAATCGTCTTGCGTCCCCGTGATCATCCCGCGCTTGGGCCGATTTTTGAATATGTCGTCACACCATCGTTCATCTTCACGCGACACTACGGCCGCACACCCCGAAACGACTTTCCTGGCGACACATTTGAAAACGTAGATAGAAACAGCGTGTTCCTGTGCATCACCCGAAAAGAGGATGGTCTTGTCACCGGACCCTTTAGCCAAAGCGATTTCGACTCTGAGCCTGCGGTCAAGAACACTGGGGCAATATCGTGGCGGAAGCTTGAAAACCCCAGCAATGTCGTGCCCTCGTTCGGTCTCATCGATTTCGTTGAAGGTTATCTGGCGTACACCGCCGTGGCCGCCTCGGTACTCGCGCTTAGTTTGTTCATTGTCCTCAAGGCGCGGGCAGGCGGGCGGCAGCCTACCCGGTCATCGTGACCTTGAAACAGGGCGTCGATAAGCCGACTTCGCTCGCCGCATCGCTCGCAAATCACCAACGGTGAAATCGGCTCGCGTGGGGTCATTTCATCTCTCTCCCCGCCGCCTAATCCCCGCCCCGCCCCGGGCCGAGGATCGCCGAGAGCAGTTGGTCGGACGGGCCGTCCTTGCTGAGGTAGGCGGCGGCGCCGGCGCGGCGCATGGCGGAGGCCATGTCGGGGTCGTGGTGCATCGAGAGGCCCAGGACTCGCAACGTGGGCATCTCGGCGACGAGGCGGCGGGTGGCCTCCACGCCGTTCATCCGCGGCATCGAGGCGTCCATGATGACCACGTCGGGGCGCATGCGCCGGGCCATGTCGAGCGCCTCGACCCCGTCGCCGGCCTCCCCGATGATGTGGACGCGGTCGTGCCGGGCCAGGACGGAGCGGAGCCCGTCGCGCACGATCTTGTGGTCGTCGGCGATGAGGACTCGCACCGGGCCCGCCGGAAGGAGAGAGGCGGCGGGCTCGCGCGCCGGCGCACCGAATACCTGCGCGGGGGCGATGACCTCGCGCGTCGCGGCGGGGATGCGAAGGCAGACGCGCGTCCCGCGGCCGGGCCCGCTGTCGATCTCCAACTGCCCATCGAGCATGACGGCCCGTTCGCGGATGTTGGTCAGCCCGAAGTGCCCCGTGCGGAGCGACATCGCGAGGCGCTGCACGCCGCTGTGCTTCGCCGCGTTGAGCAGGAACTCGCGGGCGGCCCGGTAGAAGAAGACTCGCAGGTCCTCGCTCGCCGGCTCGGCGTCCGCATGCACGTCGAGCTCCAGCGTGATCCTGTGCTGCTCCAGCCCCCAGCGGGCCAGCCACTCCAGCGCGGCGGTCAGGCCCGAATCGTAGAGGATCGGCGGGCTCAGCTCGGCCGTGAGCGAGCGCGACGCGGCGATCGATTCGGTCAGGAGCCGGTGGATCTCCTTGAGGTCGACCTCGTCCTGCGCCTCCCCGGTCTTGCCCTGGGCGATCCCCACGCGGAGCTTCGCGGCGACGAGCAACTGCTGGAGGTGGTCGTGCAGGAGCTGGGCGAGGCGCTTGCGCTCGCGCTCCTCGGCACGGGTCAGCTCCGAGGCCAGGACGCGCAGTTGGTCGGTGCGGTCGCTCGCCTCGGCCGTCCGCTGGGTGATGCGGTCGTCGAGCGAGGCGTTGAGGTTGCGAAGCGTCTCCTCGGCGGTCTTCTGGGTGGTGACGTCGCGGCAGGTCAGCACGGCGTAGAGGATCTGCCCCGCGCCGTCGCGCGCGGGCGAGCCGCTGTAGCTGGCGATGATGGCGTGCCCGGTGTCGAGCCGGCGGGCCCGCAGCTCCAGGTGCCCGAAGCGCTCCCCGCGCAGGACGCGTCAGAGAGGCCAATCCGCGAAGGGGACCACGTTGCCGTCGAGGTCTCGCAGCTCCCAGACCTTGGTCAGCGAGCCGGCGAGCATGGTGAAGTCGGCCTCGCTGGCGAAGCCGTGCAGGGCGAGGAAGGTGGGGTTTTGGCAGTAGATGCGCCCCTGGGTGTCGGCGATCACCAACCCGTCGTTCATGGCGGCGACGACGGCTTCGAAGCGGGCGAGGTCGTGCTCGGTGGCGACGCGGGCGAGGTCGAGGGCTCGCTCGGCCGCCTGTTGCCGGCGGATGTCCCGCCCGATCGCCGCCAGGCTCACCGGCTTGCCCGAGCGCGGGTCGTCGATCCGGAACAGGTCCCACGTCACCGCCAGCGGCTCGCCGGTCTTCTGATGCCGCAGCCGGAACGGGCCGGCCCACCGCCCCGACTTGGCGACCTCGGGCAGCATCTTGCTCTGCACCTCGGGCAGGTCTTCGGGGAGGAACAGGTCCTCGATCTGGAAAACCCGCCCCGTGTCGCCGTGGGCGAGCCCGATCAGCGCCCTGCCCGCGGGGTTGAGGTAGCTCACGCTGTGGTCGGTTTCGATGACGGCGACGAGGTCCGCCGCGCGCTCGACCAGCCCCGCGAGATGGCGGACCTGCCCCCGGGCGAGCCGATGGTCGGTAACGTCCGTCGTGAAGACGCTCAACCCCTCGCCCGAGGGATAGACGTGGACCTCAAACCACCGCCCGGGGCGGATGGCCCCCTCGGCCTCGAAGCGCTCGACCACGCCCTCGCTCATCGCCCGGCGGTAGTGGCGCTCGAACTCCGTTCCCAGCGCCTGCGGGAAAAGCTCCCAGAAATTCCGGCCCAGCACCTGCTCGCGCGGCTTGCCGAAGACGCGCTCGGCGTGCGTGTTGAGGTGCGTGACTCGCCATTCGCGGTCGAGCGAGAAAAACGTGTCGGTCATCGCGTCGAGCACCACGCCCAGCCGCCGGCTGGCCAGGTTCAGGTCTTCGCGGGCGACGTCCTCCGCGCTCATTGCGGTGAAAAGCTCCAACACGCAGTCGATGCGCCCCTCGGCGTCGCGGATCAGGGTGGAGATGCAATGGGCCCGGCATTCACCGCCGTCCTCGCGGCGGAAGCGCCTCCGCGCCCCGCCCTCTGCCCGGCGCTCGGATGCGTGAAGGTCTTCGGGGAAGGCGAAATCCGTGGCCGGACGCCCGATCATCGCGCCCGGAGTCGAGCCGAGCATCGCCGCCATCGGCGCGTTGGCGTGGAGCGTCACGCCCGCGGGGTCGGTCACCCAGACGCCTTCGTTCGTCGCCTCGGCCAGGCCGCGGTACCGCTCCTCGCTCTGGCGCAGGGCGGCCTCGGCGAGCCTGCGCCGGGTGACGTCGACGTGCGACACGACCGCTCCGCTCCCGTCGGAGAGGCGGGTGACGGTCTTGTGGAACCAGCGCTGCCGCCCCTCCGCGGGACTCGCGTATTCCTGCGTGAAGCCGGTGACCGCGCCCTCGAGGACCGATTCGATGCCCGCCAGCGCCACCCGCACATCGGGCTCCTGGGCGTCGGCGCAGATCCGTCGGAGGTTGAGGTAGTTGGCCCCCACCGTGCATTGGGCCAGGGGCGTGCCGCGGTTTTCGGCGGCGAACCGGTCCCAAGCCTCGTTGACCTGCACGATCGTCCCGTGACAGTCGAGCACAGCGACCCGTCCGGGCATGGCGTTGAGCAGCACCGGATTCACGCGGGCCCGCGCGACGGAGTCGCGATCGCGGGAACGCACCTGCAACACCGCGCCCTCGTCCGCGGGATGGAGCGCCAACGACCAGCCTCCGTCGGGTCCGGAACCGCTGACCTCGAACGAATCGGGGGTTCTCCGCTCGAAGGCTTGCCGCCATCGGAGCAGGTCGCCGCCGGAGAGCGCGGGCCCCAGCCGCGTCTCGATCGACTTCCCCAGCAGCGTCCGCGCGGGCAGGCCCAGGAATGGGCAGTCGCCGTGGCTGACGCGCGTCACGCGGCCTTGGGAATCCACCGTCAGGAATAAATCGCCCGGCTCAGGCTGTCGCCGGACGGGCTGCGATTGGCTCATGGATCAAGACCCCCCGACATCCGGGCCTGCATCATCGGCTGCCGGAGACACGACACGAAGAAACGGAATCGGGCGAGACCCTCGACATCAAATGATTGCCTTGGAGAGTCCGGAAATCCCGACGCTCGAAGACCATTCACCCCACATTCTCCTCGAACTCACCATCTTATCGGCTTGATCTTGCGGCACCCCAACTTTCTGTTCGGGTTTCATGCATCCGTCTTTCATCCAGTTTCCTCGCAACCTGAATTACCCAAATCGCGGCAACTTGAACGTCTTCCATCAGAAGTAGCTGCGCCTCGCGTCCGATAGTGGTCGCACACGGGTTCACCCGATGGAGCGGTCGGTGACTGCCCGAGGCGCAGGACCCTGCCGCTCCGCCTCGCGCACGACCCGCCCCCGCGCTTTACCATGATCGTTCCGGCGTCGGGCTGGGTTCGGGCTTTGGGTTTCGGCATGGCTTCAGGGTTTCGAGGATCGATCATGCACACGACGGCAGGCCCCGGGGCGCGCGACGCGCAGGGGCCCGAACTGCGAAGCGGGCGGCGGCTGGGGATCGCCGGGGGCGGGCAGCTCGCCAAGATGCTCGCCCAGGCGGCTGTCCCGATGGACGTCTCCGTGGCGGTCCTAGAGCGGGCCGACGGGTGCCCCGCCTCGGGCATCGCGCGCCCGTTCCTGGTGGGCGACTGGAACCAGCTCCCCGACCTCGAGCGCCTCGCGGCCCACTCCGACGTGGTCACCCTCGAGAGCGAGTTCATCGACGCCCCCGCGCTCGACGCTCTGGCGGCCTCGGGCGTGGCGGTCTACCCCCGCCCCGCGACGCTGCACATGATCCAGGACAAGTTCCTGCAGAAGCAGGCGCTCGCCGACGCGGGCCTGCCCACCGCGAAGTCGGTCGCCGTCGCCGACAAGAAGGCCGTGCTCGCCGCCGCCGCGGAGCTGGGCTGGCCCCTGCTGCTCAAGGCCAGGCGCAACGCCTACGACGGGAAGGGCAACGCCACGGTCCGATCCGACGCCGACCTCGACGCCGCCTGGGAGCGCCTCGGGGGCGGGCGCGTGGGCCTTTACGTCGAGCAGTTCTGCGACTTCGCCTCCGAACTGGCCGTGATGGTCACGCGCGGGCGCGACGGCACGATGGCGGTCTACCCCGTCGTCGAGACCGTGCAGCGAGACCACGTCTGCCACATCGTCACCGCCCCCGCGGGGGCCAGCCCGGCGATCTGCAGGACCGCGCAGCACATCGCCCGCCTCGCCGCCGAGGTGATCGACGCCGTCGGCACCGTCGGCGTGGAGATGTTCCTCACCCGCAGCGGCGAGGTGCTCGTCAACGAGCTCGCCCCGCGCGTCCACAACTCCGGGCACTACACCATCGAGGCCTGCGCCTGCTCGCAGTTCGAGAACCACGTCCGGGCCGTGCTCGGCCTGCCCCTGGGCTCCCCCGAACTGGTCGTCCCCGGCGCGGCGATGGTCAACCTGCTCGGAGTGGAGCGAGGCCCGGCGATCGTCCACGGCCTGCCCGCCGCCCTCGCCGTCCCCGGGGCCCACGTCCACCTCTACGGCAAATCCACCGTCGCCCCTGGGCGTAAGATGGGCCACATCACCGCGCTGGGCGACACGCCGCAGGAAGCGGCCGCCAACGCGCTCCGCGCCGCCAAACTCATCCGCATCGGAGGCGAGCCTTGAAGCGAACCACGAAGAAGTCCCCCTCGACGAAGGACAAGAACCCCGCCCCGCTGGTGGGCATCATCATGGGCAGCGACTCCGACCTGGGCGTGATGCGCCAAGCGGCGGATGTCTGCGCCGCCTTCGGCGTTCCCTTCGAAGTGCGCGTCGTCTCCGCCCACCGCACCCCCGTCGACATGATCCGCTACGGACGCACCGCCCACCTCCGCGGCCTCAAGGTCGTCATCGCCGGCGCCGGCGGCGCGGCCCACCTCCCGGGCATGATCGCCTCGGTCAGCCCGCTCCCGGTCATCGGCGTGCCCGTCAAGGCCTCCTCGCTCGACGGCCTCGACTCGCTGCTCTCCATCGTGCAGATGCCCGCGGGCGTGCCCGTGGCGACCGTCTCGATCAACAACGGCCGCAACGCCGGCATCCTCGCCGTGCAGATCCTCGCCACCGCGGACGACGCGCTGCGCGAGAAGCTCGTCGCCTACAAGGCCGACCTGGCCCAGGCCTCCCGCGAGAAGAACCAGACGCTGGCGGAGCAGTTGACGCAGCCGGTGGCGGAGGCGAAGCGCTGAGGCGCTCTTGCGGGATGGGGCAATCCCTGACGATCGAGTCCGGGCAAGCTGCCCGTGTCCGAGAGACGAGAGCGCCCCTATCATCGTCCATGACCCTCGCCTGCATTCGCCTGCGCGTTCGATCCTTTCGCGTCTCGGTCGTCTCGATTGTGCCACTTCTCATGGGTCTGGGCGTTGTCGGGTGCGCCGGGGCTTCGAAGCCCTCCGCCGCCGTGCTGGCTCCCCCTCGCGCCGCGCCGGCGGGGGATGCGACCCAGCCCCGAAGCGACGGCGCCGCCTCGGAGGGCCAAGACATGGGTAAGACCTTCATGTTCCACGAGGCCAAGATGCCGCCGGGGTTTCCCGAGCCCGGGCCGGTCGGGAGCGTCGTCGTCAAGCGATACCCCGCATACCGGCACGCCCGCATCACCCGCCTCGCGCGTCCCGAGGATGCCCAAGGCTCGCAGGACTCGATGTTCATGGGCCTGTTTCGCCACATCAAGAGCAACAAGATCGCGATGACCTCGCCCGTCGAGATGGAGTATGCGGAGGCCGACGCCGGCGCGACCGCTGCGAAGGACGATCGAGGCCCGCGCCTCGAATCGATGGCCTTCATGTACGGAGACCAGGCGATCGGGCAGCCGGGCGTGCAGGGCGAGATCGAAGTCGAGGACGTTCCGCCGATGCAGGTTCTTTCCCTGGCGGTCCGCGGGAGCTACGAGTCCAAGGCCTACGCCAAGGCGCTCGATCAGTTGCACGCTTGGTTGGCGGCGAACCCCGGGAAATGCCGCGTCGTCGGCCAGCCACGGTACCTGGGCTACAACAGCCCCTTCGTGCCATGGTTCCTGAGGCTTGGCGAGGTGCAGATCCCCGTCGAGGCGATGGATTGATCCCGCCTCCCGAAGGGCTTTCCCTCACCGATTGCTCAGCGTGATGCTCACCTGCAGCACCGTCGCGACGCTCACCCACACGAAGTAAGGCAGCTGCGCCGCCGCGACCCACCGGAAATGGGGCCAGACCGCGACCGCCAGCCAGACGATGCTCGCCCAGACGAGCAGGATGTCGGCCGTCGCGAGGGGCAGGTTGCGCAGGCCGAACTGGATCGGCGTGAAGAGCAGGTTCGCGAGCAGGTTGATGGCGAACGGCAACGCCACCATCCAAGGGAGTTGCCCGCGCGCGGCCTTGAAGAAGACGAAGCCGAAGGTGACGACGATGACGGGGTAGAGGATGCGCCAGATGAGCCCGATGGTCGCCGGCGCGGGCGTCCACGAGGGCTTGTTCAGCGCGTTGTACCAGGTCATCCAATCCATGCGGGCAATGGTAGGCGCTCCGGCGGTCCAGTCGAGCCGGAGTCTCAATGCGATGTCCGTGCGTAGACGAAGCCCGCCCAACCCGCGATGTGCAGCAGCGCGATCGCGATGAAGACCGCCATGAACGACCACTTGCGGTTCTTGTGGCGGAAGACGCGCTGGCCGACCAATGCCCCGGGGACTCCACCGAGAAGCTCAAAAACGTGCAGCGTCCGTTCGGGAATGCGCCGCTGTCCGAGCGAGGCCCGGCGCTTGTCGACGCCGTAGAGGAGGAACGTGACGACGCTCATGAACGCGTAGAGGCCGAGGACGAGCAAGAGCGGGATCGACATGGGCGAAGTTCATGCGGGTTGAGCCGCCGCCTTCTTGCGTTCGTTGGGCATCCACGTGCTCACCACGCCCTGCAGGACCACCATCACCACCATCGCGACGAAGACCCACAGCAGCGAGGAGGCGATGGCATGCTGCAGCTCGGAGAGCGTGTCGGGCGAGAGGGTGTGGTGCAGCGCGGGGTTGAGGGCGGAGTCGGCGGGGATGCCCTCGGCCCGGAGGCGGGCGAGCTCCGGGCGCATGAGCAGGTTGAAGAGCGCCCCGAGGAAGCCCACGCCCATCGCGCCGCCCATCGTCCGGCAGAAGGTCACCCCGCCGGTGACACTCCCGCGCTGCTGCCAGGGCACGGCCTCCTGGGCCCCGAGCAGGTAGGCGAGCGAGGCCGGGCCCATGCCCATGCCCGCGACCGCCAGCACGACGACGAAGCCGATGTGGGGCGCGTCGTAGACCGCGCAGAGGAGCATGCCGCCGAACCCGAGGATGAGGAAGCCCGCCCCGAGCATGGCGGTCTTGCGGAAGCCCCAGCGGACCACGAGGCTCGCGCCGAGCACGCCGCTGATCGCCCAGGTGAGGACGATGGGGGTGACGACGCCCGCGGCCTCGCCCGGGCCGCCGCCGCGACCGCCCTGGACGTAGAGCGGGACGTAGGTGTCGACGCAGAGGTGGGCGGCGCCGAGGAGGAAATTGCCCGCCATCGCCGGCCCGATCGCGCGCTGGAAAAGCAGCGAGGGCGGGAGGATCGGGTTGGCGGTGCGCCCCTCGTGGAAGGTGAAGTAGGCGAGCAGCACGAGCGAGATGATTCCCAGCGCGACGGCATTGTCCTGAGCCCAACCGGGCGTGCCCAGGCCCGAGGCGAAGAGCAAGAGGGCCATGCACCCGCCGGCGAGCAGGGCGGCCCCGGGGAGGTCGAGGGAAGCCGCGTGGGGCCTCTCGCGCTCGCGGTATTTCCAGAGGAGCATGGCCAGCCCGAGCAGCCCGACGGGGAGATTGATGAAGAAGATCGACCGCCAACCGAGGGTGTGGACGAGCGTCGCGCCGATGGCAGGCCCGGCCAACCCGGCGGCGCCCCAGACGGCGCTGAAGAGGGCCTGGATCTTCGCCCGCTCCTCGAGCGTGAAGATGTCGGCCAGGATGGTCAGGACGACGGGCATGATCCCGCCCGCGGCCAGCCCCTGCAGCCCGCGGTAGACGATCAGCTCGATCATCGTGTGGGCCGAGCCGGCGAGGGTGGAGCTGAGGCAGAAGAGGACGATCGCCGCGAGGAGGACGCGCTTGCGTCCCAGCACGTCGGCGAGCCGGCCGTAGAGCGGCATGGTGACGGTGCAGGCCAGCAGGTAGATCGACGCGACCCAGGAGTAATGCTCGAAGCCCTTGAGATCGCTGATGATGGTCGGCATGGCCGTGCTGGTGATGGTCATCTCCATCGAGGAGAGGACCATGATGAGCATCAGCGCGGCGGTGACGTAGCGGCGGTCGCGCAGCTCGGCAGGGGTGCGGAGGATGGTCGCCGAGGCGGGAGGCGTGGACGTATGAGGAGCGTCGGCCGGGGCCGGCGCGGCGTCGGGGGCGGGCTCGGCGGTGGATGGTGCGGCTGGGTCGCGCGGGGCGGTCATGGTCCTGCGTGCTCGGGCGGGGCGGAAGATTGTACGCGCGATGGGGCGTTGCGTTCGCCCAAGCCCAGGGATCGCGACGGTGCGCCGTCGTGTTCCGTGGGGTTCCTTGGATGTCGCAAAGGCGCGAGACTTCATCTTGAACGGCTGAGCAGGGCTGGATCCCATGCGAGTCCGACCCCACCGAACCCGACGGGGTACCGTCGGGATCAGTGGCTTGCAATCTCGAATGGCCCAGAGGGGTCATGACCCTTGGCGTTGAGTGTCCGTTGGTCCGGATCGTTTCCAGGACACTGGACCGTGCAAGCCGTCGCTTGCGCGTCCGGCTAACCCAGAAGGTCCCCCACCTCCATCGACAACTCTCCCCGTCCCTCTGACAATGGCCGCATGACCCGTGCCGATCCACCTCCTTCGCTCGCGTATGACCAGGCCCTCGCGCTGTTGATCGGCCGGACGCCCGCGCTCGAGCCTGAGACGGTCGGGCTCGCGGACGCGTTGGGGCGCGTGCTGCGCGAGGACGTGCTGGCCGACCGCGACCAGCCGCCGTTCGACCGCTCGGCGATGGACGGCTACGCCGTGCGCGCAGGTGACGTGCGCCCCGGCTCGGCGCTGCCGATCGTCGGTGTCGCACCTGCGGGCGGCGCGGAAATCGCCTCGCCCCTCGCGCCGGGGGCCACCGTCGCCATCGCCACCGGCGCGCCGCTGCCACCCGGGGCCGACGCGGTCATCCCCGTCGAGAGGTCCCGGATCGACAAGGCTGCAGCGCCCGCGCGGGTGAGTTTCGACGTGGCGGCCATCAAGCCGGGTGACGCCGTCCACCGCCAGGCCAGTGACGCCGCGAAGGGTCAGCGGCTGCTCGTCGCGGGGACGCGCCTCGCCCCGCAGCACCTGGGCCTCGCCGCGGCCGTGGGGGCGACGACCCTGCGGGTCACGCGTTTGCCCCGCGTCGTCGTCCTCAGCACCGGCGACGAGGTGCGCCCGCCCGAGACGGCCACGGGCGACCTGACACCTTCGCAGATCCGCAACTCCAACGCACCGATGGTGCTCGCCCTGCTCCGCGCCCTGGGATGCCCCGCCGTCGAGCATCGGCATGTGATGGACGACCCCGAGGCCACGCTCTGCGCCGCCCGCGAGGCGCTCTCGCGGGCGAACCTGGTCGTGACCACCGGAGGCGTGAGCGTCGGCGAGCGCGACTATCTCCCCTCCGCCTGGCGGCACCTGGGGCTCGAGACGATCTTCCACGGCGTGAACATCCAGCCGGGCAAGCCCGCGTTCGCCGCCCGCCCGGCGGAGGCCGATGACCCGCGGCTGGTGCTGGGCCTCCCGGGCAATCCCGTGAGCGTGCTTTGCTGCGCCCACCTCTATCTCTGGCCCGCACTGCGGAAGATGACGGGGCAAGTGATGTCGGGCGATGTGTCCGTGCTTCCCTGGAGGCGGGTCATGCTGGCGAACGAGGCGTCGCCCTCGCCCAAGCGCGAGGTCTTCCGCGCCGCCCGGCTCACGCCCGAGGGCGCAGCAGAGGTGCTCCCATGGCACGGCTCGGGCGACCTCGCCCACACCGCCGCCGCGGAGGGCTGGGTGCGCCTGCCGCTGCAGAAGGAGCCGGTGCCCGCGGGGACGGGCGTGGCGTTCCTGCCGATGATCGGGGCGTGACCGGCGGGCCGATCTCTCTGGCCCGTCTCCGGCCGCGAGCGTACACTGTCCCGTCCGTCGCGAGGCGGCGGGCAAGGATGTGCGATGCAAATGTCCAGACGCGTTCTCATCACCGGATTGGGGCCCATCACCGGGCTGGGCGCGGGCATCGAGCCCACTTGGCAGCGGGTGCTCGCCAACGCGACCGCCATCGGGCCGATCACCTCGTTCGACCCCGCGGGCTTCCCCTGCCGGATCGCCGCGGAGGTGCGCGACTTCAAGGTCAGCAACCACGTCCCCAAGAGCCACCGCAAGTCCGTGAAGGTCATGGCCCGCGACACTGAGCTCGCCGTCGCCGCCGCCGACATGGCCTCGCGCGACGCCAAGCTCCACACTCGGGGCAACGTCGTCGAAGCCCCTGCCGCGTCTCCCGGCTCCCCCGCCGCCGAGCCCAAGCTCTCCTACGCCCCCTCGCGCGTCGGCGCCCACATCGGCGCGGGCCTGATCGCCGCGGAGCTCAACGAGCTGACCGACGCACTCTCGCACGCCCGCGACGCCAACGGGAATTTCGACATCCACAAGTGGGGCTCCGAGGGCATGCCCCAGCTCACGCCGCTTTGGCTACTCAAGTACCTGCCCAACATGCTCGCCTGCCACGTGACGATCATCCACGACGCCCAGGGCCCGTCGAACACCATCACCTGCGGCGAGGCCTCAGGCGCGCTGTCGATCGGCGAGTCGATGCGCGTCATCCAGCGCGGCGCGGCCGACGCCTGCTTCTGCGGCGGGGCCGAGAGCAAGCTCAACCCCATGGCCTTCCTCCGCCAAGGGCTCACTGGCCGTCTCAACACCGTCGACAACGACCGCCCCGCGCAGGCCGTGCGCCCCTACGCCGCCGACGCGGCAGGGACGGTCATCGGCGAGGGCGGCGCGATCGTGGTGATCGAGGACGCCGAGACCTTCCGCGCCCGCGCCGCAGCCGCGGCTTCCGGGGGCGAAAATGACGTTCCCCGCGCCTACGCGACGCTGCTGGGCTTCGGCGCTTCGCAGACGATCAACCCCGCCACGCGGAACCTCCAGCCCGATGCCGAGGGGCGCGGGCTGGCCCTGGCGATCCGGGCCGCACTGCGCGAGGCGGCGATCGACCCCTCGCACATCGACCTGATCGTGCCGGTGGGCCTGGGCGTGCCGGAGTATGACCGCGCGGAGTTGGCCGCGATCGTCCGTGCCTTGGGCCCCAAGGCGCTCGACATCCCGCGCGTCTCGGTCAAGCCGCTCGCGGGCAACTGCGGAGCCGGCGCGGGCAGCCTCGACTTCTGCGTCGCCGCCAAGGCCGTCGCCGAGCAGACGCTGCCGGTCCCAGGCGGGAAGCCCGCGAAGATCCGGGCCGCCCTGGTCCTCAGCACCAGCCTCGGCGGGCAGAACGCCGCCCTGGTCCTCGGCCCCGCTCCGGGCTGATGCCGACCTGATTCTGTTTCCTCACGCGAGACGCACGCCCAAGACTCCCGCAGGACCCACGCACCATGCCTCATCCCGTTCCCCATCGTGTGGTCATCACCGGCATCGGCTGGGTCACGCCCCTGGGCCACGACATCGAGTCGGTCTGGGCTCGCCTGCTCCGCGGCGAGAGCGGCATCGGCCCGACTTCGCGGTTCGACGCCTCCACCTTCCCCACGCGCTTCGCCGCCCAGGTGAAGGGTGACTACGACTACCGCCGGTTCGTCACCCGCCCCGAGCTGCACGAGGGCGTCGGGCTCAACAGCGGCTTCGCGCTGGGCGCCGCCTCGCAGGCGTGGAAGGCGGCAGGCCTCGACAAGTTCGCCGGGCTCGACCATGAGCGCCTGGGCATCTACCTCGGCTCGGGCGAGGGCTCGCTCGACTTCGAGAACTACGTCGCGGCCAACCTCGCGGGGTGGGACAACGAGAAACGGCAGCTCGACGCGGTCCGCTGGGCCGCGGCGGCGCTGGGGAGGATGGACGCCGTCCGCGAGGTCGAGCAGGAGCCCAACATGCCCCTGACGCACCTGGCGCTGGAGTTCGGCGCGCAGGGCCCGGCCTACAACTGCCTCACCGCCTGCGCCGCCAGCACGCAGGCGATCGGCGAGGCGACGCACGTCCTCCGCCGGGGCGACGCCGACGTGATGCTCACCGGCGGGGCCCACACGATGATCCACCCCTTCGGCGTGACGGGCTTCAACCGGCTCACCGCGCTCTCGACCCGCAACGACACCTGCCTCACCGCCAGCCGCCCCTTCAGCGTCGACCGTGACGGCTTCGTGCTGGGGGAGGGTGCGGGCATGATCGTCCTCGAGACGCTCGAGCACGCGACGAAGCGCGGCGCGACGGTCCTCGCCGAGGTCGTCGGCTACGGCTCGAGCGCCGACGCCTACCGCATCACCGACATCCAGCCCGAGGGGCGCGGAGCCATCGCCTCGATGCGCCAGGCCCTCGACAGCGCCGGGCTCAAGCCCGAGGACATCCACTACATCTCCGCCCACGGCACGGGCACGAAGGAGAACGACTCCATCGAGACGCTCGGCGTGAAGGCCGTCTTCGGCGCCCACGCCAAGAGCGTGCCGATGAGCTCGGTGAAGAGCATGTTCGGCCACCTGATCGCTGCCGCGGGCGCGGTGGAGCTGATCACCTGCGTGCTGGCGATCCGCGACGGGAAGATGCCCCCGACGATCAACCTCCGCCAGCCCGACCCGCGCTGCGACCTGGACTACGTCCCCAACGCCGCCCGCTCAGGGAAGGTCGACGTCTGCCTGTCGAACAGCTTCGGCTTCGGCGGGCAGAACGACACGCTGATCATCCGGCGGTTCCAGGGCTGAGGCGATTCAGGCCGCTCGGGGCCTCAATGCTCCAGCACGCTCGCCAAGGCGTCGGCGTGGGCCTGCAGCCAGCGGACCTTCCGCTCGACCATCAGCAGGAAGCCGATGCCCTCCATCCGCGCGAACGAGCCCGTCGCGGCGATGGGGATCACGCTCTCGGCGATCAGCGCCTCGATCATCAGGTGCGGGATGATCCGCAGCTCGGCGCGCGACAGCACGCAGTTGGGCACCGCGTCGTACCCGCGCAGGAAGCGCTTGAATCGCGACTCGTCGATGTAGTCGGGCCACTGGGCGGGGTCGTCGCCCCCGCCGATGATCGAGAACTGCAGGGCCCCGTTGGCGATGTCGATCACGCGCTGCTGGATGCGGGCCGCGTCGTAGTCGATCACCGCCACCACGCGTGTCCCGCGGAAGAGCATGTTGCCCGGGTGCCAGTCGCTGTGGACGATCTGCATCGGCCAGTCCGAGAGCCCCATCTCGTTGACCTTCATCGCGGCTGCGTTGTAGCTCGAGTGGAGGAACTGCACGACCTCGCCGACCTTGCCCGCCTGCTCGACGCTCTTGGGCTCGACCTTCGCGAGCGTCGCGGGGATCGCCTCCATCGACGCCGCGACCGAGCGGGCGGCGTGGTAGCTGCCCTGGGGCGGCTCGTACTCGGGCTGGTACTCCGCGAGCAGCTTGTGGAACAGCGCGAGGCTCTTGCCCGCGTCGGCGGTCGCCTCCAGCGAGTTGTCGTAGCTCGTGCCCTTGATGAACTCGAAGAGCTCGTAGATCGCGCCCTTCCACTGCAGCATCGAGTTGTTGTCCTTGCGCGTCCCGATCAGGTGCGGCAAGGGGAACTGGCGCGAGGCGAGGTAGAGCTGCAGGGCGTGGCAGAAGGCGACCTTGAACGGGTCGTCCTTGCCCTTGGCGCGGCGCTTGAGCAGGTAGAGGCCCGACTCGGCCCGGATGATCAGCTTCGGCGCCCGGCGCGACCCGCGCGGGAACTCCTGGATCGCCTCGATCGCCCCCACGTCGAAGTGGCTCATCACGATCGCCAGCTCGAACGCGTCGAAGCGGTCGCGGTCCCGGCCGCCGCTCGAGCCCGAGGAGACGCCTCCGGGCTGGCTCTGAGGATGGGAGGGGAATTGGGTCATGGCGGGCCGACGATTCCCTGCCGCGGTGGGAGACGTGCTTGTCTGGCGTGTCGTGGTCTGCATGACGGGCCATCTTGGGCCCCGCCTGCGAGCGCGGCGTCAGGAAGGGATGCACGCCGCGCTAACCCGACACGAACTCACTCAAGTCTCATTCGACATTCTGGACCTGCTCCTTGATCCGATCGATCGCACCCTTGACCTCGACGATCGCCCGGCTGATGGTCGCGTCGTTCGACTTGCTCGCGATGGTGTTGGCCTCGCGGAGCAGCTCCTGGGCGAGGAAGTCGAGCGTGCGACCCGCCGACTCGTTCGCCTTGGCCTGCATGATCTGCTCGTACTGCTCGAGATGCCCGCCCAGCCGCGTGATCTCCTCGGAGATATCGGACCGCTCGGCGAAGATGGCGATCTCGCGGATCAGGTCGCGCTCGTCGAGCTTGAACTCCGCGCGGGCGAGCAGTTCGTCGATGCGGGTGCGCAGGCGGGTGTGGTATTCCTCAATGACCTGCGGGGCCCGTTTCCGGATGATCTCCAGCCGGTCGAGGATGAACCGCCGCTGGACGCCCAGGTCCTGGGTGATGAACTGCCCCTCGGAGGCCCGCATCGCCTCGAGCTTGGCGCAGGCCTGCTCGACGAGCTTGGTCACCGCGGGGCGGGCCCGCAGCATCAGGTCCTGCCCCTGGGGCTGGAGGACGCCGGGCATCGCGAGCAGGGCGGTGAGGTCGATGTTGACCCCGCCTCCGCCGCCGTCGCCACCGCCGCCATGGTTTTTGCCGAGCTTGCTCTTGATGGTCTCGAGGTGGTCGAGGTAGGCCAGGAGGGCGACCTCGTTGACCTTGTGGGTCGCGGCGGCGTCGCTGGCGCGGAGGCGGACGGTGAGCGTGATCGATCCGCGGTTGAGGCGGTGGCGGAGCTGGGTCTCGAGCTCCGCCTCGAGCCCGGCGATCTCGTCGGGAAGCCGGATCGCGGCCTTGAAGTAGCGGTTGTTGAGGCTGCGCAGCTCCACGGCGTAGTTGACGCCGTCAACTTGCTCCGACGCCTCGCCGAACCCCGTCATCGATCGGATCAAGGCTTGGGCTCCGTCGAGCCGGCGGTGGTGGGCGCGGCAGGGGTTGCGGGTGCGGCCGGGGTTGCCGGAACTTCCGCCTTGGGCGCGGGTGGCGGCGTGGCGGGCGTCTCGCCCTTGGCCGGCTCGGCGGGGAGGACCGCCGGAGTCGGGGGGAGGTTTTCCTTTGGCCGTGTCGCGATGCTCAGCCCCACCGAGAGGGTCACGAAGGTGCCGAAGAGGATGATGGTCGCCCAGGTCAGCACGTCGCCGGTCTTGGCGCCGAAGGCCGCCTGCGCGCTTCCGCCCGCCCCGCCGAAGGCGCCGCTGAGGCCGCCGCCGCGCGGGCGCTGGATGAGGATGATGAGCATCATCAGCACGCAGACGATCACGAAGAAGACCGAGAAGAGGCCGACCATCCAGCCGGCGAGGACGGGAACCATAGGGAGAAGGACCATGCGTCTGCTTTCGTGGGACGAGGACTTCGGGTGCGTCGATCAGGGCAATTCAGGAACCGGCTCAGGAGTCGAAAAAAAGCCGGACGATTTCACTTCACCGCGGCGTTGAGGATGCCCAGGAAATCCTCGGCCTTGAGCGAGGCTCCGCCGATCAGCCCGCCGTCGATGTCGGGCTGGCTGAAGAGCTCCTTGGCGTTGGCGGGCTTGACCGACCCGCCGTACTGGATGCGGACGCCTTGGGCGATCGCGTCGCCGTAGAGCCCCGCTAGCACGCGGCGGATCGCGACGTGGGCCGCCTGCGCGTCGGCGGGCGTGGCGTTCTTGCCCGTGCCGATCGCCCAGACCGGCTCGTAGGCGATGGTCACCCGGCTCATCTGGTCGGCCTTCACGCCCGCCAGGCCCAGCGCGGTCTGCCCGGCGTTGATCGCGTCGGTCTGCCCCTGCTCGCGCTGCTCGAGCTTCTCGCCCACGCAGAGGATCACCTCGAGCCCGGCGTCGAGGCCGGCCCGGGTCTTGCGGTTGATCAACTCGTCGCATTCATGCAGCACGTGCCGGCGTTCGCTGTGCCCGGTCAGGAGGACCTTCACGCCCACGTCCTTGAGCATCGAGAGGCTGACCTCGCCGGTGAACGCGCCGTTGGGCTGGAAGTAGCCGTCCTGGGCGCCGAGCTTGATCTTGTGCCCGCCGGCAGCCAAGGCGGCCCCGACCGAGGCGAGATACGGGAAGGCGGGGAAGACGGCTGCGTCGACCTGCGCGGCATGGGCGAAGCCGGCGTTCAGGGCCGAGGCCAACGCCTGGGCCTCGCTACCGTGCAGGTTCATCTTCCAGTTGCCGCCGACGAAGGGCTTGCGCTTGCTCATGGGGAGGGTTGCCAAAGGCTTGAGGGACTCGACAGGACGGGTTCAAAAAAGCAATTCAGTGCGGCCGATCCAAGTGCCGGAGGCGTTTGGCATTCGGGCAAAAGTCCTTGGCGCCCAGACCGGAGGCCAAGAGGTTCATGATATCAGTTTTCGCTCGTCGAGCATCTTCCGGGCCCCGCGCTCGGCCAGCGAGGCGACCGCCTTTTTGGGCAATCGGGCGAGGGCCCGCGCGGTCGCGGTCTCGTCGTGCTCGATGCATTGCGAGCCGTTCGCGTTGAGCACGCGGACCCGCACGCGGAACTGGTCGCCCGCGGGCTCGACCAGCGCGGCGATCGCGGAATGGCAATCACCCGCGAGCCCGGCGACGAGCTGCCTTTCGACGTGCACGGCCGTGCCCGTCGCGGGATCGTTCAGCGGCAGGCAGCGCGAGAGCGTGACGTGGTCCTCCGCGCGGCATTGGAGCACCAGCGCCCCTTGGCAGGCGGCGGGCAGCATCTCGTCGAAGCCCAGCGGGAAATTCGCGTGCTTCTCGAGCCCCGACCGGCGGAGGCCGGCCATGGCGAGCAGCGTCGCGTCGTATTGCTTGTCTTCGAGCACCTTGCGGATGCGCGTCTCGACGTTCCCGCGGATGAGCTTGATCTGCAGGTCGGGACGCAGCCGCAGCGCCTGGGCCGCCCGGCGGGGGCTGGCGGTGCCGAGCACGGCGTTGGGCGGGAGATCCACGATCGACTTGGCCCCGGCCCGCGAGATGAGGCAGTCGCGCACGTCCTCGCGACGCGGCGTCGCGGCGATCGCCAAGCCCGCGGCCACGCCCTCCGCCCCCGCGGGCAAATCCTTCAGGCTGTGCACCGCCAGGTCGGCCTTGTTGTCGAGCAGGACCGCCTCCACCGCGCGGGTGAAGAGTCCCTTGCCCCCGGCGTCGGCGAGCGGGGCGTCGAGCAGGGCGTCGCCCTCCGACTCGACCGTGATGTAGTGGATCACCACCTCAGGGCGGATGCGGGCGATGGCGTTGCCGACAAGTTGGGCCTGGGCGCGGGCCAAGAGGCTCCGGCGGGAGGCGATCACCAAGGGGCGGCGGCTGCGGCGCAAGCGAGACTCCGAGTCCGAGGTCTGGGGTTCCGGCGATTCGAGGGCCCGAAATTCCGGGGGGTCCGGGGAGTTCGGTAATATAACGAGGCGAGCGATAAACGGAAGCGGGGGTTGTCGTTATTCGCGTCGCGGGTCGGCGCGGCCGCAATGAACGCGCGGGGTTGCACGTCAAACTGACGACGCGTGCGAGCGTTCAAAGCCCAGGTTCCGCGTGCCTGGATTTTCGGTCTTGAACAAAACGCGCCAGCAGAACAAAAACTCGCGTCGAGTTGAACGAACCTCATTCATTCCGGACTTTTTCTCGCATGAAACGGGTCCGCCCCGCCGATAAGAAACCACCGGCGACGATTGTGCGGGCGGCAAGCGGGATGGAATGAAGTTCACTCCGCATCCGTGGAAAAGCCGGGAATAACTTTCGCCGTTCGCGGGTTTCAGGCCGATGCGTTAAACTGGGGAAAGGTCCGATATCGAGCCGATATCGGTGAACAGGCCCCGAAACGTCACGCCCGCAAGTCGTGGGAATGACGTCGGTTGAAGGGGCTGAACAAAGTCATCACGCGGCCATCGTGCCGCTGACATGAAAGTCGTTGCGACAGAACCAGCCGATGGGGCCATGGCGGTGTTCGCCCGGGACGTCGGCGGCAAACAGAATTCCCGCATTGGGAAGGAGTCCGATCGTGATCAAGCACATGCGTTGGTTGGTGGGTGGGATGGTTGTGATGGCCCTGAGCGGGATGGCGATGACGGCCGAGGCCGCCGGCAGCCACCACTCGCTCTTCGGCACCTCGACCAAGCAGGCTTCCGCCAAGCACGCCGGCTCCGCCCACGTGGCGAGCGCGTCCGCCAAGCAGCACAAGCACCACACCACCGGCAGCGCCCACAAGCACCTCAAGAAGTCGGCGCACCACAAGTCGTCCAAGAAGCTCCACACCGGCGGCAAGAAGGGGCACAAGTCCCACCACACCGCCGGCGTCAAGAGCCACAAGACCTCGCTGAACACCAGCAGCGGCCGCCTGCACGCCAAGGCCTCGGCGCCGGTCACCTCGGGCGCCTCCGTCGCCGCTCCTTCGAGCGACTTCGCCAACGCCCCCGCCTCGTCCTACTGAAAATCGCCTGACTGCGGACATCCCCTCGCCCGCGCCGACTTCGGCGCGGGCGATTTTTTTTGCGCCGTCCCGCAAGAGCCCTGCTCGACGCACGCCTTCGCCGCAATCCGTATGATTGCCGCATCGCAGGCCGAACCCAACGGTTCATCCGCCGCGAAACACAGGAGCATGCCATGGCCCGTCTCGTCCGCCACGAAGCCACCGGTCCGATCGAGCTCAAGCCCCAGGCCGAGAGCGCCTGGATCTGCGCCTGCGGCCTGTCGCAGAACCTCCCGCACTGCGACGGCTCGCACAAGAAGGCCCGCCAGGAGAAGCCCGGCACGGTCTGCACCTACGACAAGGCGCGTGTCAACGTCGTCGACACCAAGCCCGACGCCTGAAGCCGCCCGCTCCTTTTTCTGATTGTTGTCTGCCCGCGCAACCGCGTCATGCGCTGCCGTACGTCGCCTTCACGTCGACGACCTTCGCGTCGCTCGCGATGTCGAACGTCGCCAGCGTCTCGCGGTGCCGCGTCACCCGGCGGAGCGACGACGCTGGCACCTCCCGGCCATCGACCACGATCGACACGAGGCATCGCCCCATCCACGACACGGGCAGCGTCGCGCTCATGGGCGAGCCCGCTGCGGGGCCTGACCAGCGCCAGCGCAGCGACTTCCCGTCCCACGTCCAATCCTCAAGCTTCCATTCCGCCTGGCGGTCGACGAACTCCGACCAGCGGTCGAACGACCAGACCGGCGCCCCGGCTTCGCGCGCCGCCGCGAGCAGCGCGTCGCTGTGCCCGCCCGAGAACCGGCCCCAATTCCCCGGGTGCAGGTTCACCGCGTAGGGCACGTGGAAGCGCGTCGCGTTGTCGTGCAGCACGCGCGACAGCATCGCCGCGTAGACCTCGGGCGTGATGCGGTAGGAGTAGGGCGTCGCGAGCGTGCTGAACATCTCGTCGTCGCCCACGTGCGTGTGCTGTTGGCGGACGTCGATGATTTCGTCTTTGCCTCCGACTCCAACGTCGCAGAAGCGCATCGGCATGGCGGCGCCCCACCCGGCGTAGGGGCCGGGGTCGCGGGCCCGCATGTAGCCGCCGTAGTTGAAATCCCCGTCCATGCGGATGCCCAGGTCGGCCATGGTGCGGGCCATCTCCATGTAGCCGACCCAGACGACGCAGTGGTTGCGGACGGAGCGGGCCTTGATGCCGAACTTCTGCTCGAAGACGCGGACCTGGCGCGAGAACTCCGCGAGGCGCTCCGCGACCGACCTGCCGTCGAACGGGCGCAGGTTGGGGTGCGGGCCCAGGTCGTGGTCGGCCTTGAAGTGGGCGATGTCGTCGGGCGTGGCGACGCTGTTCTCGGGGATGATGTAGAGGTTCATCCGCCCGCCGGCGGACTCGACGCTCGCCATCTGCCCGCGCGTCATCTTCGGGTCGGCCACGTCCTCGTCGCCGCTGTAGAGCACGAGGGCCGAGGCGTCGCCGGGGAGATGCCAGAGCATCGGCAGCGGGGCGGGGGTGAACCGGCGGACAAGCTCGACAAGCGTGCGCGCGACCAAGTCGGCGTGGGGAAGCCAGACGGAGTCCTCGGGCCCGATGTCGGCCGCCATGTGGACCGCGCGCGCGCCGTCGTCGCCTTGGTCGCGGTGGGGCGGCAAGCCCTCGGCCTTGGCGGGGTCGCCTTGGCGCATGAGCAGCACGCTCTGGGCAAGGTCGAAGGCGACGACGACCAGTTGCCCGGAGCCGAGCGGCGTCGCGATGATCGCCGGCCCCAGGTCGCGCGGGCGGCCCGGGCCGGAGAGGTGGGCGAGGATGGTCGGCGCGGACGACGAGGCAGGCGCGGCAGGCGGTAGCGCCGCGTAAAGCCGGGCCGGCGCGACGACGGGCAAGCCTTCGCCGCCCAGGCCCGCGACGCTCAGGGCCGAGAGCCGAAGCCGCAACGGCTTTTCGAGCTCCGCTCCGACGCTCAGGCCCGCCTCGCTCGCGAGGTCAGGCCCCGGGAGCAGGGCGATCAGCGTCCCGCCTTTACGGATGTAGTTTGTCAGTGCCGCGGCGCGGCCAGCGTCGGCGCCTGCGGGGCAGATCAGCGTCGGCGTGGCCGTCGGGTCGAGCGAGGCGAGCGCGTCGGCGGCGATGAGCCGGACGCCGCGCAGGCCCCAGACTTCCAGCATCTCGCGGAGGTAGTGCGGCAGGCCGAGGCCGACGTCGAGGATGGCGATGTTCACGGGAGGTTCCTGTTTCGGACTTGTTAGCCGGAAGCGCAAGCGACGGGACAGGGACCGATCAATGCACAGCCGGGCTGGAGATCGCGAATGCCTGGTCCATCACTGTGAGAGTGTTTGTCATTGGGCGCGATCGTTGCAATCCATCGGGGCTGTGGTTTGGAGCACCCCCGTCCCGTCGCTTGCGCTTCCGGCTAACCCAGAGATCGCTTGCACATGGTTTCCTCGGAACTCACCCCCGCTTCTCCGCCCGGAAATCCGGCACGTCCAGCGCCACCCCGCCGCGGCGGGCCGACTCGGCCGCGAGGACCGCCGGGGCGGTGATCTCCGCCGCGAGCACCGCGTCGAGCGGCGGCGTCGTGTCGCCGTCGATCGCGCGGAGGAACGAGTCGACCGGCTTGAAGTCGGCTCCGCCGTGCCCGCTCGCCGCCTGGCTCGCGTCGGCGTCGAGCGGCGTGCTCGAGAGCTCCATCGTGGTGTAGGTCTTCTCGCCCCGGCGCCAGCGGCGGAACTTGTCCTCCGGGCAGCGCGGCGACTCCACGCTCCCGTTCGTCCCGCGCAGCTCGTACCAGTGGGCCCCCAGCGCACCGCGGATGATGTAGGGCAGCGTGAACCCCGCGCCGACGCTCATCACCGTGTCCTTCGCGGTGTGCATCAGCGCGTATTCGATGTCGCGCACGGGCGTCGACGACGTGGGGTGCGTGTGGCTGCCCAGGCGCGTTCCCATGCACGAGACGCGCACGACCCGGTCCTCGAGGATCTTCAGCAGCGGGCTGAGCGTGTGCGGGAGGTAATAGATCGGGTCGACGAAGCAGGTCTGCCGCCAGGTGGGCACGGTCTTGCGCCCTTCGGGCGGGTCGATGCTGCCGAACTGCTCGCCGGTCTGCGGGTCGGTCCAGAAGTTCCAGTGCGATTCGTAGTGGATGTACTCGCCCTGGACGAAGCAGACGTGGCCGAGCTCGCCCCGGCGGCGCATCGCCAGCCAGGCGTCGACGAAGCCCCAGTAGCGGGTCTGCTCCATGAGCTGGTATTTGCAGCCGGTCTTTTTGACGGTCTCGACCAGCCGCCAGCAGTCGTCGATGGTGAAGGCCGCGGGAACCTCGGTGCAGGCGTGCTTGCCGCGCTCCATCGCCCGGCAGGCGAGGTCGGCCTGGGTCATCGGGTTGGAGGTGATGAGCAGGGCGTCGACCGGCGCGTCGCGCAGGAGCGCGTCGAAGTCGGTCTCGATGCGGGCGTCGGGGAGCCCGAGCTTGCCTGCGGCCCGCTCGGCGGCGGCGCGGTGCTGGTCGAGGAGTGTGGTGACGCGGCAAAGCGGGTGCGACTTGAAGAGCGAGGCCAAGTAGGTCCCGCGGCTGCCGCAGCCCACGAGCGCGAGGCGGATGGGTCGGGTCATGGAGACATCGTAACCCGTACGGATGGACAACTTAAGTTGTCCATCCTTGAGCCCTTCGTCTAGGCCTCAATCGAGGCCTTCATCGGAACGCGCGCCCCCCGCCTTGCCTTAATCCCCGCCGCACGCGACGATGGAGGATGCGACCCTTGCCGCTCGATCCACAAGCCCCAGGGAGCCCGCTGCGCATGTACGAGACGCTCAAGACCCCCGGCGACACGACTTGGTTCACCCGCGACCGCTTCGGCCTCTTCATCCACTGGGGGCTCTATTCCCTGCCCGCCCGGCATGAGTGGGTGCGCAACAACGAGCTGATCACCAACGAGGAGTACGACGCCAAGTACTTCCCCCGCTTCGACCCCGACCTCTACAACCCCAAGGCCTGGGCCAAGGCGGCCGCGGGCGCGGGGATGAAGTACTTCGTCATCACCGCCAAGCACCACGAGGGCTTCTGCCTCTGGGACACCAAGCAGACCGACTACAACGCCACCAAGACGCCCGCGAAGCGCGACCTGCTCCGCCCGATGGTCGAGGCCTTCCGCGCCGAGGGCATCCGCGTGGGCCTCTACTACTCGCTCATCGACTGGCACCACCCCGACTTCGTCATCGACCCGCACATCGGCCCCTACCGCCTCAGCCCCGACCGCGCCAAGCTCAACGAGGGGCGCGACCAGAACCGCTACGCCGAGTACATGTACCGCCAGGTCGAGGAGCTCCTCACCCAATACGGCGAGATCGACGTCCTGTGGTTCGACTTCAGCTATCCCAAGGAGGACGGCTCGGGCAAGGGGCGCAAGGACTGGCAGAGCGAGAAGCTCTACGAGATGGTCCGCAAGAAGATGCCCAAGGTCATCATCGACGACCGCATGGACCTGCCCTACGGCTGGGACATCAAGACCCCCGAGCAGTTCCAGGCCCGCGAGTGGGTCACGCACGAGGGGCAGAAGGTCGTCTGGGAGGCCTGCCAGACCTTCTCGGGCTCGTGGGGCTACCACCGCGACGAGGCGAGCTGGAAGAGCATCGACCAGTTGATCATCATGCTCATCGACACGGTGAGCAAGGGCGGGAACCTCCTGCTCAACGTCGGCCCGACCGGGCGCGGCGAGTTCGACCAGCGGGCCCTCGACCGCCTCTCGGGCATGGGCGAATGGATGCGCCGCCACAGCCGGTCGATCTACGGCTGCACGCAGGCGCCCCCCGGGTTCAAGACCCCGCAGGACTGCCGCCTGACCTACAACCCGACGACCAACCGCATGTACGTGCATGTGCTCGCCTGGCCGTTCACGCACCTGCACCTGGACGGGTTCAGCGGGAAGGTCGCCTACGCGCAGCTGCTCAACGACGCGTCGGAGGTGCAGATGAAGGGGCTGGAGGCCTGGCAGTCGCACTGGAACGAACAATTCAAGGACACCCTCACGCTCAACCTGCCTGTGCGCAAGCCCGACGTGACGGTTCCGGTGATCGAGCTTTTCCTCAAATGACGACCGCCGCGCCGCCGCCGGGCCCGTCCCGGCCGGCCCCAAGTTCGCGCGTGCCCAGGGGGCGGGAGCGAGGCTCATGACCGAGCCGACGACCCCGATCCGTGTCGCGCACATCACTCCGACGCTCTCGCGCCGCGGCGGCGGCGTGGCCGAGTATCTCTGGTCCCTCGTGCGCGAGGGGCGCTCCGCCGGGCTCGAGTCGGTCGTCGTGGGGCTCGCCGACCAGCAGACCCAGAACGACCTCGCCGACGTCGTTGTCCCCGGCGTCGAGGTCTTCTCGGGCACGCCCGTGGGCCCCGCGGGCGTCGGCCTCTCCTTCGAGCTCACGCGATACCTCCGCTACGCCCTGGGCCCGGTCGACTTGGTCCACTCGCACGGGCTGCGCATGCTCCCCGCCTACGAGGCCCGCCGGCTCGCCTCGCGCCGCGGCATCCCGCGCGTCGTCTCGCCCCACGGCCAGCTCGACCCGTGGATCCAGGCCCACGGCGCCTTCCGCAAGAGCGTCCTCAACGTCCTCTACGAGCACCGCAACCTGCGCACCGCCGACTGCATCCACGCGACCTCCTTCGAGGAGGCACGCCGGATCCGCGCCTACGGGCTCGACCGCCCGATCGCGGTGGTGCCCATCGGCATCGACGCCCAGGCCTACGACCGCCCGCGCGACGAGGCCTTCATCACCGAGCGCTTCCCCGAGCTCGCCAACTGCCGCCGGCTGATCTTCCTCTCGACGATCTACAAGAAGAAGAACCTCCCGATGCTGGCCGAGGCGTGGGTCCGCCTGCAGGCGAAGTTCCCCGACTGGCGGCTCGTCATCACCGGGCCCGACTTCGCCAACGACAGCCAGACCGCCCGCGACATCCTCACCCGAGGCGGCGCGGGCGGGCGCTTCACCATCACCGGCCCGGTCTGGTCGGCCGACAAGCAACGCCTCCTCTCGAGCTGCGACCTCTTCTGCCTGCCGACCCAGGGCGAGAATTTCGGCATCGCCATCGGCGAGGCGATGGCGGCCGGGCTGCCGGTCATCACCACGCAGAACGCCCCCTGGCCCGAGCTGCGCGACTCCAACGCCGGCTGGTGGATCCCCGTGGGGCTCGACCCGCTCTGCGCCGCCCTCGAGGCCGCACTCGCGACGCCGGCCGGCGACCTCCACGCCATGGGCCTGCGCGGGCGCGACGTGATCCGCCGGCGCTACGCCTGGCCGCAGATCGTCCTGCGCATGCGCTCGGTCTACCTCTGGCTTTTGGGCAAGGGGCCCAAGCCCGACTGCGTCTACACGAAGCAGGACGCCATCCCCGACCCCAGCAGCGACGTCGCCCACCCGCGGTGAGCGCGGCGGTCAGCCCCGCGCGTCGGCTGCGTGCGTCAGTTCCGCGCGTTGAGCGCCTCGACCAGCCGCGCCGCGCAGGCCTCCCAGTGGTACATCGCCGCCCGGGCCCGCCCCGCCGCGGCGAAGCGCTCGCGCAGCGCCGCGTCTTTCCACAGCCCCGTCACCACTTCCGCCACCGCGTCGGGCTTGTCGACATCGACCACGATCCCAGCGTCGCCCACCACGCCGCGCAGCGACGCGTGGCCCGACACGACCGCCGGCGTCCCCGCCGCCATCGCCTCGGCCGCGGGAATCCCGAATCCCTCGTAGCGCGACAGGACCATCACCGCCTCGGCCCCGCGCACCAGCGCGGGCATCTCCTCCTCGGCGACGTACCCGCGCCGGACCACGTTGGGCAGCGACGCGGCCTCCTCCTCCAGCTTCGCCTGCCCCTTCCCCGCGACGACGATCCGCACCGGCGAGCCCTGCCGCGCCAGCGCCCGCGCCACCGCCAGCACCTCCGGCCCGCTCTTGCGCACCGACAAGCCGCCGATCACCAGCACGTACGGCCCCTCGCGCTGCAGGTACTCCCCGCGCGGGCGCTCCGCCATCGCGAAGAACTCCTCCTCCACCCCGTTGCCCACCACGGCGATCCGCGCCGGGTCCGCGCCGACCAGCTCGACCAGCCGGGACTTGGTGAAGTCCGACACCGCCAGCAGCAGCCGCGAATGCTTGAGGATCGCGGGGAACTTGGTCCGCCAGCGGGCGTTGACGCTGCGGTGCTCCATCGAGTTCGACCAGGACAGGTCCATCTCGAAGGGCTGCATGTCGTGGACGGTCACCGCCAGCGCCGGCCGCCGCGCGGGCACGTAGAGCTCCAGGGGCGAGTAGACCCAGTCGGCGTCGTTTCCGTTGGCGCGGCACCAGCGGTCGACGCGCGGGTGGCCGCTGAGCACCCAGAGCCGGTGCAGGTATTTGCGCGGCAGGGGGATGCCGACGGTGGGGATGCCCGCGTAATAGGAGCCCTCGGGGAGCCGGCCGTCGACGAGGTTTTCGCGGGGCGTGACGATCTGAAGTTCGACGCCGGGCGTGCGGGCGAGGCAGCGCGTCATGTTGATCGCGTGCTTGCCCAGCCCGGTGGGCTGCCGCGTGCGGTCGAGGTCCTGCAGGTAAACCGCGATGCGCATCGTGTCGCTCCGTGCGCGGATGCGCAGGGCAATCGTATCAAACGGCATGCTGCCGCCGGGCCTGCGCACCGCTGGGCGCGGATTCGCCTGCTATATTTCGGTGTGCATCGCGCCAAGCTCATCGCCGCCGCATTGCTCACGCTGACCGCCGCGCCTGCGATGCTCCGCGCCGACCCGACGACGTCGACAGCCACGAACACGCCCGCCGCGACGCAGCCCGCGCCGCCGAGCAACGCCGCGCCGAGCAACGCCGACCTCATCGGCCTCACCCGGCTCGCCGCGGAGCTTGGCCCGCGCCTGCCCACCGGGCGCGGCATCGTCTTCGGCCACGTCGAGGGCGGCGGGGCCGACTACCTCCCCAACACCGCGCACCGCGTCTTCGAGGGCGTGACCTTCCACACCGCGAGCGGCTCCGCGAAGACCAACGCGCACGCCGACGCCACCGCGCGGATCCTCTACGGGCGCTCGGGCCTCGCGCCGGGCGTCGAGCAGGTCTACTGCTACGCCGCCGGCCACTGGCTCGGCCCGGGCCTGTTCCGCGCCCGCGCCCCCCTGCCGCCCCATGACCCGATCGCTCATGTCTACACCAACAGTTGGATCACCGACGCGGGCAAGGACAACACCTTGATCCTCCGCCGGGCCGATTATGTCGTCGACCACTGCGGCACGTTTTTGATCGCGGGCGTCAACAACCAGAAGACGTCAGGGCTGCCGCCGCTGCTGGGCAGCGCCTACAACGCGATCGCCGTGGGGCATTACGACGGGCAGAGCAGCGGCGGCTTCACGACGGCCGACGGCGAGGTGGCGGGGCGCTGCAAGCCCGACATCGTCGCCCCGGGCGGGCTGACGAGCTTCGCGACGCCGGTGGTGGCGTCGGTGGTCGCGCGATTGCTCGAGGCCGCGGGCGGGCCGGGGATTTCCGGCGGCTCGGCGACGGTACCCGCGACGCGGCCGGTGGCTACGCAGCCCGGCTCTGCCGTCATCCCTGGCATCGACGCCGTCGCGCGTCGCCCCGAGGTGATCAAGGCGATCCTCCTCGCCGGCGCGAGCAAGCCCGCGGCGTGGCATGCGTTGCCCGGCAAGCCGCTCGACGAGCATCTCGGGGCCGGACGCGTCCGGCTCGACGCGAGCTACCACATCCTCGCCGCGGGGCGGGTGTTCCCCGTCGCCGCCGACGCGCCCGCGGGGGTGAAGCCGCGCGGATGGTCCTACGCCAGCCTCGCGCCGGGCGGCCATCACGATTACGCGCTCGACCCCGGCCCGATCGCGGGCGAGGTCTCGATCATCCTCACCTGGCATCGCCGGATCATGGGGCGAATGGTCAACGACCTGCTGACCGACCGCCCCTACTGGCTCGACGCGCCGCGGTTGGCGGACCTTGATCTGGAGCTGCTGGCCGTTCCCGCGCAGGGCGAGCCGACGGTCGTCGCGCGGTCGGAAAGCCGGATCGACAACGTCGAGCACGTCTATCTGCCGAGCCTCGCCGCTGTCGCGACGCAGCCGTCCGGCGCGAAGCGCTGGGTGATCCGTGTCACCCGGCACGACACGATGGACGAGGAATGGGATTACGCGGTGGCGTGGCGCGTCGAGGAGACGGCCAACCGGGCCGTCATGACCCAGCCCGCCGCGACGCGGCCCGCGGCCACGCAACGCGCGGCCGATCCGACACGGTGATCACCCGCGCGTCAGCGCCCTGTACTTGATCCGGTGCGGCTGGTCGGCCTCGACGCCCATGCGGCGCTTGCGGTCGTCCTCGTACGCTGTGAAGTTGCCCTCGAACCACGTCACCTGCGAGTCGCCCTCGAAGGCGAGGATGTGCGTCGCCAGGCGGTCGAGGAACCAGCGGTCGTGCGAGATCACCACCGCGCAGCCGGCGAAGCGCTCCAGCGCGTCCTCCAGGGCCCGCATGGTGTTCACGTCCAGGTCGTTGGTCGGCTCGTCGAGCAGCAGCACGTTCGCGCCCGAGCGCAGCACACGGGCCAGGTGCACGCGCCCGCGCTGCCCGCCCGAGAGCGTGCCCACGGTCTGCTGCTGGTCGGAGCCGGTGAAGGAGAACCGCGCCGCATAGGCCCGGGCGTTGACGTCCATCTTCCCGAGCTTGAACGCCTCGGCCCCGTCGGAGATGGCAGACCAGACCGGCAGCTTGTCGTCGAGCACGCTGCGGGCTTGGTCGACGTAGGCGAGCTGCACGCTGTCGGCGACTCGCAGCGTGCCCGCGTCGGGCTTCTCCGCGCCGGCGAGGATGCGGAAGAGCGTCGTCTTGCCCGCGCCGTTGGGGCCGATGATCCCCACGATCCCGTTGGGCGGCAGCGAGAAGGAGACGTTCTCGAACAGCAGCCGGTCGCCGTAGGACTTGGCCAGCCCCTTCGCCTCGATCACCAACTGCCCCAGGTGCGGCCCGGGCGGGATGTAGATCTCGACGTCGGAGGCGCGTGCCTCCTCCTGCTCGGCCACCATCTTGTCGTACGCCTCCAGGCGGGCCTTGCTCTTGGACTGCCGCGCCTGCGGGCTCTTGCGCACCCACTCCAGCTCGCGCTTGAGCGCCTTCTGCCGGTTGCTCTCCTGCTTCTCCTCGACGGCGAGGCGGTTGCCCTTCTGCTCCAGCCAGGAGGTGTAGTTGCCCTTCCAGGGGATGCCGCTGCCGCGGTCGAGCTCGAGGATCCACGTCGCGACGTTGTCGAGGAAGTAGCGGTCGTGCGTCACGGCGATGACGGTGCCCTCGTACCGCCGGAGGTGCTCCTCGAGCCAGGCGACGCTTTCGGCGTCGAGGTGGTTCGTCGGCTCGTCGAGCAGGAGGATGTCGGGCTTCTCGATCAGCAGCCTGCAGAGCGCCACGCGGCGGCGCTCGCCGCCCGAGAGCGGGCCGATCTTCGACTCCGGCGGCGGGCAGCGCAGCGCGTCCATCGCGTGCTCGAGGTGCGAGTCGAGCTCCCAGGCGTTGGCCGCCTCGAGCTTCTCCTGCAGGTTGCCCTGGCGCTCGAGCATCTTGTTCATCTTCGCGTCGGACATCGGCTCGGCCATCTGGTCGGAGAGCGTGTTGAACTCCTCGAGCAAATCGAGCGTCGCCTTCGCACCTTGGGTGACGATCTCGCGGACGGTGGCGTTCTCGTCGAGCTTCGGCTCCTGCGGGATGAAGCCGACGGTGTAGCCCGGGGAGATCTGGATCTGCCCCTCGAACTCCTTGTCGTCGCCCGAGAGGATGCGCAGGAGCGAGGACTTGCCCGAGCCGTTGAGGCCAAGGACGCCGATCTTCGCGCCGTAGAAGTAGGAGAGGTAGATGTCCTTGAGGACGTCCTTCTTCTCGTAGCGTTTGGAGACGCCGACCATGGAGTAGATGATCTTGGTCGAGGATTCGGGCGTGTTGGCCATGGAGGGGTCGCTCGCGTGCGGGGGTTGGTGGGGGACGGGGGATTATCGCCGGCGCGGGGGAAAAAGCGAGGGCGGAGGCTGCTTTGTCGGGCGTCGCACGCGTGGCATGCGACCCCTCCGGACGATCCAAGAGCCAAGCCCACTGATCCCGACGGTACGCCGTCGGGTTCGGTGGGGTCGGCCTCGCGTCACGCGCAGCTCATCCAAGGCGCGTGATGGATTTCACCACGCCTGGACGACGCCCGAAAACCCCACGGAACCCGTTGCTGCGGGATCCGTGGGCTTGGGTTGGTTTTCGTTTCGTCAGCGAATTGGTTTAGATTGGTTCGATTCCGAAAGAGCATTCCCATGGCGAAGAACCGACGAACCGGATGGATCGCCGCGGTGGCGCTGGCAAGCATGTCGTGCGCGCTGGCGTCATGCAGCACCGATTCCGCGGCCGAGAGGATGCCCGCATCGGCCGCCGCCTCATCCGCCGCCGCACCGGCCAAGGCCGCGATCCCCGCGCTGGGCGCCGCCGCGCCAGTGGCCCTCCCGGGCTTGGAAAACGTGGTGACCTACGACGCCCGCCTGATCTCCGGCGGAGTCCCCGAGGGCGACGAAGGCTTCGACTCGCTCGCGGCGATGGGCATCAAGTCGATCATCAGCGTCGACGGGGCCGAGCCCGACCTGGTCCGGGCCAAGGCCCACGGCATGCGCTACGTCCACCTGCCCATCGGCTACAACGGCTTCGACGAGGCCCGCCTGCTGGAGCTGACCCGCGCGACGCGCGACCTCGCCGCCGACGGGCCGGTCTACATGCACTGCCACCACGGCAAGCACCGCAGCGCGGGAGCGTCGGGCGCGGTGGCGGTTTCGCTCGGATGGATGGACAACGAAAAGGCGACGGCGCTGATGAAGGTCTCGGGCACCGCGCCGGAATTCGCCGGGCTCTACCGCTGCACCGCGGAGGCCAGGCCGTTGCCTGCCGCGCGGATCGACGCGGTCTCCGCGAAGTTCCCGGAGCTCACGCCGCCTGTGGGGTTCGTCAAGGGGATGCTGGAGATCGACGAGGCGTTGGACCGCCTCAAGGCCGCGGAGAAGGCGGGCTGGCAACCGTCCCCCGAAAAGTCACCCGGAAAGTCGCCCGGGAGGCCGTCGGTGGTCATCGCCGCCGAGGCGGGCCGGCTTGCCGACGCGCTGCGTTTGTTGATCCCCAGCGAGCACACGAAGAAGGCCGGCGCCGATTTCGCGGCCCTGCTCTCCGCCGAGCAACGCCGGGCCCAGGCGTTTGAGACGCTCATCACTTCGGGCGAGCGCAATCCGCAGACGCTCTCGGCGGCCTTCAAGCCGATCGTGGGTTCCTGCAAGGATTGCCACGCGAAACACCGGGATTGAGCCGGCGGGGCGAGGCGCGGGAATCGCCTGAAATTCGTCTGATCAGAGCCGGACACTATGTGTCCGATGGCCGGGCGAGGCGGTACTCCACCCGCGCGAATCGTCGGCCGCCGTGGGCCGCTTGGTTTCACGTGATGCCTGCGCGGAAGGCTTGTTTTCGAGCGACTCATCTGCGTTTGACGGCGTCATCGACGCCCGCACGTCGTGCGAGCGGAGTACCGCTTTCGCCCGAACTCCGGACACACAGTGTCCGGCTCTGATCAGATGCGTCGCTTGCCGCCGCGCTCCTGCGTTTGACGCCTGCACGGATTGCATCACACTACGATGCCATTCGCGCGGCCAACCTCGGCTCCTCCGCGCCATCGCACGCCACTTGCCCAAGGGGTTCCCTTGCTCACCATCACCGACGTCCGCACCGTCCTGCTCACCGGCCCGTGCACCAACGACCGGTTCATCCTCGAGGTCCGCAAGCTGCGCTCGGCCGCGTTCGTCGAGATCCACACCGGGGGCGGACCGGTCGGCGTGGGCGAGACCTACGCCGGCTATTTCTGCCCCGAGATTGTCCCCGAGATCGTCGCCTTCTTCCGCCCCATCCTCGTGGGGCAGAAGCTCGACCCGACGAAGCCCGTCGGCCCGCAGATCGCCGAGCTCTGGCGGCGGATGTTCCACTGCGGCAACTTCTGGTGCCGCGTCGGCGTGGGGGCGATCGTGCTCACCGCGATCGAAGCCGCGCTCTGGGACCTGATGGGCAAGGCCGTGAAAAAGCCGGTGCACGAGCTCCTTGGCGGCGCGAAGCACAAGAGGCTCAAGGGCTACGCCACCGGCGGGCCGAGCAACTACCCCAAGTCGCGCCTCGCTGAGAAGGTCGACTACTACCACGGCCTGGGCTTCCGCGCGTTCAAGGTCGGCGCGGGCAAGGTGGAAAACGGCGCCTTCGACGACGGCGGGACCGACGCCTCCTCCATCGCCGCGTTCGAGGGGGACAAGGCGGCCTTCCTCCGCAAGCACGTCGGCAAGGAGGTCGACATCCTCTTCGACGGCCACATGGGAAACAGCCCCGTGGGCGTGTGGGATTTGAAGACCGCCGCCGCGGTGATGCAGGCGGTGCGCCCGCACGGGCTCTTCTTCTTCGAGGAGCCGCTGCCCTACTCCGATGCGGCCGCGTACGCCGAGCTTGCCGCGGGGACGGACGTGCCCATCGCCGGGGGCGAGTGCCTCTCGACGATGAGCGAGTGGCGGGAGTACCTCCGCCGCGACAGCTTCGACATCGCGCAGCCCGATGCGTCGTACGTGGGCGGCATCGGCGAGTTCATGATCATCGCCAAGGAGCTCGAGGCCCGCGGGAAGCGCATCGCGACGCACGCCTGGGGGGCCGCGGGCTCGTTGATGCAGAACATCCACGCCGGCTTCGCCGCGGGGAACACGTGCATTTTGGAGGTGCCGCCCGACTTCGCCGACTTGCACAAGCGGATCATGGGCGACTCGTTCCAGATGAAGGACGGCCACATCTTGCCGCCGACGACACCGGGCCTGGGCCTGACGATCAGCGACGAGGTGAAGCGGCTGTTCCCGTTCGTGCCGGGGACGGGGGAGTTCAACTCCGTGCCGGGGAAGGTGTTGACGACGTGAGGGTTGGAGGATGGATTTGTTAGCCGGAAGCGCAAGCGACGGGACGAGGGTCGACCCGTTTGCAGCCTGGCAACGACTCCCGGTGGACTTCCAATCATCCCATCCGATTTACATTGAAAGCGTCTCGCATATTTCAGCACGGCAGTTGATTGTTCGACCCCAGTCCCGTCGCTTGCGCTTCCGGCTAACAATTCAACAAGGCTCCCCATGCCCCGACTCAAGGTCCTCGTCACCGTCCCGCGCTTCGACCCGCTCACGCAGCGCCTCGCGGAGATGCCCGACATCGAGCTGGTCCTGCGCGACGAGCCCTCCGCGGGCGTCCACGGCGAGAAGGCCGGCGCGTGGCCCGTCGAATGGCTGCGCGACGCCGACATCCTCTTCTCGTCAGGCGTGATGCCGACCAACCTCCCCGCGATGGAGCGCGTGCGCTGGGTGCAGCTCGCCTCGGCCGGTTATGAGCAGACGCTCCCCTTCGATTTCCCCACGCGCGGCATCCGCGCCTCCAACGCCCTGGGCGTCTTCGACGCGCCCATCGGCGAGTGGACCATCGCGATGATCGTCAACCTCGCCCGCGACGTGCGCGGCATGCTCCGCAACCAGGACGCGAAGACCTGGGACCGCCACAAGCGCTTCCAGCGCGAGGTCCGCGGCTCCACCGTCGGCTTCTGGGGCTACGGCGGGCTCGCGCGGCAGACCGCCCGGCTCGCCAAGGCGATGGGGCTCACGGTCCACGTCCTCACCCGCCACGGCGTGAAGGCCCGGCCGAACCACTACGTCGTCCCCGGGACGGGCGACCCCGAGGGCACGATGCCCGACCGCCTCTTCACGCTCGAGCAGCG
The DNA here is from genome assembly GCA_026386955.1 of Planctomycetota bacterium. GTDB lineage: Bacteria > Planctomycetota > Phycisphaerae > Phycisphaerales > Phycisphaeraceae > JAPLMQ01. Next base: position 111,859 of record JAPLMQ010000312.1, read on the forward strand.
CTTCGACTTCCTCAAGGGGCTCGACTTCCTGGTGATCGCCATGCCGCTGACGCCCGCCTCGCGCGGCTCCATCGGCGAGCCGGAGCTGCGGGCCCTGCGCCCGCACGCCTGCCTGCTCAACCCCGCGCGCGGGCCGCTCATCCAGGAGGCTGCGCTTCTTCGTGCGCTCCGCGAGGGCTGGATCGCCGGCGCCGCGCTCGACACGCATTACCAATACCCGCTCCCGCCCGAGCACCCGCTCTGGTCGATGCCCAACGTCATCCTCACGCCCCACATCTCCGGCTCGGGCGAGACGCAGAGCTACCCGCCCCGCGTGTGGGACATCTTCACGCAGAACCTGGAGCGATACCGCGCGGGCAAGCCGCTGCTGAACGAGCTGACGCCGGCGCAGCTGCGCGGGGAGTGATGGTCTGGTGCCACATGACCCCTCTGAACAACCCGGCCTCGCCGCCGCGCCGGGCGGCGAACGCTCTTGGGCGGGGTTTCCCGCGGCTCCAAAGCCCGGTCCGGTCCCGCGGGGCGTCGCTCCGGGCCCCGCTGCGGCCC